>NZ_JCAFTG010000003.1:0-466235 GCF_059370035.1 Stenotrophomonas sp. YJH_SMC_37
CTGGTGGAATACATCCAGTACTACAACCAAGAGCGAATCAAATTGAAATTGAAGGGCCTGAGCCCGGTACAGTACCGGGAGCAGGCCCAACAGGCCCAATCGGCCGCCTGACCCCTGTCCAAGTCTCGGGGGTCACTTCAAGCCAGGGGCATAGTATTCGAGCAATTGGTCAGCGGGACTGCTGCCATAGTTGGCCTCCGTAGGCGTCGAGTTCCAACGCGCAACGGCCTTTGCCGTGTCCTTCATCAGCTTCTCAAGGGTCACCTGATTTCTGACGGCCTTACACTCCGGTTGGTTGCGCAGGGTATCCTTGGGGGTATTCCCCGTGGTCGATGGCGACTGATGAAAAACGGCCGATGCCAACCACCCAAACACTCGCTCTACAAGTGCTCGACGCTTGGGCCGCCTAATGGCACCGAAGGAAATGGCGGCGCCAGTCTCTCCCCTAACCCTGTCGCCTACGTTGTCCGACAGGTGCGCGAGTGCGTTGTCGACGAAAAGGCTTCCAAAGCCAAAGCGCAATTCTGAAGGATCGACCTCCTCTGAAAGCGTTCCTGCAAGTGCAATTCGCAGCTGTTCTGAGAGACACTGTCCAGAAGATGCATGATCGATGCACCTGAGGAAGTCGGAGCTAGCAATCGTTCGACGGACTACCACGTCCCAGCCTAGAATGAAGCTCGTGAACCTATCAACGATGACGATGAGCGTCATGCGATGACTGGGAACGTATTTGATTCCCTTTGGAGTGCTCACACCCACTGCAAAGATGATGTCGGCCGTATGCTCATCAGCCTCTACTATCTCAAAAGGGGCCGAGGCTTTAGGAGTATCCGACTGCTCCCATGGCCTCCTTGAACGCTGCCTGCACTCCTCGCCGTACTGCAGGGATGCGACGCGTTCGTGGTTTGCAGTGAAGAATTGCTTCAGGTACGCACAAATGGCTTCCCTGCCGCGCCGGGTGACACAGAACGGCCATTCACTCCTGCGAAGTCCGGCATGACGACAGAGCTCGAGGAAGATCTGATGAGCCTTCTTGGGGGTAACACGCCCTTGCTTAGCTCCCTCTGGGGTGATGCCAGTGGCGAGGTAATTGTCCAGTGCGGACTGCACATCCGGTTGCGAGTCAAACAGCGCTGATAGGGCACCCGTATAGCCACCGAATGACTGGCCTGGCATCGCGTTCACGGGCTTAGAGCGTGTAGGCTTCTGCTTGCGAAATCCCTTAATGAGGCCGACCCACCCCGCAATACGGCCATCATCCATGACAGCGACGCATCGATTCAGGTACCGCAATACCTCAGTACGCTCGATCCCGAGCCGAGAAGCTATCTCGGCAGTTCGGTAGCCACTTAAGTACGCAATCAGTGCCTTCTTTCTTCGCTCAAACAGCGCTAGATCAGCCGGGTCCATCTGACTGGTTTCACAGGCCGGCCACTCGCTATAGTCTGCAAGGTCTGCCGGGAGCGTTCTCCGGTTGAACTTAAGGTTCTGGGCCATGTCCGCACCTGAATAGCCTTGTGTGCACAGACCATGGGTGGGCATCCATGTCCGAGCCTATGGTTCGAGTGCGCAGCGCTAGTACCGTCGCTCCTACCAGCACCGCAGGATGCTGCTGATTAAGCGTTCGAATGACTTCTCTTAGGGTCGCCTTGCCGCGTCGTCGGACCATCGATTCAACTTCTTTTGCCAGAAAAGTGAGATCCGAACCGCGGCAGCGGTGAAAAGCAGAGATGGCTGCTTGCCAGTTGCGGATCCTCATCTTGGCCTGACCCAGATCACGCGTGCTGAAAATGGTGACTGATTTGCCGAGCTTTGCACTCAGTGCTTCGATATCTCGTCGGGCCCGCTCCGATCCGTCGTCGATCATCCGAGCCTGAATAGAGCCATCCGTTAGTGTAGTCAGCGCATCAAGGCTGATCGGTCCGCTGTCTAGAAGGACCTGTGTCAGCGGCTCACGATACTCTGCGTCACGGACGTTTGGGTCGCCTTCACAGTGGAAGAAGAGCTTCATTCTCAGGTCACCACTAAGCGTCACCGGACACTCAGCTGTCGGAGACTGCAGTGTCCAAAGGTTTGCCGAGTTGCTTGTCCGAGCCTGCCGCACACCTAGACGGCGTTGCCTAGCCTTGGTCGTAACACTCATTCCCGTGCTCCAAATGGACATCCCTGCGAGGGCGGGGCAACGGTCTAGGCATCCACAGGATCTATTCGGGCTTGATCGCTTCGTGGGCGACCTGGGCCTGGGCAGTTGCCGGTTGCGGCGTCAGATGTCGCTGGCGTGCTGCATCACGCTACTCCCGAGCGGCTTGGGGCGCAACCGGTGACCGAACCCTGTCAGACTCCCCGCCGAACTAGTAACAGAAATACCTGTAGTCAATGGATAAGTAACACATATACCTCAAGATGCTCGCCTATTCATTTTTTTGGAGTTGGAGCTTCACCTTTGTAGACTGTTGAAATGCAAAGACTGCGAGGTAACAGGATTAGCTGCTCCATCACTCCCTGTTGGCTCCCCCGACAAGGATGAGCTTGCAGCATGATCGAGATCGATCCGCATGACCGAACTGACCTAACCGGCCAGTGGGCCGGATTCGGCTTCCAAGGCGGCCATATGTTCACACCTGAAGGTCACCAGCTGGATCCATGCGATATCACCTGGTGGTCGTTGACCTGCAACATTGCCCGGGAATGGCGGCTGATGATGGCCGAGGCCGCTCCCCGGGCTTCGGCAAACCGGAAAGCTTCGGGCTCGGCGAAATCTAGCGTCATCTACCTTGCCGAAGCTATCAGAATTCGGCGGGAGCGACGGTTTGGCGTGCGTGATCCCGGCTCCGACGCCGAGGCTTCCAATGTGGTCTACATGAGCCGTGGGCCGAGGCCTCGCCAGCGCGTGTGAGGCGCTTCCGTAGGGGCGTCGCCCCTACACCCCTTTGGAGCTACTCCAAGTGGAATCCATCCGGTGCTGGCAACAGATCCACGCTTCGGTCAAAAGGCTTAAATACGGACTTATCACAAATTGCTGCCGTAGTGGTTCGAAAGACGATGCCTGGGCTTGATGTGTGCTCGTACTCGACAATGATGACAATGCGGAGTACGTGAGTTCCGGCGAAGATCTTTCCGAAATCCGAGGCCGATAGGCACTTGTTCTTCCCGTTCACCAAGCACTGACTTTGCCCGGGCGCTAACACGCCTAAGCTGCCCTCACCGATGCGCCGTTGAATGCAGACCCGCTCAATACCGAAATGCTGTTTGGCATTCTCGGCTGCAACCAGCTCCCAGTACGAATCGACTCGTAGCCGAACTGCTGGAGCATTGCCGTTAAGAGTGATCCACTGCGCAAAGGAAACCGGACGCCCGATGCACAGAGGGGCGGTTAGACTGCAAGGTCCCTTTGTAACTACCCATGGCCGAACCTGTGCAAGCGCCATTCGTTGCTGTAGCTGGTTCGCGTCTCTCGATAGCTTCAGTGCGCTCCGTGCGATCCATAGTGACCCGAGAGTTCCGATCAATGCTATTCCATCAATCCAGTCAGCCATTGTGATTGCACTCTTAAAAATGGGCCTTTAGGGCTGATTTACGCTTCGCGATCACGAAGGTGGGCCTACTTGCAAGATCCATAGACTAAGTCATCCATTTGGCGGCTCAGCGCGAAAGTCCGCCTATGGCCTGCCGCCTCAAACGCCGCCGCCCGTTGGGCTTTTGCCCAGGCGCAGCGATCGGGATCCTTGTATTGGGAAAACTGGATCGCGGTACCGCGAGAAGCCGGTGTCGCGTGAGCTCGCTGTGTCCTGGCTGCTGATTCTTGGCGGATCTGATCGAGGCGACGCTCATTGGCGACCACCTCGGGAGATCTCGGGGCTACCTGCGCGGACCATGTCTTGGTCGCAACGCCGTCATCGCAGGGGCCGGATCGATACTCGGTGCCGGTCTTGGTGACGCATTTATTGACCTGCTGAGCGTGCGCACTGCACGCAAGCAGAAGAAGGCCTGCTGAAATCCATGTCTTCATTGCTTTCCCCTGTGCAGGCCGAAGCTTACCGTGCGCAGGGCGTTAGGCCAAGTTGGGCGTGACGCGTCACATTAATTAGAAGCTTGGTGGGTAGGGTTTCGATTCTGGGAACGTGCCCATGGGGCGCTCACCTACGCGCACGATGGTGCCCCCGCTACTTGCCGCCATGACCGCGCCCGCGCCGCCGCCGCTTCCACTCGCTACGCTCGCAGATACAGCGGCAGCACGGTCACTGTCCAGGCGGTACAACGTTGGCTCTTCCTCGCGCCGGGGTGCTTCCCTCGGCCACGCCGTTGCAACCGTCTCAAACGAACCCGCCGTGAGGCGAACTCCGTAGACGGCAACCCGGAGTCGGTAGCCCATCGCGATCAGTGCATCAAAGGTCAACTGATCGACCGTGTTCCCTGAGCCGTCGACCCATTCGACCATGCCCACCGAACGGTCTCCGAACTGGGCGGTAAAGGCCAACCGAATCCGGTTCGCCTGCGTCATGGCGGCCACATAGCGCTGCTCGACGGTCATCCCGGCCAGTGGATCGGCGGCAGGCACCGCAACGGCCGCGGCCGGCACGGCGCCGGTGCTGATCGGCTTGTGGGCGCCCTGCCCCTGCGTTGCCCTAGTGCCTGTCGGGGCCTCTACAGCAGCTTCCGGCTCGTCGCTGTGCATCATCCTGATGAAGTAGCCGCCGAATGCCCATATGCCGAAGATCAGCCCCACGGCGGCAATGGCGATCTTGGGCGCAAGCTGCTTCCAGATGTTCGTCCCGCCTTCCTCATATACCTCTGCATTCTCGGTGCCGACCGCATAGCCGTGGTACAGCGGATAGATGGCCGGATCGTACTTGAGCGTCTTGCTGCCAACGACCTCGAATTTGCCCGGGCTGGCGGTGTGGAAATACGTGACCCGGTAGCGCGATTTCAGACCTACGGCCGTGAGTTTCTGGAAGACGTTCTTGCGCTCGATACGTGCCCTGACCGCCTAATGCACGCGGTTGATCCACTGCGTCATGATCAACGCGTCACCGCCGTTCTATCCGATCAGGGCGAAGAAGTTCTCCACTTCTTCCGGCAGCTGATTGCGCTGTGCGACGTAGAACTCATGCACCTCATCGATCACCACCAGCGCATCTTTGAACTCATCGGGGATGCACCACTGACCGGTCTCCGGATGCTTGGAGCAGACGAAGGTGGTTGCAACGTCCTTGGCCTCCACCAGCGTCCGGCCAGCGGGGCTCGAGCACTCCATGAAGTACGATCCGGCCTGGAACATTGCCTCCGAATCACCGTCCAGCGTGGCTTTCCCACACATCTGCCATAGAGTGCTGGACTTCACGGGGGCTACGATGCAGTCAACTTCGACTTAGTGCGCTCGCCAGTACAGCTCCTTCAGAAGCCGCAAAGCGGCGTCGAGTGACAGCTTGGACATGCCACCGAAGTCGTGTGAAGTGTAGCCGTAGTGTTCGGGATGAGCCGCTATGTTGCCGTTGGAATGCAGTACACCCAGAGCACTCAATACAGGCCGGTTCGCTATGCCGCGAGTGCCGAGGTTTCGAATCTTCTATGCAAGGGGCTCATTACTCTGAGCATTGCGCTCATCTACGAGCGTACAGAATCTATGGGCGAAGCCGCGAAGATGGGAAAAGCTGAGTGCCTGGGCCTCTCCACTCAGGTTCTTGCCGCTCTCGTGCAGCCTTCCCAGTTCAGGGTCGAGCGCCATGGCAAGCTCAATGTCATCGATCATCTTGCGTGGCAGAATTCAATAGGTTGGCGAGATTCTAACGGTTGCCGCGAGCGCCGCAACGACGTCATGTAGGCGGTATGGAGCAGGTACACGAGAGTGGCCAGTTCCCGCGCCTATTAGATTTCGCCAGCAGTGACCCGATGCCCTCTGGTCTTTATCGAACGTGATGACAGCGGCCTCGATGCCTATAATAGCGAGCGATGGCCAGCGTGCCATTCAGGACATCACATAGCCACGAAGGCACAGGGGGATAACTTGGCGCTGATCAATTGCTCGGAATGCGGGAGGCAGGTCAGTGACCGCGCTTCCTCATGTCCACACTGCGGAAACCCGATATCGGCCGCGCGGGAGCCCGCCTCTGGCATGCCCGTCAATGGCGGCACGCCTGGGCCCCAACAGGCCGCGACAGCTTCTGTTGGCGATACTGCGCCGCTGCAGTTCAGGCAAAGCAAGGCCGAGCGGAATGCCCGGCGGAGCCCTTGGCCAGCGCTGCTGCTGGTTTGCGCTGTCCTCGCTGGCGTTGCGTGGTTTGCCTGCCGGCACCTTCCTACGGGCCAAGGTGCCGAGAACGAGGACTATGCGCTGGACTCAAGGGGCTACATCGCATCGATTGGGCCTGCATTCTTTGACAAGCCGAAATCCTTGCTTCTGGTGGACGACACCACAGGGAAAGCGCTGACGGGTAACAGCTACGAATTCCGTATCGGCGGCGGCGAGATGACGCTTTGCACGACTGCTGGCCAATGCAGTGCAAGCGGTCCGGTCAGCGAGGAGCGATTGACCAACGGCACGCAATGCAAGGGAATCGCCACCACTGCACCAGCGCATGACCTGGCAAAGCGGTTCTACGTGGTCTGCGTCTCCCCGGTTCCAGTGAAGCAATTCATCCTTCCAGAGGGAGATCGGCGGGGTGAGATTCCCGCCAACACGCCCTACATGTCGATCGTCTCGCAGTCCAGCAACGGCTCCGTGTTGACCGTCAACGCCCGCATGGTGGTGAAGGGAGATACAACGGCGCAGGGAATGGCTGCTCCGGCTCAGACCGCAGTCGCGCCTGTAGAGGACAAGTGCGCGATCATCGATCGAGGCGAGGCCCAGACCCGTCGGGAGTGTCAGGGTGGAAATTTCAATGCCTGCCGTGACATCCAGGGTTGGATCGCTAATCGCATCATGGAGGGATGCGCGACAACCAGGGCAGCTCCGCAAGCGGCGGATCCCCGGCCCTCCCAGCCGGTAGCTGAAGGCCTGCCTGCAGAACAGGACAAGCCCGCGCAGGATCATGATGTGACTCCCCCGGCTGACAATGCGGCACCCGAGCAATCACCCGGTTCCACCGACATCACCATTCGTTCCTCCCCTGCCCCGCGCTACCCTCCGACAGCTTTCCGCGCTGGCATCGAGGGCGTTGTCCGGGTGAGGGTCGATGTCGATGCGCAGGGTTATCCCACCGATGTGTCGGTGGAGACATCCTCCGGTAACAGCGACCTGGATCGCGCCGCCAAGGAGGCCGCGCGGCGATGGACCTTCAACCCGGCAACCATCGATGGAATGCCTGCAAGAGGGCGTATCGTGGTTCCGGTGACGTTCGCCCTGAACTGATCGCTCTCAACGCTGCGCTGGGAAGTCCGGCCTGGCTTTCATGAGTAGAACAACTGCCCGGCTGATCAGCGCCAGGCAGCTGCCTTCAACCCTTGGCGGGCTTCCTGCGCCGGGCTACTTCTGGAGGACGTCGCGCACCTGGTCCAGCTTCTTTGCGCTCCTGATGTAGTCCTCATGAAGGCTTTTGATACGCGCACTCAGTGAAGCAGCAAGTTCTTTGCGCTGCGCCCCCGTAGTGGCCTGTGCCATGAGAGCCAGCTCCTTGTTGATCGCCTTGAAGCGACCAATCGCTGACTGGGAACCCGTATCGAGAACCACGGCGCGGAGCGCGGAGTACTTGACCTCCGGGAAGTGTTCCCGACGGATGTCGACCAGCTTCATCCCTTCCCGCGCAAGTCGATTTACCTTCTTCTGATCCACACTGCTCAGCGTCACTGCCTTCTTTTCTTCAGCCATCTTGCACTCCTTGAAAAACGTTAATTCCATCCGCGGTGCGGGTCATGCGGCAAGGCCGCTACTGCTGGGGTGGCTACTGCTCCAGCCACCAGTCCTGCTCATCGCGTAGCACGGGAACCCACACGCGACTTTCATAGGAAGGGTTGTAGACGGCGGCCATTGAATCGCTCAGGGCGGATCGCTTCCTGGACACATCAACAGAGGGGGCAGCCCACCTGCGGCGCTTCCTGATGCGGAATCGATCCTGAGGATCGACCGTGACGTGAACACCAATGGCATCGCCCTTGCCAGCAAGCGCATACTCATAGTTCGAAAGCTCCCATGAACCTTTGAGGTCGGCAAGAAGCTCCAGTTCACTGAGCAGTTGTCCGTGATCGGTCGCGAGAACGATTGCCGTGAACGCCCTCTTGTTTGGATCCTCGATCGTCTGACTGCGGACCGCGTCCAAGCGCGTACGAACAAGCATGGCAGTTGGCCCGTGCCTCGCCTTGGACACGCTGGTTAACACACCTCCGCAAGCGACGAGTTCGAATTGGAGCCAGTCGAAGGCGTCCCTGATGGCGACGTCCAGGCTGAACTCCCCATCGTGATCTGGAACCGCGTCCATGAATGGCAGCGGGTTGGGATAGCGAGGCTCGCCCTCAGCGCGCACCTGCCGAACAGCGTCCCGATAGTTCATCCCCGCCAGTGCGTAGGCCACCAGATCTCTGATGTTCCGGCCGGCCTTGGGCGAGCTCCAGTTCTCTGGGAAGATGCGAGCAATGTCCGACGCGGCGCGATCGGCAACGAGCTCCAATACTGTCTTCATGCAACACAGTCCTTTGCGTTCAAAGAGGCGACGCAGGCGCAACCGCCCAAGTCCATGGCTACTTATCGGCCCGAACACAGGAACATTGAGTACTTTCTAGCGTCGTCTACTTCCTGGCGATCTACTTCCCGGAAGTCCGCCATTCGCGCGGCGCCCGGCAGGTTGTCCGTTCCGCCAAGCAGCTCATGGACCCGGGCCAGGACCTGCGCAACGCCCGCACCGAACTGGCCCGCACGCCCACCGTGCAGAACCGGGTTCGCCTGGGCATGACGCTGCTGTATGCCGGCCAGGCCGAGGAAGCCAAGACCCTGCTTGAACAGGCAGCCAGCTCGCCGCTGGGCGACGATCCCTACATCCTGACCGGCCTTGCCCGTGCCCGCCTCGAGTCCGGGCACGCTACGCTTGCGGTGGAGACGCTGGACGGCCTGTTCGCCCGCCACCCGGACGTGCGTCGCAAGCCGGAACAGACGCTGCTTTACGCGCAGGCACTGGCGGCTACCCAAGCGCCCGGCACCCGTGCCGCGTTCGAGCGGGCCGTGGAATGCGGAAACGATGCGGCCGCACGCTGCCTCTACGCCGAATGGCTGATGGCGCAGCCGCAACCCGACGATCGCGAGCAAGCCCGCAGCCTGTTCGCCAGCATCATCGACGATGCCCAGCATTGGTCGCGCCACGCGCGGAGCCACAATGCCACATGGCTGGAGCGGACTAAGGCCGCGTTGAAGGGCTACTGACGCCCGACGGCCCTTGGCAAACATGTCGCATCCGCCTCGCTCACAGCCTCGCCGGGCGGATGCCGACAGTCGGCAGACTTGCACCACCGACATCGCCGATAGCATTGCAGCGCAAGGCTCCAGCCTCATTGCGCGATATGCAACGATTCTGAAAATGTTGAAAGTAGTGACGTCATCAGCCCTACTGCATTGGCATCGCGCACAACCGGGCGTATTCCTTGCCGTGCCACCTTGAACAGGTGGCCGGGATTCGAAACCCCGGTTCTACGCTGAAGTAAACGCTTGCCAGCCGGCATCACCCATCAGGTGGTGCCGGCTGGCAATCCGTCGGCCGGCTATGGCGGGCGGTGCGTGGAGGCCTTGCGCCTGCCGGTTTAGCGTAGACCGGGTTTCGAACCTCGCACCGTCCGCCACCTTTATCGGTGGCGGCTTCTGCATGCACGCAAGGAGCCCAGCCATGACCCAGCCCCCCTCCCCTGCCCCGCACCCCATCCACGACCTGCCTGCGAATGGCCCTGCGCTGGACCCGAACACCCTCATCGCCCTGCTGCACAGCATCGGCTCCGGCGCCGCCTCCGATGGCCAGCCCTGGCCTGAGCGCCATCAGATGCCGGGCCGGCGCATTGCCTTGGCGGATACCGATTGCTCGCTGGCCGGCCTTCGCGTGGTCCTGGAGATTCTGCTGGCCGCGGAGCGCGCCCGCGAGAACGGCGAGCTGGAGCAATACGTCGGCCCGCGCGTGATGGAGGGGCTGATCATGGCCGGAATCGGCCTTACCGCACACGCCAGTACCCGACTGCATCCGGAGGGCTGAGTGGGGTGGTGCCGCTGGGCAGCCAACGCGCTCTGTCTTGTGGTGGTGGTTGCGGCACAGGCGCTGTGGCCGGCGCCGCCGGTGCCCTCGCCTGTCGCGTTCCAAATCATCAACGATGATCGATTCTCACAACTGCGCCGCCAAGCCGTGCAGTTCGTGGAGGCTCGGCCACGACAGGGCTTCCAGTTCGTTGAACGGCAACGGGATGTCGCTTTCCAGATTCGCTGCAACGGCGTTCCGGTGCTCTTGCTGGAGAGGCGCCCGCAACATCTGCTGTTGTGGACCTCGCTGGACGCGAGGCAGCGGGCGCCCGCCGTTGTGCGGTTGCGGGCGCTCCTCCAATGGCAGGTGGAGCCGTTGGATTACCTGGAGCAGGTACTGGCTGGCGTGCCGGAACCTGTTCTGTTGGATCGGCTGCTGCAGATTCTTGCTGGTGAAGCGCCTGATGGGGCGCGATGTGGCGTGCCGTAGTCGAGCATGGCTTCACTCTACAGGGCTGCGGGCAGCGAGGGTCCGGGCTCCAGCCCTACCGCTCGTCACCTGCGCGACAGGCATTGGCCCAGTGATCATGCGGGTCACCTCCCTGCATCGATCCAGCCCGCATCGCGCGCACGCACAAGATCTTCTGGCGTATCGATATCCAGGCCCAGTTCCGGCGCTTGAAGGGCATGCACGGTATCGCTGGGAAGCTGCCTCAAGCGCGCTCCGAAGCCGCGGTCACCGCTTGCACCCACTTGATTGAACCATGCGCGCGGCACTACTGCAGGAATGCCAAGCGCGTCTCCATGACAGGTGCCAGCGCACCCTGACGCCGAGGCGCGGGCACCCGAAAGCAGCGCCTGCAGATGGGAGCGCTCGATTGCGGGCTGGTCGCATGCCACGACCATCACCGCGGTCACCGTGGGCAGCAGGTGTGCGTCGGCAACCTGCAGACTGCTCGCCAGGCCGCGTTCCCAGTGCTGGTTGGTTACTGCAGTGGCCTCCAGCCCGGCAATGCTGGATGTCACGGCCTGTGCGTTCGCGCCCACCACGACCAGTACCTGCGCTGGCGCGAGCTCGCGCGCCAACCGCACCACGCGATGTACCAGGGTTTCGCCCTGCCGGGTCAGAAGCTGCTTGGGCTGGCCAAGCCGGGTGCTCCCGCCGGCAGCCAGCACGACGACCGCATGCGCGTCAGTCACCTGCCGTGCGCGCTTCGCCATTGCTGCAGCTGCGCGGCGATGCTGAGCGAAATCGCCTCTGGCCCTCGGCCGCCGATGTCCAGGCCGACCGGTGATCGAAGTCTCGGGGAAAGGCGGTGGCGCTGATCCGGTGTCAGCAACTTGAACAGGTCCTCGCGCCTTCGCCGCGGACCCAGCAGTCCAACGAACATAACTTTGGTATCAGCCAGAGCCACCAGCGCCTCCCGGTCCAGTTCGAAATCGTGATGCATCACCAGTACCGCGTCGCACGGGTCGCCATGAAGGGCCTCGGCCGGGCTGGTCTGAAGATGCGCATCTGCGCACTGCCCGGCTGAGGCCCAGCGCGCTCGCCGTTCGGCCACGCTGACCCGCCACCCCAGGCCCCGCAGCAACGGAACCAGGAAGGGCGTTTCGGGACCGCCCCCCAACACCAGGGCCCGCGGAAGCCGGAGCAACGGCAAATGCCATGCGCCCTCGCCAAAGGACTGCGCCCCGTCCATCGGACGCAGCTGCCATGCCTGCTCGCGATGGCCGGCGCGGAAAACGATCTGCCCCGACGTACGAAGGTCGCGCTGGAGTGACACGCCCTCGCGGAGCCAAGCCTCGATGACGTCGTCGATGCCGGCCATGGCACGCAATGGCAGGAGCGCAATCCGCAGCCGGCCGCGGCACCCGAGCGCGGACCCGCTCAGCAGGTCGTCGTCACTGCGGGTGTCGATCTCGATCCAGTCGACCCGCCCTGCCGCGCTCACCTGCTCCGCGCGTCGCGCGAGCTCGGGCTCCAGGCATCCGCCGCTGAGCCAGCCGACCTGGCTGCCGTTGCAGAACAGCACCATGTCGCCGGCACCGGCGTAAGTGGAGCCATCGGTTTCCAGCACCAGCGCGAGCACGGCGTGCTCCCCCGTGCGCACGCGCGTCAAGGCCGTCTCGAGTACGCCGCGCGGGCTGCCTTCGGCGAGGAAGCCCGGCGCTGCCGACAGCTGCCCTGCAAGACCGCAGGGCTCCCCTCCGCCTGCGGCGGAGGCCTCCAGGCTGGTCGAGGCTGCGGGTCGGTCCATGCGCACCGTCAGCCTACGTCGGGCAAGCCGGGCAGCAGCTTGTCCAGGGTAATGGGATAGTTGCGGACGCGCACGCCGGTTGCGTTGTAGACCGCATTGGCGATCGCGGCGCCGACCCCGCAGATGCCCAGTTCACCCACGCCCTTGGCCTTCATTGGCGAGATCACCGGATCCAGCGTGTCGAGGAAGACCACTTCCTGGTACGGAATGTCGGCATGCACGGGAACCTCGTAGCCGGCCAGGTCGTGGTTGATGAACAAGCCCAGCCGTTTGTCGACCACCAGCTCCTCCATAAGGGTCGCGCCCGCACCCATCACCATCCCGCCGATGACCTGGCTGCGTGCGGAGAGAGGATTGAGGATCCGGCCGCCATCGCATACGGCAAGCATGCGGCGGATGCGCGTCTCTCCCGTGTAGGCATGCACGGCAACCTCGCAGAAATGCCCTGCGTAGGTGCCGACGTCGTAGCCTTGCTTGAAGTCGCCGAAGGCAATGCCGTCCTCCGCCGACAGTGTCCCCGCCTCCGCCAGCTTGATGGTCCGCCCACCCGCCTGGATGCGGCCATTGGCGAAGTCTGCGGTGTCGCCGTCGAAGCCCAGTTTCTCACCCACCTTGCGGCGCAGGCTGACGCACGCCGCGTACACGCCTGCGGTGGAGCTTGCCGCGCCCCACTGGCCGCCGGAACCGGCGGAGGCGGGATGACGGGAGTCTCCGAGGGTCACCTGGACCTGGTCCAGTGGCACGCCCATGGTCTCGGCTGCCGTCTGCGCGATGATCGTGTAGGAGCCGGTGCCGATGTCGGTCATGTCGGTCTCGACAATCACCCCGCCCTGGCCGTCAAGCCGCACCCGCGCCGCCGACTTCATCGTCGGTGCGCCGCGATAGCCCGCAGACACGCCCATGCCGACCAGCCAGTCCCCTTCCCTGACCTGCGCCGGCCTGGGGTTGCGCTTGTTCCAGTTGAAGCGCTCCGCGCCTTCGCGCAGGCAGCGCACCAGGTTGCGGTCGGAGAACTTCTTGGACGGATCGCCGGGCACGACCTCGGGCTCGTTGAGGATGCGGAACGCGATCGGGTCGAGGCCCAGCTTCTCGGCCATTTCGTCCATCGCCACTTCCAGCGCCATGTGGCCCGGTGCTTCGCCCGGTGCGCGCATCGCATTGCCTTCGGGCATGTCGAGCGTGGCGATGTAGTTGGCGACCAGGCGGTTGGCGCCTGCATAGAGCTTGGGCGTCTGCAGGGTGCCGTTTTCGCCATCCTCGCCGTTGATGTTGCCCGACCAGTTCTCATGGGCGATGGCGGAGATCCGGCCATCCTTTCCGCAGCCGATCCGCACGCGCTGGAGGGTGGCGTGCCGGTGCGTGGTGTTGTTGGGCATCAACGGGCGTTGCAGCGCAATCTTCACCGGTCGCCCGACCTGCTTGGCCGCCAACGCGGCCAGCACCGCGTCGGCACGGATGAACAGCTTGCCGCCGAAGCCGCCGCCGATATAGGGCGAGTCCACACGCACCTTGGCAGGATCGATGCCGAGGATCGCCGCCATGCCCTGCCTGGCCCAGTCGATCATCTGGTTCGCCGTCCACAACGTGAGCGTGTCACCCTCCCAGGCGGCGATGGTGGCGTGCGGCTCCATCATCGAATGACTTTCGTCGGAGGTGTGGTAAGTCTCGTCGAGCTTGACCGCGGCGCTCGCGTAGGCAGTGTCGAAATCGCCCAGCGCCTGCCGGTCGGGCTTGCCGTCACGCCCCTTTGCCAGCGGCGCGGACGGTGCCAGGGCCTGGAAATCGAAGCGGCCCTTGCTGCGCTCGTAGCGGGTGCGGATCAGCGCCGCGGCGGCGCGGGCCTGCTCGAAGGTCTCTGCCACCACGCAGGCGATGGCCTGATGGTAGTGGGCCACCTCTGCTCCGCCGAACAACGGTGCATTGTTCCAGTTCGATGTGCCGACGGGCTTGGTTTCCGGTGCGGTGATGACCGCCAGTACGCCGGGCGCGGCACGTGCGCGGGAGGCATCCATCGAAATGATGCGCCCCTTGCCGATGCCCGCGCCGACGATGTAGCCGTAGGCCTGGTTCGGCGCCACGTCATGGCGCTCGTAGGCATAGGGAGCGGTGCCGGTGGTCTTGCGTGGACCGTCGATGCGCGGCGTCGACTTGCCGACGACCTTGGCCTTGTCGAACAGGTTGTCGCCGGCGGGGGCGTTGAATTCAAGGGGCATCAGCGCTCTCCTTCCGCCAGCACGGCTGCGAGGGTGCGCTCGGCGAGCGCGATCTTGAACGCGTTCTCCGGCGTCGGACGGGCACCGGCGAACACCTGCCGGGTCGCGGCCTTCACGCCGTCGCGCAGCAGGGGTTCGGCTGCCTCGACGCGCCACGGCTTCGGCGCGACCCCACCGAAGGCGAACCGCGCCGAGCCGTCACGCTGTACGACCGCGGCGACCGACACCAGTGCGAACGCATAGGACGCGCGGTCCCGCACCTTGTGGTACACGTGCCGACCGCCCAGGGGTTCTGGCAGCGTGACGTGGGTGATCAGCTCACCGCGCTGCAGCACGTTGTCCTGCTGCGGCCTGTCGCCGGGCGAACGATGGAAATCGGCAATCGGGATGCTGCGCGTACTGCCGTCCCCCCTGACGGTCTGGATCGAGGCGTCCAGCACCCGCAGGGCCACCGCCATGTCGCCCGGATAGGTCGCGATGCAGCTGTCCGAGGTGCCGATCACGCCCATCTGCCGGGAGAACCCCTCGAGTGCGCCGCAGCCGGATCCGGGCAGGCGCTTGTTGCAAGGCAGATTGGGGTCGTAGAAATACGGGCAGCGCGTGCGCTGCAGCAGGTTGCCGCCGGTGGTGGCTTTGTTGCGCAGCTGCCCGGAGGCGCCTGCCACGATCGCGCGGGTCAGCACCGCGTAGTCGCGGCGCACGCGCTCATGCGACGCCAGTGCGGTATTGGTGACCAGCGTGCCGATGCGCAGGCCGCCCTCGTCGGTGGGTTCGATCCTGTCCAGGCCGATGTCCTGCACGTCGACCAGGTGCGTTGGCGTCTCGACCTCCAGCTTCATCAGGTCGAGCAGATTGGTCCCTCCAGCCAGGAATTTCGCGCCCTCGGTACCGGCGACGGCCCTGGCGGCCTCGGCCGGGGATTTGGCGCGTTCGTAACTGAAGGCCCTCATGAGCGCCTCCCTGCAGAGGTCACGCCAGCGACCTCTGCCATCGCCTCGGCAATGTTGGAATAGGCCCCGCAGCGGCAGAGGTTGCCGCTCATGCGTTCGCGCATTTCCATGTTGGTGGCACGGGGCCGTGCGCTGACATCCGCCTGCACATGGCTGGGGACACCCCGCTTGATCTCGTCCAGTACCGCCACCGCCGAGCAGATCTGCCCCGGCGTGCAATACCCGCACTGGTAGCCATCATGCTTGATGAAGGCGGCCTGCATCGGATGCAGGTCATCGGGGGTTCCGAGGCCTTCAATGGTGGTGATGGCATCGCCCTGGTGCTGCACCGCCAGGCTGAGGCAGGCATTGATGCGCTCACCGTTGACCAGTACGGTACAGGCACCGCATTGACCGTGGTCGCAGCCCTTCTTGGTCCCGGTCAGCTTCAGATGTTCGCGCAGGGCATCGAGCAGCGTGGTCCGGGTGTCCAGTTCAAGTTCCCGCCGCTTGCCGTTGACGGTCAAGGCCACCTTGCTGATGACCGGCGGCCTGGGCGGCGGGGGCGCCGCCAGTTCGGCGGCGAGCGATGACGCCCCCGGTGCGGCGGATATCGCCACGGTCGTGACGCCGCCGGCGATCACCTGGCGACGCGTCAACTTCATTCCTTCATCACAACTTGGCACAGTGACCTCCTGGCGTTCGGGGAAACCCCGTGGCTGGATGGACGCGCTCACACTACCGAAGGGCTACTATGCCCCTCTGCGGGGTACAGGCCTGTGAAGTCGGCGAAATGTACGAACACGATGCAGCACGCCCGAAGAAATCGGCTGCATCCAGCCGCAGCGCGGCACTCTTGAGCCATGCGTATGCCTGACTGGATGACTCACAGTCCTGTTTGTCCCTCAGCATGAGGAACATGATGGCCCGACGCTACAAAGGCGTTGGCTGGGAGGGCTCGGGTTCGTGGATGGAGCCCTCCAACAAGGCAACGTAGGTATCAAGCCTGGTGCGAAGGCCGATCAGCATCCAGCCCAGCAGGTACAGCAGCACCATGGCGAAGATCAGTAGTGCACCCAGTGGACCAACATCGAAAGCGCCCGCCCAGTCGCCCCATTTCCAGCCGCGGAACTGCAGATAGAGGGCAATCAGCAATGGAAATGGTCCCAGCCGCTGCAGGCCGCCATACATCATGCCCATGCGCTCAACCATGTTTGTGCGCAAGGTGCTGACGAACTTGAGTCGCCGCTCGCGCTGGACGCGCGGGAATCCGCGAAGCTCGGTCACCACCGCTTGCCAGTGAGCGAAGTCTTCATCCATCTCCCGGGCGTGCGAGAGCCGCGGCTGGCTGAACTGGCGAATGCCCCTGCGGGCGGCCAGGACACCACCGACAATGAACCCTCCGATTTCGATTGCCAGGCAGGCAACAACCACCTGGAGCACTGCGCCAAGAGGCAGCCATCGATCCGGAAGCTGCCCCATGAGAATGCCGATGATCGCCGCACCCACGCCGATGCGAAACGCCCACGTCTCCACCCTGCCCGCCTTGGGGTAGATGCTGTGCTCAACCAGTCCCTGCACCCGCTGGTAGAGCCAGTGGAATGTCAGTTCCTGCGAATCGGTCTTTGCCGGCGGATCGAATCCGCCCCCTGCCTGCATGTCCATTGCGCCCCCTTCCCCCGGCCGGCGCAGACGCCGGCCTCCCCATCGTACCTGAGCGTGCTTCGGATGGCGCCTCAGCGGGAATCACATACCCAGCTCCGACAACCCCGGGTGATCATCCGGGCGACGCCCCAGCGGCCAATGGAACTTGCGGTCGCTCTCCTTGATCGGCATGTCGTTGATACACGAGAAGCGGCGCTGCATCAGGCCATCCTCTCCGAATTCCCAGTTTTCGTTGCCATAGGAACGGAACCAGTTGCCGGAGTCGTCGTGCCATTCGTACGCGTAGCGGACCGCAATGCGGTTTTCGGTAAAGGCCCAGAGCTCCTTGATCAGGCGGTACTCGAGCTCCTTGTTCCATTTGCGTGCCAGGAACTGCCGGGCTTCCTCCCGACCGTTGGTGAATTCGGCACGGTTACGCCACTGGGTGTCGAGCGAATAGGCAAGCGAGACCTTGTCGGCATCGCGGGAGTTCCAGCCATCCTCGGCAAGACGCACTTTCTGCGTGGCCGATTCAAGGGTGAACGGAGGAAGCGGCGGACGGGGTTGTTCAGCGGACACGGGGAAACCTCCAATCGAAATGGATATACGGGTTGCTTCAACGGATCTGGGGTACCCAGGCGCTAACGCTTGGCCTGTTCCAATAACAGCTTCGCGACATCCTTCGCGGTGTCTGCGGCGTCGAAATCACCCATCACGCGTGACAGGGTGATGGCGCCTTCCATCAGGATCAGCAGCTGACGGGCCAGATCCGCCGGCTGCTCCACATCCAGTTGTTCGGTAAGTTCCAGCGTGTAATCGAGCAGCTTCTGCTTGTGATCACGCGCGATCTGCCGGATCGGATCAGCCGGGTCGCCTACCTCCCCCGCGGTATTGATGAACGCACACCCGCGATAGCCCTCGGACTGGAACCAGCTCTTGAGCACGGTGAACATTCCGAGGATGCGCGCTTCCGGGGTGTCCGCTTTATCGCATTCGTTCCGGAACCAGGCCAACCAGCGCACGTCGCGCGCCTTCAACGCGGCGGCGGCCACGTCGTCCTTGTTCTCGAAGTGGCGGTAGATGCTCTTCCGCGCCACGCCCGAGGTCTTCACCAGCAGGTCCATGCCGGTGGCGTGGATCCCGTTCTGGTAGATCAGCGCCTCGGCCGTGGCCAGGATCTTCTGTTGGGTGTCGGTGGTGAGCTTGCTCATGGCTGCAAAGTAGAACGCTCGTTCTACCCTGTCAACAGGCGATCGCGATCGATTCGTACGCGCACATCCGTGCAAGACGATCTATCAAGAAATCAGGACAGTTCATCACCCGGGCGCCTGATCGCGGGCGCAAAGTACGTCTCACCACCCACCCATGAGAGTTCCCGCATGAACACCTTCGCCCGTACCCTGGCCGTTGCCGCCCTCGCCCTCTCGGTCCAAGCCGGCCTGTCCGCGCAGGCCGCCGAACCGGCCACGCCGGCGGCAGTCACCAGCATCGCGCGCACCGCCAGCTACATCACCACCGCCGATGGCGTGCAGCTGTACTACAAGGACTGGGGCCCGAAGAACGGTCCGGTCGTGACCTTCAGCCACGGCTGGCCGTTGAACTCGGACAGCTGGGAATCGCAGATGATCTTCCTGGCCAACCACGGCTACCGCGTCATTGCCCATGACCGTCGCGGCCACGGCCGTTCCAGCCAGCCGTGGGATGGCAACGACATGGATCACTACGCCGATGACCTGGCCACGGTGATCAATACGCTGGACCTGCACGATGTGACCCTGGTGGGCTTCTCCACCGGTGGCGGCGAAGTGGCGCGCTACATCGGCCGGCATGGCACCGGGCGGGTGAAGAAGGCCGTGCTGATCAGCTCTGTACCGCCGTTCATGCTGAAGACCGCCGACAATCCGAACGGCCTGCCGATCGAAGTGTTCGATGGCATCCGCAAGGCACAGATGGATAACCGCGCGCAGCTGTACAAGGACATTCCGTCGGGCCCGTTCTATGGCTTCAACCGCCCGGGCGCGAAGGTGTCGCAGGGGCTGATCGATGCGTGGTGGGCACAGGGCATGCAGGGCGGCCACAAGAACACCTACGACTCGATCGCTGCGTTCTCGGCCACCGATTTCCGCGCAGACCTGAAGAAATTCGATGTGCCCACCCTGGTCATCCACGGTGACGACGACCAGATCGTGCCGATCGATATCTCAGGCCGCCAATCGGCGAAGCTGATCAAGGGCGCAAAGCTGATTGTCTACCCGGGTGCGCCGCACGGCCTGACCGACACCCACAAGGACAAGGTCAACCAGGACCTACTGACGTTCCTGCAGGAAAAGTGAGCCGCCAGGGGTTCCGGCGATGCGCCGGAGCCCGCTTTCTGTTGAAAGGCGCGGCCTGCATGCTGGACTTCCGGCGCTGGAGATCGATAGCCGAGCATGGCTCGGCTCTACAGTGGAGCCAGCTCGCGCGCAAGGAACGGTGCCGTCCTGCTGCCCTTGGCGTGGGCCACCTGATGCGGCGTCCCAGCCGCCACGATGGTGCCGCCCGCGCCGCCTGCGCCCGGGCCGACGTCGATCACCCAGTCGGCCTGTGCGACAGAACGCATGTCGTGCTCGATCATCACTACCGTGTTGCCTGCGTCCACCAGCCGCTGAAGCTGCACCAGCAGCCTGTCCGCGTCTGCTGCATGCAGCCCGGTGGTGGGTTCGTCCAGCACGTACAGCGTGCGCCCGCGCTGGCTGCGCTGCAGCTCTGTGGCCAACTTGATGCGTTGCGCCTCGCCGCCTGAAAGTTCGGTGGCTGGCTGGCCCAGCCGCAGGTAGCCCAGGCCGATCTCCTGCAGCAGCTGCAGCGGGCGGGCGATGGCCTCTTCTCCGGCGAAGAACGCATGGGCCTGGTCCACCGTCATCTGCAGGACCTCGGCAATGTTGCGGTCGTTCCACTGCACCCTCAGCGTGGCTTCGTTGTAGCGGGCGCCGTGGCAGGTGGGGCACGGCGCATAGACGCTCGGCATGAACAGCAGTTCGACGCTGACGAAACCCTCGCCTTCGCAGGTCTCGCATCGCCCCTTGGCTACGTTGAACGAAAAGCGGCCCGCATCGAATCGGCGACGGCGCGCGTCGGGTGTCGCGGCGAACAGCTTGCGCACGTGGTCGAAGAGGCCCGTGTAGGTAGCCAGGTTGGAGCGTGGCGTGCGGCCGATGGGCTTCTGGTCTACCTGCACCACGCGCTGGATGGCATCCACATCGCCGGCAAGCTGGCCCCGAGTGGCTTCGATCACGGTGGGTCCATCCGTGGGCGAGCTGTCGGCGCTGTCGTCTACCGTCTCGTGCCCCAGGTGCAGCAGCATCAGCTCAGGCAGCGCCTGCGCCATCAGGCTGGACTTGCCCGATCCGGAAATGCCGGTCACTGCGGTCAGCAGCCCCAGCGGTACCTGCGCGTCCACACCGTGCAGGTTGTGGCGATGGATGCCTTTCAGCGCCAGCCAGCAGTTGGCACTGCGCTGCCGGCTGGCTGGCGCAGGCACCTGGTCGAACAGGTACTGCGCCGTGCGCGAATCCTGAACGTTGCGCAGGCCATCCGGCTGGCCACTGTAGAGAACGCGTCCGCCGTGCTCTCCTGCCTGCGGGCCCACATCCACCAGCCACTGCGCGCGGCGCATCAGCTCCAGATCATGTTCAACAACGAACACCGAGTTACCGCCGTCGCGCAGCCGTTCCAGCGCGTCGTACAGCGCCTGGCTGTCGGCCGGATGCAGGCCGGCCGAGGGTTCGTCGAGTACGTACAGCACGCCGAACAGCAACGAGCTGAGCTGGGTGGCCAACCGCAGGCGCTGCAGCTCGCCGGCCGACAGCGTGGGCGTGGCGCGATCCAGCGAGAGATAGCCCAGGCCGAGCGCGCGCAGTTGCCCCACCCGCGCCATGACCCCACCCGCCAGGCGTTGTGCCGCCAGGCGCTTTTCCTCAGACAAGGCTGAGGTCAGGCGCACGTCGGGGGCGCCTTCGTGGGTCGCGCGGCCACTTGCTGCCCGCTTGGCGCGATCGCGGGGCGTTGCACGCCTGCTGGTACGCGCGCCGTGGCTGTGTGCACTGAAGTCGCCCTGCGCGATGGGCTCGAGCAACGCCGCCAGCTGGTCCATCGGCAGCCGCAGGAACTCGCCGATGTCCACGCCGGCGAAGGTGACCGACAGTGCTTCCGGCTTCAGGCGCTTTCCGTTGCAGGCGGGGCACAGCCGGCCCTCCATGTAGCGGGAAACACGCTTGCGCATCAGCGCGCTCTGGGTGTTGGCAAAGGTGTGCAGCACGTAGCGGCGTGCGCCGGTGTACGTGCCCATGTAGCTGGGCTCCAGCTTGCGCTTGAGCGCGGCGCGGGTCTCGGCGGGCGTGAAGCCGGCATAGACCGGCACGGTCGGGGTTTCCTCAGTGAACAGGATCCAGTCGCGGTCCTTCTTCGGCAGCTTCTTCCACGGCACATCGATGTCGTAGCCCAGCGTGACCAGAATGTCGCGCAGGTTCTGGCCATGCCATGCCGGTGGCCAGGAGGCGATGGCGCGCTCGCGGATGCTCAGCGATGGGTCCGGCACCATCAGCGCTTCGGTCACCTCGTAGACGTGCCCCAGGCCGTGGCAGGTGCTGCAGGCACCCTGTGGGGTGTTGGGCGAGAAGTCTTCGGCGTACAGCATGGGCTGGTGGGCCGGGTAGGCCCCTGCCCGCGAATACATCATGCGCACCAGGCTGGACAACGTCGTCACGCTGCCCACCGATGAGCGCGCATTGCTGGCACCGCGTTGCTGCTGCAGGGCGACCGCCGGTGGCAGCCCGTCAATGGCATCCACGTCGGGCGCGCCGGCCTGATCGATCAGGCGTCGCGCGTAGGGCGCGACGGATTCGAAGTAGCGCCGCTGCGCCTCGGCGAAGACCGTGCCGAAGGCCAGCGAGGACTTGCCGGACCCCGACACGCCGGAGAACACCACCAGTGCATTGCGTGGAATGGAGACATCGACATTCTTCAGGTTGTGCTCGCGCGCACCGCGGACCTCGATGCAGCCGCTGGCTGCGGCAGCACATGACGATTCGCCAAAGGGGGTGTTGGACATCTCAGCATTCCTGCATTCGGTGGGCGGATCGCGCATGGTGCGCCCGAGCGGCCATTGTCGCCGCTGTGGAGTGAATGGCGCGAGGGCGCCGGAGGCGGGATGTTGTCTTCACCTCCCCTTCGTACGGCGTTGCCCAGCCAGGGGCTAGCGTGGGGCGCCCACACATCGGAGGCCCTCATGCATCCCGACGTACTTGGCTGGGCCGCCACGGCGGTGCTGATGGCAACCCTGATCCGGCAGATGGTGAAGCAGTGGCAGTCGTCCCACCCGGAAGCCGTATCCAGGTGGCTGTTCGCGGGCCAGATGACCGCTTCTGCGCTGTTCACGGTGTACAGCGCGATGCTGGGGAGCGTGGTCTTCGTGGTGACCAATGCGATGCTGCTGTTGACGGCGGTGGTGGGCCAGGTGATGGCGTGGCGCCGCCGCGGCCGACGCCGGGCTCCTCCACCCTGCTGATTGTTAACGCGTGTTGCCTGAAGGTTTGACATCACGTTGCCCCACTCTTGATGGGGCCGCTCACAGCGCACTCCTATGCTGGGCCCGCCACCTGAGGGGTGGTGATCAGCCTGGAGATGCACCATGCAACGCGACCAGAAAGACCTTCCCCATCCGGACCAGGAGGCACAGCGCCCCGATCCTGTCAGTCCGCTGCAGGCGAGGCTGCACAACCGCCGCAATCATGACGAGGCGCTGCAGGAAACCTTCCCCGCCAGTGACCCGATCTCCCCCTTCGTCGCTGCGCCAACGCCGGAAGAGCAGGACAAGCGCCTCGAGGAGCGGGTCAAACTGCCAGACCGACACATGGATGAGGAGGCCGCGGGAGGTGACCAGTGATCCGGCGCGGTTTCGCCCGTGTCGCGGCCGCGACGGCGCGATTGTCCGGCAGCCTGGGGGCATTCGTCGCAGCGCTGGGGGTGATCATCGCCTGGGCTGCCAGCGGGCCGGCCTTCCACTTCAATGACACGTGGCAGCTGGTGGTGAATACGGGAACGACCATCGTGACCTTCCTGATGGTGTTCCTGATCCAGCATACGCAGAACGCCGATACCGCTGCGCTGCACATCAAGCTGGACGAACTGATCCGCGTGAGCAAGGACGCCAACCAGGAGTTGTTGAACCTGGAGTCGATGGAGCCGGCCCATCTTGAAGAGATACGCCAGCGTTACGAGGCACTGGCCAGGACCGCTGCAGACATCAAGTCCAAGAAGGAGCGCTGCATGCCCAGCGATGCGGACGCGGCCGCCGAAGCCTGAGGTCGCGGCTCCGACGGCTACCTGCGCCCATCACGGTTCTGGTGTGAGGCCCTGCCTGGCAGGGCCTTCCAGCAGCGCTCCGGTGGCCGAAAAGCGGCTGCCGTGGCAAGGGCAGTCCCATGTGCGCTCATGGCCGTTCCATTGAACAACGCACTTCAGGTGCGGGCAGAGCGCCGACATGGTGTGCAGGCGCCCGCCCTCGTCGCGGTAGACCGCAGTGCGCTTTCCATCCACGTCCAGCAGTGCGCCGCAACCACGGGCCAGCTCACTGGGCGAGCGCGAGGGCGCCGTGGCAAGCCGATCTCCCACCATGTGCCGCGCCACCGTGGCGTTGGTGCGGGCCCAACCAGAGGCCGAGCGCACCGGGGTGAAACGCATGGGGCTGAGCAGCTGCTCGATCTCGCTGGCCGTGCCGATGATTCCCTCGGTAATCGCACGCGCGGCCACGCCCGCCCAGGTCAAGCCGTCCGGCCCATAGCCGGTAGCCACCCACACATCATCGTGCGCGCTGCTGCCGATGTAGGGCAGCTGGTCGGCTGCACGGAACTGCTGCGCGGACCAGCACAGCGGCTCTCCCTGCACGGTGAAATTGCGATGCGCGTCGGCGACCAGATGCTGGGCTGGATCCATCGGCGGCGTTTCGCCGGTGCGGTGGGTCTCGCCGACCAGCACCAGCCAGTCACGGCCATCAGTACCGCGCACCCCGCGCAGCGATCGGTGCCGATCGGCAATCCAATGAATGCCTGCCGCGGGCGGCGTGGCAACCGGTACCGCCACGCCGTATTCGCGGTAGACCTCCATCTCGGCCTGCACCAGGTTGAAACCTGCTGGCGAATGGGTGGCCAGTACGAAGTGCCTGGCGTGGATGCGGGCGCCGTCGGCCGTCGCAACGCCGGCGGATGCCTCGATGCTGTTGATCCGGGTCCAGTCGTGGATGCGCACCCGGCCCGCCAGATGTCGCGCCAGCTCAATGCAGAACGCCGCCGGATCCAATTGCGCCTGATCTGCAACGCGGAAGGCGTGGCCCAAGGCGAACGGCAACCCGGACTGGTGGTGTTCGCACTGAAGGCCGACGCGCTGATAGGCCTGCAGCTCACGCTCGAATCGCGCAGTGACCTCGCGGGTGCGTTCCTGCATGCCGTACTGCATGGCCACGCGTTCGAAGCCACAGCGCAGATCGTAGCGGTGAACCAGGGTTTCGATGGACCGCAGCGCCTGCTGCCGCCACTGCACGACACGGCTGGCCGTGTCGCCGCCCCAACGGGAGATCAGATCGGCCAGCCGGGAGACGGGCGCGTAAAGATTGCCGGTGGACATCACCGTATTGCGCCCGCCGATGGGCCCCGCATCAACCACCAGCACATCCAGGCCGCTATCGGCCAGGCGGGCCGCTGTCAGCAGGCCGGTCATGCCGGCGCCCACCACCAGCACGTCCGCCTGCGTGGTTCCGGCAAGTGGACGGAAGCTGTTCGAATCGCTATCACGGGACCATAGGCTGGCGCGCAGTAACGGGTCGGTCATGAAATGCACCCTTGCAGAGTCAGCTGGAAGCCTTCCCTGATACGCCGCCGGGGGTGAAACAGCCGTGGTGCGACCGTGCAGAAAATCCTCACACACGTAGCCGTAGCGATGCCGAGCAGGGGGTGGCTGAACATCGCGTAGACGGCACGCCTGCGTCCGCTGTGCGGCCCACAACACCCTCCTTGCGATGCGGTTGCCAGCTTGCCCGGAAGGAGGAACCCGCAGTGAGCACGCACCTGGGGCTCGACCTGATCATCGCGCAACTGGAGGAAACGCTGCCGGAATGGGCGGCGTTCTACCCCGAGCAGCAGTTCATGCGCATGCTCGCCGAAGCGCTGGACTACATTGCTGCCAGTGCGGACCCGGAGGCCCGGCTGTACTGCGTGATGCGCACCGGGCACCTCCATCTGTTCAGCGGAGAGATTCCGTGGCCGGCGGGCCATGGAGGCCCTGGCCGTTTGCTACGGGTCTGACTGCGCCCATCGCGCGAGATTCTGTTTCACTTGCCCGATGCCGGCCCACGGGTCCTTGCGGCGTCGTTTGAGCTTTGCCGGCACATCCTTGATCGTGAACCCGTCGGCGCGCTTGAGTTTTGACAGATCACTCCATGCAATCGGCAGCGCCACCGGCGCCCCCGGCCTGGCCCGCAACGAGTACGACGCGACGGCCGTTGCTCCGCGCCCGTTTCGCAGATAGTCAACGAAGATCCGCTTGTTGCGCAGGCTTTTGGTGGCTGTTGCCAGAAACCGCTGCGGCTCGGATTGCGCCAGCGCTTCGGCGAAACCCTTCGCAAAGCGCTTGGTCAGGTCCCAATCGCATCCCGGGTTGAGCGGCACGACCACGTGCAGGCCCTTTCCGCCGGATACACGCAGGAATGACTCCAGCTCCAGCTGCGCCAGCAGTTTGCGGATGTCGGTGGCCGCTTTCCTGACCTCGGCAAAGGGAACGCTGGGTCCTGGATCCAGATCGAACACCACCCGGTCGGCCTGGTCGGGCGTTTCGGCATGGCTGCCCCACGGGTGGAATTCCAATGCGTTGAACTGCACCAGTTCCAGCAGGCTGGCCGGGTCACGCACCACCAGGTAATGCGCGTTCACCCCGCTTTCTTCCTTGAGCTTTACTGCGTCGACCAGCTCCAGCCCGGCCGTATGGTGTTTCTGGAAGAAGCAGGGCTTTGTGGCGCCACTGGGGCATCGGATGATCGAGAGCGGGCGGTCAATCACCTCGGGAAGCAGGTGCTCCATCACTGCCGTGTAGTAATCCCACACGTCCTGCTTGGTGTAACCGTCGCCGGGGAACAGGATCTTGCCCGGCGAGGACAGCGATGGCGGCGCGCGATCCGCCACCGGTGCCAGCCTGGTCTTGCGCGCAGGCCGCGGAGGTGCCGGTGTGCGCGCCGCCGCCAGGGCCGTTCCAGCGCGATCGGAATCGGCGAGGTCGCCGATATCCTTGTCCGCGCGCACCGCCTTCAGCGACGCCTGGCGCAACAGCTTCTGCCCGCCGATCCCGCGGTAGAAGACCTCCACCACGAATCGCGGCTCGAACCAGGTCGCAGCGCGCAGGTCGGTGTCCTGGGTGGGCACGTACGCGGTTGGCTTGCGGCCGCCACCGCCCTTGATGCGCTTGCTGATGTCGCCGATCAGCTCGTCCGAGAACCCGGACCCCACCCGGCCGGCGTAAAGCCAGCCGTGCTCCGCATCTGGACGGGCCAGCAGCAGCGCGCCGAAGCCGGCACGGCTGCCTTTGGGTGCGGTGTAGCCCACCACCGCAAACTCGTCACTGGCCAGCTGTTTGGTCTTGCGCCAGTCATCACTGCGGCCGCTGTGGTAGCTGCCGTCGGCGCGCTTGGAAATGATGCCTTCGAAATGCTGCTCACCGGCCAGGCGATAGGCCTCGCCGCCATCGCCCTGCACATGGGAACTGAACGCCAACGGGCTGCCCTGTCCTTCCAGCAAGGACTGCAGCAAGGCCTTGCGCTCCAGGAGCGGCGCATCGGCGACGTCCACGCCATCAAGATGCAGCAGATCAAACAGGGCATACGTCAGCACGCCCTGGCGCTCGCCGGAGAGCGTGGCCTGCAGCAGGTTGAAGTCCTCCTTGGTGCCGGCGCCGGCGATGAGCTCACCGTCCAGTGCGGCTGAAGTCAGGCCCAGCGCCGCCACCGCGTCACGTATCTCGGGGATCTTGCCGGTCCATTCCAGTGCATTCCGGGACCACAGCTGCACCTTGCCCTTGGCGACCGTGGCAAGGATGCGGTACCCGTCCCACTTGATCTCGTGGACCCACTGCTCGCCCTGGGGCGGCGCGTCTCCCAGCTTGGCCAACTGCGGTTCGAATGGACCGGACGGCGCTGCGGCCTTTCTTGCCTTGCTGAGCGCCAGCGCCTTCTTCGCCCAGTTCGTTCGTCGGGTGCGCTTGACGGGTACCGCGGTGAGCCGCTTCTTCGCGCTCTTGCCGGCCCCGGCCCGCTTCAGATCCTCCGCTGGCGCTTCAGCGACATCCGCCAGCAGATCGTCTGCCTCGATGTCGCCGGCGAATTCGTCGTCATCCTTGAACAGCAGCCACTGCGGTTGGCGCGCCGGCTTCCCGGAGCGGACCAGATGCCATCCGCCCTTCAGTTTGGCGCCGAACAGTTCGAAGCGCAGATGGCCCTTGGCGAGCTGGGCTTCCGGGTCGCCCTGCGTCGCCCACACGCCATGGTCGAACTGGGCCACATGGCCACCGCCGTACTGGCCTTTGGGGATTTCGCCTTCGAAGGCCGCATAGTCGACAGGATGATCTTCCACCTCCACCGCCATGCGCTTGACCTTCGGGTCGTAACTGGGCCCCTTGGGCACGGCCCAACTCTTCAGCGCGTCCCCTACCTGAAGGCGGAAGTCATAGTGCCTCCGGCTGGCATGGTGCAGCTGCACCACGAAAATGGCGCGTTGCCCTTTCGGTAGCGCCTTGCCCGGCTCGGGCTCCTTGGTCTTGTCAAAACTGCGCTTGCGGCGGTACTCGACCAGGGACATGGGCAGCTCCGCGCTATTTTCCCAGATGCTTGCGGACAGCAACGACGGTGGGTCCGACCGCCGCCACAGCAGCACGAAGTTCCTTGGCGGACACGCCCAGCGTGGTGGTCCAGTACTGCAGCTCGTAATCTTCGTTGACGTTGATGCGATCCCGGTCCGGGCGGCCGGTTTTCTGCTTGTCATCGCTCATGGGAGTCTCCGCGCGTGGTCGGGCGTGAAGTGACCGTACCGGCCGGTGCATGGGCACGAGGCGATGCCATTGTGAAGCCATGGCGAAGGCCTGGCGGCACCGGCGCCAACCCGCAGTGGCGGATCCCGCATCGTGAAGGGCACGCGCACGGTTCGCGTGGACCTTCACATGCCGCCTTCACCTGGCACCTGCCTGATCGCAACCGGGAAGACCCTACGCTGATCGCTCCACTCACTGCGGAGCCCAGTATGGCTATCAAGACGGCGGAAGACCTGTTCATCCACGAACTCTCGGATATCTACAGCGCCGAGAAGCAGCTGACCAAGGCCCTCCCACGCCTGGCCCGTGCGGCCGAGAATCCGGACCTGGCCACGGCGTTTGAGACGCACCTGGAAGAGACCCAGGGCCAGATCGAACGCATCGACCAGGTTGTCGAGATCCTGGGCATTCGCCTGAAGCGCATCAAGTGCGCGGCGATGGAGGGCCTGGTGGAGGAAGGCAAGGAAGTGATCGACAGCATCGACAAGGGCCCTGTGCGGGATGCTGCGCTGATCGGCGGCGCGCAGAAGGTCGAGCATTACGAGATTGCGTCCTACGGGACCATTGCCGCGCTGGCCAAGCAGCTGGGCTACAAGGACGCCCTGCCGCTGCTGCTGGAGACGCTTGAGGAAGAGAAGGCCACCGACGAAAAGCTGACCCTGCTGGCCAAGGACGGCGGCAACGCCAAGGCCGCGCAGGCCGCCTGATCGGCGCGCCTTGGAACCCGGCTGCCACGGACGGCGGCCTCAGTGCCCGTAGAGCACCTGATCATTGGGGCAGAAGAACGTGCGCCGCCGCGTGGTCCCCATGTAGAGCTTGCTGATTGGGCCACCGCACAGGGGACAGACCTTCTTCGTGTGCACCTGCCAATGCTTCTTCAGCTCGAAGCGCCGCTTCCATTCCAGGAAGTCGAAGCTGTAGGCGCGCGCCTGGCCGATCAGCGCGGTAAGCCTGCGTGGCGGCAGGTCGCCCAAGCGGGTGGCGGGGTGCACGCCTATACGGAACAGCACCTCGTTCTTGATGATGTTGCCCACGCCGGCAAAGACCGTCTGGTCCAGAAGCGCATCGCAGACCATGACGTCCGGCATTGCCTTCAGCTTGCGCCGGGCCAGCTTCGGATCCCAGGCATCGTTCATCACGTCCGCGCGCCAGTCGTAGACGTCGTCCAACGGCTCGTCGATCAGCCGCACGGAACACGCATAGAAGTTCAGCTCGCCATTGTCGAACAGCAGGGATACACGCGCCGGGGTTGGCTTCCGTTCGTCGATGCGCGAGCTGCCGAACATCATCAGATGGATGCGCAGTGTGTGGCGGCTGAATTCCAGCAGGAAGTGCTTGCCCCAACTGCGGACCGCCTTGACCCTTCGGCCCTGCAGCGGCGACAGGTCGATGCGGCTGTTTCCGGAGACGGTGCGGACCACGTGCCCTTTGAAATGGCTAGTGGCTTCGCGCAGCAGTACGATGGAAGGACCTTCAGGCATGGGCGTTCTCCTGCAGCAGCGCCTGCAGGCGCAGTGCGTTGCCGGTGGCATGGCCCAGTGCTGTATTGTCCAGTACGAACCAGGCCGGCCGTTGCGCATCAGCGTCGCGCCGCAGCCCTTGCGCCAGTTCCGCCAGGGCCTGTTCGCTGTACGCACTGCGATAGATCTGCGGCTGGCCGTGCCAGCGCCAGTAGCTCCACGCACGATCACCGCCGGGAACCGCTGCCGCCGGCACACGTGCCGGATCTGCGGCTACCCGTGCAACACCATGCGCGCTCAGCAGCGCATCCACGTCCGCCGTGAACCAAGTCGGATGCCGCGGCTCGCACGCTACATCGGCCTGCGTGCGCGCGCGCAGGCCCCGCAGGAAGGCTTCGGCCGTGGCCGTGTCGTACACCAGGCTGGGCGGCAGCTGCAGCAGCAATGGACCGAGCTTTCCACCCAGCTCCAGCACGCCCTCAAGGAACTGTTCGAGCGGCTGCATTGCATCGCGCAGCCGACGCTCATGGCTGATCTCGCGCGGGAGTTTCACCGCAAACCGGAAGCCCTCCGGAACGCTCGCCGCCCATCGCGCGTAAGTCCTGGGCTGGTGCGGTCGATAGAAGGAAGAGTTGATCTCCACCATCGACAGGCGTGTGGCATAGCGCTGCAGTAGGCTGTCGCCCGCGCCGAACGCTTCCTGATCCGCCCGCGGCAGCGACCATCCCGCACAACCGACGCGTGGTGGGCCGGACGCAACCGGGGCGGCTGTGGCCTTCATCGTGCCAGCTGCCCGTCTGGTTCGATGATGCCACCCGCGCTTGCTTCCGTCTGCGATTGCGAAACCGACAGTAGTTGATCCAGGGCACTGGTGCCCGACTGCAGCGCCGACGCGCTGCGCACGAATCCGGTCCAGTCGGAAATGGCGATCTTTCCCAGCGCGAGCTCATCCACCCGCACGCTGCGCATCCGCCAGCGCGGAAACTGTCGGCGACCCACCCTGCCCCGGTTCAGTTCGACGATTCCGCTGTGGCTGCTTGCAGCCAGAATGCGCGTGTACACCGCCTTGACCCCTGCCTCCGGGCCTTCCAGGTACTGCAGGAAGCGCGAGCCATCGAACAGCAATGTGCCGGTGACATCGGCGGACTCGTTGAACTGCACCGCCTCCGCCACGAGTTGCTGCAGCCGATGTTCCGTCAGGTTGCGGGAGGCTTCACTTACATAGGCAATCGCTCTGAAGGGCATGGCACCACCGGTTGTTGCAGACCGCTCTACCTTAGCCACACCGATCGTACGCGCGGTGAGACCGGTGTGGAGGCTGCGTCGAACTGTGGCGTGTACCTTCCGCATCGCGTTGACGCACGGTTGGGCCGCGGAACGTGTGTCTGCCACTGTGCGCACGCGTGCAGGGATGTTCGTGGAGGCCGGATGAGGAATCAGAGCCTTCCGGATGACGCGACGTTGGCGGTCGTGCCACCGCCGTCTAGCGCCGGATCTGGAAGATGGTCGCTGCCGCCAATGAGGCGGCTGAACCCAAGGAGACTTTCCATGGCCAACCAGAACCAGAACCAGGGCACCAGCAACCGCGGTTTCGCTTCGATGGACGAGGACAAGCAGCGCGAGATCGCCGCCAAGGGTGGACGTGCCGCGCACGAGTCAGGCAACGCCCATGAATTCAGCTCGGAAGAAGCACGCGAAGCCGGCCGCAAGGGCGGCGAAGCAGTGAGCCAGGACCGCCAGCACATGGCTGACATCGGCCGCGAAGGCGGCCAGAACAGTCGCGGTGGTGGCAACCAGGGCGGCAACCAGGGCGGCGGGCAGCAACAGCAGGAACGCGGCGGCAACAACAACCGCGGTGGCCAGCAGCGCTGATCGGCGCTGAAACCCGTTGCATCCCTTCGTGGGCGGACGTGATGTCCGCCCACTTTTGTACGCCCCACGCGGCTCAGGGGCGTTGCAACCGGAGCGCCGCGAACGGGCGCCCCGGCTTCTTTCACGGCTCGCGTGGCGGCAGGTCCAGTGCACCTGCACCCGGGCCTGCCCCCAGCTCGGCCCCGGTGGCCGGCCGCGCTTCCGGGTCGGAGAGCGTGCGAAGGGTCATGGCCTGCACCGCCGCTTGTTCGCGCGGGTCCAGGTCCACCGTGCCGCCGCCGTCGCCACCATCCACAGCGGCCTGTGCGTCGCGGTCGCTGACCCGCTCCCAGAGCTCGCCGCTGTTCCAGCTGCCCTGCAGATCGTCGGCGCCGTCACCCTGCGACATGTCCATGTACAGGTCGGTGAACGCCGGATCCCCCGGCAGCTTGCCCGGTGGGAAGTTGGGCTGGATGCTGTGCAGCGCTTTCTCGAACGACTTCATGTGCGCGATCTCGCGGGTCATCAGGAAGCGCAGCGCATCCTTGATGCCCGGGTCGTCGGTAACGTTGATCAGGCGCTCATACACCAGCTTGGCGCGCGCTTCGGCCGCGATGTTCGAGCGCAGGTCGGCGGTGGGGTCGCCGATCGAGTCAATGTAGGCGGCTGTCCACGGCACCCCGCTGGAATTGACCAGCGCGGGGCCGCCGCCGTACAGGATCTGTTCGGTGTGGCTGGTGCTGTTCTGGCCCAGCAGCCGCATGTCCTCGGCCTCGGCAAGCCCTTCGGACTGGATCGCCTTGGGCCCGCGGTTGAGCATGGCGATGATGGTGCCGATGATCTCCAGATGACTGATCTCCTCGGTGGCGATGTCCATCAACAGTTCCTTGCGCCCGGGATCGCATTCGCCAAGTCCCTGGGTGAAGTAGCGCATCGCGGCGGCCAACTCGCCCTGTGGGCCGCCGAACTGTTCAAGCATGAGGCTGGCGAGCTGCGGGTTGGATTCGCGGACGCGCACGGTATACATCAGTTTCTTGTGATGAAAGAACATGAGGGCTTCTCCGGTGGCTGGTGTGGGCTGGCTTAGGGGTCAACGCTTGGCTTGGGCGCCGGGCGTTTCGTCACGGTTGAGGAACGCTCCGACCAGCCCGTCCTGGTGGTCCTCCAGCCAGCGCGCCATGGCAACCTCTTCCTGCAGGATCTGGCCGCACACCGCCGCAATGTCGGGCGCGCCGGCGCGCTCGGCAGCGATCACCAGCGCCCTGTACGTGGCGATCTCGGTGTTCTCGAAGCCAAATGAAAGGCCCACGCTCTTGACCACCTCGTCCTCCATCAGCGTGTTGCCGGCGGCGTGGATGGCGGCGGTCATGCTCGCGAACAATCCCTTCGCGGTGGGCACGCTTCCTCCCAGCGCCTCAATGCACTGCCGCAGTGAGGCAGCCTGCCCCTGCGTCTCCTGGACGTGCTGGCTGATGCGTGCGGCAAGCTGGGGATAGTTCTCGATCCGCGAAGCCATGGCCTTCATCATGGTCTCCGCTTCCTGTTCCATGGCGTAGGCGTCCTGCAGCCACTTCTGCAGGCGCTCGCTTCGGGCGGTGTTCTGGTCTGCCATCTCGATCTCCGGTGCGGGGCGACATGCCTCCGGAGACCATCGTGGAGCGAGCGCAATCACCGCGTTGCGGGCGATGTGAGCCGCCGCAGGTTGGCGTTGCACGCGGCGCTGATGCAGCGATAACATCCGCACCCCGGACTGGACCCGGGGCACCCTCAGGTCGCCAGGGCGCTCGATGCGACCGCGCCCGCCCTGGGGCCCCGGGGGCGGGTGTTCGAAGCGCCCCCGCCGTCCGCCGCCATCACGGCCTGCATCACGCGGTGTTGAGCGCGGTGCCCACCCCCGTCCACGCCCACGACATAGACAAAACGGCCATCAAATTTGGCCTGTGCGCCTTCAAGGGCATCGTCGGCCTGCAATGCCCGCTTCAGCGACTTCATCCATGTCCGTTCAGGCGTACGGTCCAGTTCCACGACAATGGCGGCGCCGCCACAATCGAGCGGCATGCACTCGATACGCAGCACGCCTGGAGAGGCCGCTTCGTTTCCGGATAGAGGCATGACAGAAACTCCGATACAGGGGTCGGCGGCAGTATCCACAGCGCATGCCAAGAAGCCGTCAACGAGATCCATAAGGCCCTCCACGCCTCCTCCACGAGGTTGGCACTCGCGCAAGGCTTCGCGCCGGACTGACAATGTGCACGCAGGATCTTGATGCAGCACAGCAGAAACTCGTGTTCCCAGGACAACACAGGCATGTACGCATGCAATCCGCAATGAGCCAGCGCAGGTGCAACCTGCTGCTGGTGGAAGACCAACTCGACCTGGCCACACTCATGGAGCACGCCCTTGAGGACGTGGGTGATCAGGTGACGCATGCCTACAGCGTGTTCGACGCTCTCGGGCTGCTGGACACCCAGCGATTCGACGGCGCCGTGCTCGATGTCGAACTTCGCGACGGTGTGGTCTTTCCCGTCGCTGATCGCCTGGCAGAACTCGGCATCCCCTACCTGTTCGTCTCTGCGGTCTACGACCAGCTGGTGCCGCAGCGCCACCGGCGCGCAGCCTTCGTTGCCAAACCGTTCCATGTGAGTCAATTGCAGGACACGGTTCGGCGCGTGCTGGGCGATACCTGCGCGCAGCCGCCCCCGCATTGAATCCATGCAACCGTCACCCCAGGTGCGGGGCTACCACCAGGCCCAGCTGGCGCAGCGCGCCGCCACGGGAGAGGCCATCCCAGTTGCCGTGCGCGACGCTACGGATCTCGGAGGCCTCAACCCACAGCAACCGCATCGACCAATAGGGAAAGAACCTGCCGGAAACCCTGCCGCGGCCCAGTTCGATCAGCTCGCGATGGCTGCGGGCACTGAGAATGCGGCTGTACACCACGTTGATGCTGTCTTCCGGCCCCTCGATGTACTGCAGGAAGCGGAGCCCGTCATAAAGAAGCACACCCGTAACGCCGGCTTCAAGGTTGAAGCGGGCGGCGGCCCTGGCGAGGTCATCCACATGGTCCATGGAAAGCCCCGATGTCGCCTCACTTGCGTAGGCGACTGCACGGAGGGGCACATTCGTTCCTTCTGGCGCAGGAAATTTCCTGCACTTCAATGATCGCCGCGCTGATGTAGGCAGAGATGAGGTGTTCAATCGCCGGGCTACCAGTGCCCTCCCCCGAGCTGCACGCTGCGATAACGCGTCGGCAGGCGGGAGCTTCTGCGCTCCCGGCCGAGCGGTTCAGCGCCAACAGCGTTCACGGCTGTTGATGGTAATGGGCGCAGGCGCCGGCGGCCACATCACTCGGCTGGAAGCGTGGCGTGCCCATGAATACCCTGTGCGGTGATCCTCACCCGGTCAGCGCGGGCGCCTCGCTCTCGCCCTCACGCACTGGAGAAGCTCCCACAGCCAAGGCAGCACCACCAGGCCAGACGCCGGCAGCAGGACCCACCACCAGATCCCGGGTGCTGCCGGTTCCACACTGAGCGACCATCGAGGATGGGCCTGCCAGGCCACCCAGGCCAACAGGACCCACGGCGCGGCATCCAGCACACTGTGCACATGCTGCTCCGCCGGACTGATGCGTCTGCGGCCGTCTGCGCTGACGGTGTCTAGGTAGCCGGCGATTGCGTGAGCAATGACCAGAAGCGCCAGGAGCGTGACCAGCGACAACGTGTTTTCCAGCAGCAGCCACGCCAGCACGCCGCTGCCGATCAGAAGCAGCTGCACCCCATGCAACAGGCTTTCGCGCATCGCGGAGGTGTGTGGAAGGTCGGTCCGGCGGTGAAAATGGAAGTCCAGCGAACCGGCCAACAACCACAGTGCGTACACACAGCCCACGACAATCGCACTCATGGCGCCACGCTCACGGTGTCAGAACGATCTTGCGGCAGTCGTCATCCTTGGCATCAAACATCGCATAGCCCTGCGCTGCATCGGCCAGGCGCATCCGGTGCGAGATGATGTCACCCGGATCCAGCTTTCCTTCCAAGATGGCGTCGAGCAGCTCCGGCATCAGTCCCTGCACGTGGGTCTGCCCCATCTTGAACGTCAAGCCCTTGTCGAACGCGTCACCCAGCAGGAAACCGTGGATGAAGCCGGCATAGACACCGGGGATGCTGACAACGCCGCCGCGGCGGGCCGCGGCGATGCACTGCCGGATCGCCACCCCGCTGCTGCCTTCCAGTTTCACGGCGGTCAGCGCTGACTCCAGCGCACTCCCTTCGGCCTCGAAGCCTACGGCCTCGATGCAGGCGTCTGCGCCCCGCCCGCTGGTCTGGGTCAGGATGTAATCGGCCGGGTCCTCGATCTCCCTGAAGTCGATGGGGGTCACCCCGTAGGCGCGACGCGCGTAGTCAAGGCGGTAGCGAAGATGGTCCACCATGAAGATGGTCTCGGCCCCCAGCAGCCGGCAGCAGGCTGCGCTCATCAGCCCCACCGGCCCGGCACCGAAGATGGCCACCGTCGAGCCGGGCTTGACCCCAGCGTTCAGCGCGGCCTGGTAGCCGGTGGGCAGGATGTCTGAAAGGAACAGAACCTGCTCGTCGGCCACGCCTTCCGGGATGCGCAGCGGGCCTACATTCGCCTTCGGCACGCGTACGAATTCGGCCTGCCCGCCGGCCACGCCGCCATACAGATGGCTGTAGCCGAACAATGCGGCCGGAGGCAGTATGCCCTTCTGGTTCAGTGCGGCGCCCTTGCCCGGATTGGTGGTCTCGCAGGCGGCATACTCGGCCAGCCGGCAGTGGAAGCACTCGCCACAGGCAATCACAAACGGGATCACCACGCGATCACCGGGTTTCACCTGGGTCACGCCGCTGCCGACCTCTTCCACCACGCCCATGAATTCGTGGCCCAGCACATCGCCATCGTGCAGGTCAGGAATCTTGCCCCGATACAGGTGCAGGTCCGAACCACAGATGGCGGTGGCGGTCACCCTCAGGATCAGATCATCCTCGGCCGCCAGCACCGGGTCCGGCACGGTCTCGACGCGCACATCCCTGCGGCCGTGATAGGTCAATGCCTGCATCGCGGTTCTCCAGAAAGATCGGAACATCAGCATCTCAGGGCTGTCCCCCTGCTGCGGTGACATCCGGGTGTGCGCGGCGTTCATTCCGCGGCGTCGTGGCGTTAACCCGGCGCGGTGCAGGCTTCAGGTTCTCGCCGCAGGAGCTGCTCATGAACGACAAGTTGCCTTTCAATCCAACCACGGACGTGGACGATCAGTCGAAGGCCCACACGCCGGACAAGCGTCGCAACGACCAGGCCAGGTGGAAGGACCACGACATGCCCGACGATGGGGACGGCCCCAAGGCGGTACCTGAAGACTACGAGCGCCCGGATCCTGACCCGACAGGCAAGCGTTGAGCCCGCCTCACATCCTCGATGCGCAGTGATCACGAGCCCTGCCCTCTTGCCCGCGCATGCTTCCGCACGGTCTCTGGAACAGCTGATCGAGGTGTTGCATGTGGAAACGCAACGGTCTCTCGCTGGTGCTGCTTGCACTCACCGTCGTGTTCATCGTTGGGCAGGCAGTTGCGGGGCACCATGTCCACAACCAGGAGTTGACGCAGCACGGGCGCGCGCCGATCGATCTATGGCACTACCTGGCGACCGGCCACTTCGTCAGCGCCACATTCGAGAACTGGGAGAGCGAATTCCTGCAGATGGGCATGTATGTCCTCCTGACCGTCACCCTTCGCCAGCGTGGCTCGGCTGAATCGCGGCCGCTGGATCCTGCACAGGAGCAGAGCCGCGTCGAGCCAGGACCTACGCCCTGGCCGGTGAGGCGTGGCGGCGTCTGGAAGGTGCTGTACGGTCATTCGCTTGCAATCGCCTTCGGGCTGTTGTTCCTGTTGAGCTTCACGCTGCATGCGTTGGGAAGCTGGCGAGCCGAGCAGGCCGAGCAGCTGTTGCGGGGCCTGCCCGCACCCGGCTTCCTGCGGCACCTGGCCAGCAGCACATTCTGGTTTGAATCGATGCAGAACTGGCAGAGCGAATTTCTCGCCGTGCTGTCCCTGGTTGTACTGACGATCTTCCTGCGCCAGAAGGATTCACCGCAGTCCAAGCCGGTCGAGGCCCCGCACGCACAGACAGGTGATTGAGGCATGGGACAGGATCCATCGACGGCCTTGCTGATCATCGACATGTTCAGCCGTTTCGACTTCCCCGGCGCGCAGGATCTTGCGCCCGTTGCGGAGCGGGCGGCCAGACAGATCCGGCGTTTGAGAGACCACTTCGATGACCGCAGGTGGCCGGTCATCTATGCCAATGACAATTTCTCCGACTGGAAGCGTGACTTCCGACAACAGGTTGCGCAGTGCAGGCGGGACGGGGGCGCAGCCGGGCGGATAGCCGACCTGCTCTCGCCCCTGCCCGATCACTACTTTGTACTCAAGCCCAAGCACTCGGCGTTCCTCGCCACCCCGCTGCCGGTCCTGCTGGCCAAGTTGGGCGTGCGCCGACTTTGGCTCAGCGGGATGACAGCCGATTCGTGTGTGCTGGCAACCGCGTTGGACGCCAACGCCAGGGAGTTCGACGTCGTCCTGGCAAGGGAGGCCGTGGCGGGGATGCCGTCACAGAAACAGCGGGCAATGGCGCTGCTCGCCGATTCGGGAGCAGCCCGGGTGGCACGAATTGCTTCTCTGGTGCCGGCATGACCAGCGGGATGGAGCAGCATTCGGCTCAAGCCCGGTCTGCGACACCCTTTACACCGGCATGACCGGCGCAATGTGCGCAGCAGAAAATCCGGCCGTTTCCCTCGACACCGTGTCCGATGATGGCGCAATCGCAGTGGGCGCAGCGCGGGGCGAACGCATGGATCGCGCATTCGAAGGAATCGAACGTGCCGCTACGCCCGCCTTGCTGTACGGTGAAGCTCTTGTCGTAGTCGTTGCCGCAGACATCACAGGTAGCCATCGGGCACCTCCTGCTCTGGAAGGAGCCTGCAGTGTGGCCATCACGGATGTCGGCGGCAGTGAAAGCACCGTGTCACGACTGTGCAGGGTCTTCACGCGGAGAGCGGCATGGCACCTGCCCTGCATCGTCCGTCCGGACCCGTCCAATGAACCGGCACGCCAGCATGATCTGCACGATGCAGTGATCGCGGGCAGTGCGGGTTGACTGGAACTGCAGGAGATGACTGCTCGCCCGTAGCGTACGTTGGCAATCCCCTTGCGTTATGCGGCAAGAGCGTACGGCTCCACCAGTCCCACCAGCAGATCCATTGCCGATTGCCCACCGGCCGACGTATCGCCACGCTGCACGAAGCCGACCCAGTCCGCGTGGGCCAGCGACTTCAACGGCCCGGGATCTACCGGAAGCCAGCGCATCGGCCAGAACGGCAGGCGCCGGTTGCCCACCCTGCCCCGCTGCAGCTCCACCAGCCCTGCGTGGCTGGTTGCGCCCAGCACACGCGCGTACGCCACCCGTAACCCGTCCTCCGGTCCCTCCATGTACTGGAGAAACCGCCCGCCATCGAAGAGAAGCACGCCGGTAACGCCGGCGTCCCGGTTGAAACGTGCGGCGTCGTCGACCAGCTGGTCCAGCCTGTTGCCCTCCTTGCGCCCGTTGTCGCCCACAACAGTGGGGCTGGCTTCGCTGACGTATACCACTGCCCTGATAGGCATCGGTTGCTCCTGTGACGAATCCCCCCAGATTCCGATGGCCTCACCGTAGCCCATCCGAGGACCTGGGAAGTTCCCATCGTGTGTATTCCGTGATCCGATCGCCACTATCCGACCAGCGGTGCACCTTTCCTCGGCGTGTTCAGGATCCGCAGCCGGTCTTCCTCCTGTGCCGGCACCGCAGGTTCGGGGAGACGCATGCCAGTGCCAGGCTCACGCCCTGTCCGCTGCCCACGCCAGGTCGAACGTCAACGCGAGGCGCTGGCCGGGCTCCAGCCGGTGCGGCGCCAGCGTGAAGCCGTCCGGCGGACCGCTCTGGGGCTCCACACAGGTGGCGTGCGGCGTGCCGTCGTAGACCACCCAATGGTCGTGGTCCGAGCGCAGCCGCAGGCGCTGGCCTCCGCGTATCAGCGTGATGTCGCTGTCGGCGATGAAGCAGTCATCCCAGGGACCGGTAGTGGGAGCCACACAGGGCAGCGTGGCAATACCTTCCCCGTCCCGCGGGTACATCGCACGAGGCGTGAACAGCAGCCCGTCAGGCTTCCGGAACCAGGGATGCCAGCCCAGCACCGCCGGCATCGCCTGCTCGCCGGCCTGGACCGAAAGGCGCATCTGCAGGGCGTGAGCCTCCAGCTGCAGGTCCAGCATGGCGATGCCACCGAAGGGCCAGTAGCCGTCGTGCGGCAACGCCAGCGCCAACCTGGCTGCCGCCGCATCCAGCCGGTCGATCTGCCACGGTCGCGAGAAGCCCAACCCATGAATGGCATGCCCGTCGAAGTTGAGCGGCAGCCGATGCGGCCTGCCATCAAAGCGGAACGTTCCATGGCGGATGCGCCCGGCCCAGGGCACCATCGGGTAGCAGCCCCAGGCGATCGCAGCCGCCCCGCCCGCCTGCGCATCCACCAGCCACTCCACGCCCTGGTAACGCAGGTGCGCCACGCGCCCGCCCGCCCCTGCGGCGAGCGCAACCTCCAGTTCGCCGCATCTCAGCCAGTGCAGTTCACCGGCCGGCAGCGGGGCCAGCGCATCATCCACCGGCAGCATGCGCTCAGGCCCCATACGGATTGATCGTGCGGATGCTTCCGTCCGGCTCCATGTGCAGCGGTGTGCACTTGGCCGAGCGCAGGTGGGTGATGCCGCCGGACATCAGTGCATCGTGATAGAACAGGTACCACTGCCCTTCGAACTGGCAGATGGAGTGGTGGGTGGTCCAACCGACCACGGGGGTGAGGATCACGCCAGCGTAGGTGAACGGGCCATACGGGCTGTCGCCGATGGCGTAGCACAGCTGATGGGTGTTGCCAGTGGAGTACGACAGGTAGTAGCGCCCCTGGTACCTGTGCAGCCACGGGCCTTCGAAGAAGCGGCGCGCGTGGTCGTCCGCACGCAGCGGCTGGCCATGCTCATCCAGGATCTGCACTTCGCGGGTGGGCTCGGCCAGCTCGGTCATGCTGGCATCCAGGCGGCCCACGCGCGGCCCCAGGGCCGGTGCGCTGCCCTCGGGTTCCTCGTGTGCCACGTCGTACTGGTTGTCACGATACTTCTGCAGTTGCCCGCCCCAGATGCCGCCGAAGTACAGGTAGTGGCTGCCATCCTCGTCTTCGAACACGGCAGGGTCGATCGAGTACGCGCCCTTGATCGGCTCCGGCTGGGGCACGAACGGGCCCTCCGGCCGCGTGCCGATCGCCGCGCCGATGCGGAACCGGCCCTCGGCGTCCTTGGCCGGGAAGTACAGGTAGTAGCGGCCATCGCGGCAGGCGGCATCGGGGGCCCACATCTGTTTCCGCGCCCAGGGCACGTCGCGCACGTGCAGCGCCATGCCGCAATCCACGGCCGTGCTGTCGGGCGTATCCATCTTCAGCACATGATAATCCTGCATGCCGAAGTGACCACCTTCGTCGTCGAACGGCTGGCCACCGTCGATGTCGTGCGACGGATAGATGTACAGGCGCCCCTCGAACACGTGCGCCGAAGGGTCGGCGGTGTAGATGTGGGTCACCAGCGGTTGCGAAATGGCGTGTGCGGTGAGCTGCGCAAGACGGGCTTCGCTGGCCTGGCCGTCTTCGCCGGCATGGAGGTCGATCATGGTTGTCATCTTGGCCTTACGCGGAAGCGTCGGCGGAACGGCGACGCAGGTGGAGGTCCTGCTCGATGCGGGTCTCGGTGCGCTTGTCGATCCTGTAGAAGAACAGCAGCGCGACGGCGAGCAGGAAAGGAAGGGAGCAGTAGACGCTTACGGTCAAGCGGATGCCCTGCACCACGGCCTCAGGCTGCTGCGCCAGTCCTGCCTGGTAGCCGTAGTGCGCAAGGATGGCCGCGACCAGCGCGCCTCCGACGCTGAGGCCGATCTTCAGCCCGCACAGCATCGCCGAGAAGATGATCGCGGTCGCCCGCCGATGGTTCTTCCACTCCGAGTAGTCCGCGACGTCGGCGATCATCGCCCACAGCAACGGGATGGTGATGCCATAGCAGAAGCCATGCAGCATGAAGGCAGCGAAGGCCACCGCCACGCCCGTGGGTGGAAACAGGTAGAAGGCAAGCAGGAACAGGGTCGAGACAAACAGGGCGCCACCGAAGACGTCGCGCTTGCCGAAGCGATCCGCCAGCCGTCGTGATGCGCCGATGCCCAGGATCATGCACAGGATGCCGCACGCGTTGAACAGGCTGAACGCCGAGGTGGCCGCGTCCTTCGGCCAGGTGAACGCCGCGAAGCCGGCGCTGGCCAGGGCAGCATTCAAGGCGCTGATCAGGCCGTTGAAGCCTGAGCCGTCCAGGAAGCCGGCCAGCGCGGCTTCACTCATGTAGTACTGGAAGTAATAGATGTAGGTGCCGCCCTTCAGCGCCAGGTTGATGAATACCAGCACGGTCAGGGCCAGCATCACCTGCCACGGGCGGTTGTGCAGCAGGTCCGACAGGTCCTGCAGTACGCCCCCGGTCTGCTCGCGCGTCGGCACGATGCGTTCGCGAGTGGTGGCGAACGTGATCAGGAAGAACACCGTGCCGATGATGGCGAATGCGGTCATGACCTGCTCGAAGCCGCGCACCCGGTCGCCATCGCCCAGGATCAGCACCAGCGGCATCAGCAGCACCTGGATGATGAACTGCGCGACCATCACAGCCACGAAGCGGTAGGCCGAGAGGCTGTTGCGCTGGGCCATGCTGCCGGTCAGCACGCCGCTCAGCGCCGAGTACGGCAGGTTGTTCGCGGCGTAGACGCAGACCAGCAGCGCGTAGGTGGCCAGTGCATAGATCACTTTTCCGCGCTCGCCCAGGTCCGGGGTGCTGAACGCCAGCAGCGACAGCACGCCGAACGGAATGGCTGTCCACAGGATCCATGGGCGGAAGCGGCCCCAGCGTGTGGATGTGCGGTCCGCCGCGATGCCGATCAACGGCGTGAACACGAACGCACCGAGCAGGCCCACCACGAAGATGATCGTGGCCGCGGTGGCAGCCGGCAGGCGGTAGACGTCGGTGTAGAAGAACGCCAGGTAGGTGATCAGGGTCTGGAAGATCAGGTTGGCGGCGAGATCGCCCAGGCTGTAGCCGAGCTTCTCGCGTACCGATAGCGCGTGTTCAGTGCTTGCCATGCAGCGGACGTCCTTGAAAAGGAATCTGGTCGAAGCGGAATCGATGCCGGCGGGGATGATCAGTCAAGCGCGGTCACCACGGTGAACCTGCCCTGCGCACGTATATCGGCACTGGACGCCCCCACCCTGACCTCATAGGCACCGGGCTGCACCGCGTACGCCGCGCGCGCTTCGTCATAGTGGCGCAGGGCCTGCGCCGCCTCCAGGATGAACGTCACCGTGCGGCGTTCGCCCGGGGCCAGCTGGACGCGCTGGAAGCCACGCAGTTCCTGCACGGCGTCGCCGCTGCCAGCGTGCTCGCGCCGCACGTACAGCTGCACCACTTCGTCACCGCTGCGGGTGCCCGCGTTGGTCACATCCACCGCCACGCCCAGGCGGCCATCGGCGCGGAGGCTGTCTGCATCGAGGCGAAGCGTTCCATAGTCGAATCGGGTATACGACAGACCGTGACCGAACGGATACAGGGGCGTGCCGCGGAAGTAGCGATAGGTGCGGCCCTCCATGGCGTAGTCGTCGAATGCCGGCATCGCTTCGCCGGCCTTGTAGAACGTGACCGGCAAACGGCCGGCGGGATTGACGTCGCCAAACAGCGCCTGACCGACTGCGGTGCCGCCGCGTTGCCCGGGGTACCAGCTCATCAGGATCGCCGGCAGATGCGCCTGCGCCCAGTCCACGGCGATGGCCGAGCCACCGGTAAGCACCATTACCACCGGCTTGCCGGTGCCGTGCAGGGCCTCCAGCAGGGTGCGCTGCGGCGCGGGCAGCCGCAGGTCGGTACGGTCGCCACCGGCAAAGCCCGGGTAGTTGACCGTCATCTCTTCGCCTTCGACATCGCCGGTGAGTCCACCAACGAACACCACCACATCGGCATCGCGTGCGGCATCGAGCGCTTCATCGAACGGTGCCTTGGCGCCGGGCATGCGCCAGCCCAGGCGCACGCCGGCATCGCGCTGGTCGTCGTAGTACTCCAGCTTCAGGTCATAAGCACGCCCGGCCTGCAGGTCGAGTTCGACACCCTCGGCATGCAGGCGATCCGTGTTCACCCAGTGATCGATCACGCGCTTGCCGTCCAGATACAGGCGGTAGCCATCATCGCCGGCCACCTCCAGCCGGTAGCGACCGGACACGGGGGGCAGCAGCTGGCCGCTCCAGCGGATGCTGAAGCGGTCGTTGGGAATCCCCTGCCCCGGTGCCGCTTCGCCGCGTGCCAGCAGGTTGTCGGTCGGCGAGCCGCGGTCCCAGCGGAAGCCGATCTGCGCGTCGGTACGCACCAGGGCCGGAGTGCCGGACAGGTCGGGCGTGCGGAAGTACTCACCGCGCAGGCCGCGCTCGGGCGACTCCGCCGAGGGCCGCAGGTAGGTCGGCTCGATCAGCGGTGTGGCGCCGGGATCGTCGCGGCCCTCCACCAGGTCGACGCCGCGGGCATAACGCACTTCAACGCCCTTGGCCGCCTCGCGTACGCCCTGCAGGATCGTCACCGGCGCCGCCGGTGTGCCGAAGTAGTTGCCGAGCAGTGCCATGGTGTCGTCGGCAGTGGGTCCGACCACGGCAATGCGCTTGATGTCGCGCGACAGTGGAAGGATGCCGTCGTTCTTCAGCAGCACGAGCGATGCCTGCGCGGCCTTGAGGGCCAGCGCATCATGGGCCGGCGCCTGGTTCACCGAGGCCGGAATGCGCGCCCAGCGCACCCGCTCCGGCGGATCGAACATGCCCAGGCGCATCCGTGCGGTGAACAGGCGGGTCACCGCATCGTCGATCTCCGCCTCGCTGATCAGCCCTTGGCGCACTGCGGCAGGCAGCGTTGCGTACTCCTGGCCGCATTCCAGCTCGGTGCCGTTCCTCACCGCCAGCGCCGCAGCGGCTTCGCGCGTGGTGACGATACGGTGGTGCTTCCAGATATCGACGATGGCCCAGCAGTCCGAGACCACGTAGCCCTTGAAACCCCAGTCGCGTCGAAGCACATCGTGCAGCAGGAAACGGCTGGCACTGGCGGACTCGCCGTACACGCGGTTGTAGGCGCCCATGACCGCATCCACTTCGCCCTCCTTCACCAGCGCCTCGAACGCCGGCAGGTAGGTGTCATACAGGTCGCGCCGGCTGGGCCGTGCATCGAAGTGATGGCGGTCGGCCTCCGGTCCGCTGTGCACGGCCAGATGCTTGGCGGTGGCGTCCAGCTTGCGGTAGACGGGGTCGTCGCCCTGCAGGCCACGTACGAAGGCCACGCCCATGCGCGCGGTGAGGTACGGGTCCTCGCCATAGGTTTCCTGTCCGCGCCCCCAGCGCGGGTCGCGGAAGATGTTGACGTTCGGCGACCAGAAGGTCAGGCCCTGGTAACGGCCATGCGCGCCTTCGCGGAAGAACTGGTGGTGCTTTGCGCGGGCCTCGTCGCTGATGGTCGTGGCCACCTGCCCCATCAACGGTACATCGAAGGTCGCGGCCAGGCCGATTGCCTGCGGAAACACCGTGGCCTGCCCTGCCCGTGCGACGCCGTGCAGTCCCTCGTTCCACCAGTCGTAGGCGGGTACCCCCAGCCGTTCGATCGCCGGCGCGGCGTTCTGCATCTGCGCGGCCTTCTCTTCCAGCGTCATCTGCGCGACGAGTGCGGCGGCCCGTTGCTCGAAGCTGGCCGAAACGTCCAGCCAGGGCCGCGGCGCGGCCGCGGACGCGGCGGCCGCCACGCAGGTCAGTACGAACAGGGCGGCCCCACCGCGCAAGGTACGGCGGCGGGCCTTGGACGAAATCGACAGCCTCATTTGCTTCTCCCGGTGCGCTCGTCGCGCGCGAAAGGACCCAGCAGTGCGCCCACGAAGCCGCCTGCCCGGTCCGTACTCAGAACGGTGCCGTCCACCCCGCCTGCGAGCAGTTGCCAGCCCTGCCCATCGCCAGTGTCGAACGAGAACGCATAGTCGCCCTCGTTGCCGGCAACCTTCAGGCGCAGTGCTGCAGGCACAGGTACTTCACGGCTGGCCAGCGTCCGCGTGCTGCGGCCACCGTCGCGCGCTTCGAGGAAGAGCGAGAGGCGCCCCCCGCCAAGGTCACGAACGCCAAGGAAGTACCAGTACGCCTCGCTCTGGAACGCCGCCAGACCGGCGGCGACTCCGGAAGCTGGCGGGGTCATCGCGGTGCTCGCCTCGAAGCGCAGATGCTGCTGGCGCCGGCCGAGAAATGCCGGATTGCGCAGCGTGTCCAGATCCTCGGCAAGCGGGTGCACGGCCAGCATGCCGGGGCGCGTGGCCAGGTCGGCCCAGGCATGCCTGGGCACCCGCACGCGCAGCCACTGTGGATCAAGCGTCGGGCCATCGAAATTGTCGCGCGCTACGAAATTGCCGGTCGAAGGGGCCTGGGATGCCTCGCCCTGCATCCACGCGGGGGCCTTGGCCACATAGGGAATGGCCTGGTCAACCGGCAGGATCTGCGGCCAGCCATCCTGCCAGCGTACCGGCAACAGGTAGGTCTCGCGCCCGGTGTTGTAGTGCTGCTTCTGGTAGTTGCGGCTGGCCAGGAACACCGCCCACCACGAGCCATCCGGGCCTTCGACCAGGTCGGCATGGCCGGCATTGGTGATCGGAAGTGGACGGTCGTCCGGCAGTTCGCGCTGGGTCAGGATCGGATTGCCCGCATAGGGAACGTAGGGGCCCCACACCGTGCGGCTGCGCAGCACCACCTGCGAATGCTGCGGCCCGGTACCTCCTTCAGCGTCGGACAGGTAATACCAGCCCTCCCGCTTGTAGATGTGCGGTCCCTCGATCCAGATGGGATTCTTTGCCGGCTCCACGCCTCCATCAACCAGCACCCGGCGCGGCCCGACCGGCCTGAATGCCGCCAGATCGATCTGCTGCATCCAGATGGCGCGGTGCCCGTCGTAGCGCGGCGGGCCGGGCGGTGCATCGTTGTTGACCAGGTATACCTTGCCGTCATCGTCGAAGAACAGTGACGGGTCGATGCCATCGATGCCGGGCAGCCAGTGCGGATCGGACCACGGACCGGCCGGATCGCGCGCGGTGGCGATGAAGTTGCCACCACTGTCGGTGGCGGTGGTGACGACGTAGAACGTACCTTCGTGGTACTCGATGGTCGGCGCGAAGATGCCGCGCGAGACGCTCAGGCCGTCGAAATCCAGTTGCGTGGGGCGGTCAATCACATTGCCGATCTGCTTCCAGTGCACCAGGTCGGCACTTTCGAACACCGGAATGCCCGGGAAGTAGGTGAAGCTGGAATTGACCAGATAGAACCGGCCGTTCGCGCGCACGATGCTGGGATCGGCATGGAAGCCGGCCAGGACGGGATTGCGGTAGTGCCCGGCCGGCAGCGGCACTTCAAACGCCTGGTCATTGCCGCGGTACTCGAACCAGTCGAAGTACACCGGCGGAGCATCCGGCGGCGCGCTGGCCCGGGTGGTTGCGGCCGACAGCAGGAACAACGCCCCCAGCAGGTGGCGCGCCATCGACCTCAGGCCGGCCCTGTCGCGGGCCACAGGGGACTGCTTGGACAACGTCATCATCGTCGGGCCTCGGCTTCGGCAATGGGAAGTTCGAACGGGCCGGCCGGCGCCCCGCTGCGGTCGCGCAGCGTGCACACCGGGCCATCGGCCCAGCAGTAGCGCACATGCGTTGCGCGCGTGGACAGCGGGCCGCGCAGCAGGATCCGGCGCGCATCCAGTCCGGCATCGGCGTACTCGCAGTGGCGCGTATGGCCCCTGGCCTCGCACAGTTCAAAGCCGATCGGACGCAGTGCGCCGGTTGCGGTGAGCGCACCTTCGACATCCTCGAACGCGATGGCCACGCCCGCGGGCGTCCGCACGGCCGTGACCGCCCGCGGACCTGACGGTGCCAGATCCTGCTCGCCGTACACCACATGGCGCGCCACGCGCGCCAGGCGGCGCCCGAGCTCCTGCTTGTTCGGCGGATGGATGTCGTAGGCGTCGCCGATGTCGATGGCAATGGCAAGACCGCTCTGCGCATCCTCGGCCGCGACGCGCCGCTGCGCCTCACGCACCTGCGCCCAGCCGCTGTCGGCGGGCGCAGCCGGCGGCTGGCCGTAGCCGGCCAGTTGTACCAGCAGCAGTGGCGTGCGCGCACCGAACTGCCGCCGCCAGTCCTCGCGCAGCGCACGCAACCGCGCCGCGTATGCCGCGCCATCACCGGTGTTCGATTCGCCCTGGTACCACAGCATGCCGCGCAGCCCGAAACCGCCGAGCGGTGCGATCATTCCGTTGTACAGCGTCGACAGCCCGGTGGCCGCCTGCCAAGGGGCAAATGGCGGCGCCTGTTGGCCCGGCGCAACCCGATACATCCACGGTCCCTGCAGTGGCACCCGCTCGCCGGTATCGAACTGCAGGCCGTGTGCCGTTGAAGGACCGGCCAGGCCGCCTTCGCCGTAGGTGTCCAGCACGTTGACCGCAATGCTGTTGGATCCTGCCTTCAGCAGGCCATGTGGCAACGGGTAGCGCCTCTCGCCGGCGCCGTACTGGCTGCCGACGGCGACCCCGTTCACCCAGGTCACGTCCACCTCGTCGGCCGATGCCAGCTCCAGGGTCGCGCCGCGTGCGGCCTGTTCAGCGCTCAGCATCACCTGCGTGCGATACCAGACCATGCCGTTGTAGTCGGCAAGTGCGGGCTCGTTCCACCGCTCCCATGCGCCCAGTGTGGCCGGTGCGGGCGACCATCCGCGGTCATCGGCATCCGTCCGCCATGGGGCGTCGCCGGGCAGCGTGCCCTCGCGTGTGGCCCACCAGTGCTGCCAGTAGCGGCCCCAGGCTGCGCGTGCCTCCAGCGGATCACGCGCAGACCGCGCGAGGATATCGAGTGCCTCGTCCAGGCTATCCTGCCCTCGCAGTGCACCCACGCTGGTCCAGGCCTCGATCCGCGAGCCCCCCCACGCCGCCTCGATCAGCCCCAGCGGCACGTCGACCGTGCGCTGCAGTTCGCGCGCGAAGTAGAAGCAGGTGGCGGAGAAATCGCGCACCGTATCAGGCGTTGCCGATGTCCAGGCAGTGCTGCCGTTGAAGCTCTCCTGTGCCTGCACGGCGGCGTGCTGCGGCACGGTGAACAGCCGGATCCGTGGCATCGTGGCTGCGGCAATCTTGCTGGCTGCGTTGAGCGAGCGCCACACCGGCAGTTCCATGTTCGACTGGCCCGAGCACAGCCACACGTCGCCGACCAGCACGTCGCGCGCCATCTCCCGACGTGTCCCGGCGCTTACTTCCAGCATGTGCGGACCGCCTGCGGCCACCGGGGGCAGCGTTGCCTGCCAGCCGCCTGCGGCGTCCGCCCGGGTGCTTACCGCCTGCCCGGCAAACGTCACGGAAACCGGCTGCAGAGGGCCTGCGTGCCCCCAGACCACAATGGGCCGGTCACGCTGCAGGACGGCGTGATCGCTGAACAGCGGATGCAGCAATCCCGTCGTTTCCCGCGCCGCGGCCGGCATCGCCACCACTGCCGCAGCCATCATCAACAGCGCACACCCGACCGCTCCGAACCTGCTCATCGGCCATCCCCCGGTGCGGACGGAAACTGCAAGGCCTGGTAGTACGACAACGCATGCGGCGGTGGCTGTTCGCCCGCGGGCAGCGGGCGGCCACTGAGCGACTGGAAGTAGGCCACGCTGGCGTCACGCCACCATTGCGCTTCGTCGTGCTGGATCTGCAGGAACGCCGCGACGTGCCCATGCCGCTGCGGATCGATCCGGTCGCTCAGGCCGGCCCAGGTGTCCTGCATCGACCGCACCTGGCGCACACCCCGCGAATAGCGCCCGACCAGCTCATCCCAGAGCCTCCTGCCCGAGCGCATGCGGTGATCCCACGGCACATGATGGAACCACAGCAGCAGCGACTCGGGCACCCGCTCGGGGTCGCCATAGACCTCGGCGACCTGCGGCGCGTACTGGCCCACGGCGTTGCTTCCGCCGGCGCTGCGGTCAAAGCCGATGCCCTGGCTGTCTGCGCGGTGGTAGTACACCGACGTCCAGTCCGCACGTGGGCCTCCGTCCACCCAGGGGCCGGGGCCGTAGTGATGGCCGCGTGCCATCAGGTGGTGCAGGCCCAGCGGCGTCATGTAATCCACTGCCGCCTCGCGCGAGTCCATCATCATCCGCACGATCGGGCCGGTCACCTGCGGGTCGGGCGAGAAGGTCAGCGCTGCCCAGTCTTCGGCAATCGCGCGCGCGGATTCCTGCGGGTTCCAGGCCAGTCGGCCGAAGGCGTACCAGTTGGCCTGATCGAAGTGCGAGCCACTCCAGGTGCGGTCCACGCCGATGTTGGCGACGCCGGCGATACCGGTCAGCGCATGACCCTCCAGCGAGCCATCGACCACGCGGGCAACCGTGGAGCCCTCGCCACGGGCATGGGTGTCGGCATGCAGCACTTCCTCGTAGAGCGTTCCCAGGTAGACCAGGTGCGTCGCAAAACCCAGGTATTCCTTGGTGATCTGCAGTTCCATCATCAGCGGCGTACGTGGCATCGCGCCGAACAGCGGATGGAACGGCTCGCGCGGCTGGAAGTCGATGGGGCCGTTCTTCACCTGCACGATCACGTTGGGGCGGAAGGCACCGTCCAGCCCGACAAACTCGCTGTACGCCTGCTTGGCGCGATCTTCGGGAACCTCGTGCGAATACACGAAGGCCCGCCACATCACCACGCCGTTGTAGGGTGCCAACGCGTCGGCCAGCAGGTTGGCGCCGTCGGCATGGGAACGACCGTAATCCTGCGGGCCGGGTTGCCCCTCCGAGTTCGCCTTGACCAGGAAGCCGCCGAAATCCGGAATGCGCGCATGGATCTCATCGACCTTGTCGTGCCACCAGCGCCGCACAGCCGGATCCAGGGGATCGGCCGTTGTCAGGCCGCCGAGCTCGATGGGCGCACTGAAGCGCGCGCTCAGATAGACCCGGATGCCATAGGGGCGGAACAGGTCGGCCAGCGCTGCGGCCTTGGCCAGATAGGCCGGCGACAGGCTCATCGCACTGGCGTTGACGTTGTTGAGGACGGTGCCGTTGATGCCGAGCGAGGCGTTGGCACGGGCGTAGTCGGTGTAGCGCGGGTCACGCCACTGCGGCAACGTCTGCCAGTCCCAGAGGGAGCTGCCTGCATAGCCACGCTCGACGTAACGATCCAGGTTGTCCCAATGGTCGAGCACACGCAGTGCGACCCGCGGCGACTCCCGCACGTCCAGCCCCTGCAGCGGCATGCCACGCTGCAACAGGCGCAGCAGATGGAACGTGCCATACAGCACGCCGACATCCCGGCGTGCCGCCACCAGCAGTACATCGCGCCCCTCGATCCGGACCCCCCGGATCAGGAAGCCCTCGTCGCCCAGCGTGGCAACCTCGTTGCCGAACGCGGCGACCAGCGCCGAGGACTGCGGCGTACCCAGCACCAGGGCATGGTCAGTACTGATTGCCGTTCGCATTGGCAGCGCCGTTCCCAGCAATCCAGGGAGGCTGCGCGCAAGCTCGTCGCGGGTAGCGCGCTGCATCGGCGTGCAATCCGGGGCCACCACTTCGGCCAATTGCCGCCGGTAATCGGCAGCGACCGTTGCGGCAACCGGCTGGTAGCGCATCCACAGCCCGTAGCCATCCTCCGCCCGCGCCACGCCAGCACAGGCCAGCAGCACGACCACGGCCGACAGGCGCGTGCCGACAGCACGCAACAAGGGCGTTAACATGCGCCTTTGTAGACTACGTCCGGGCCCGGGGCAGCGCATCATCGTCCTTCGCACCCCCGCGGCAGCGCCACCAAGAACAAAGGGATCGTGCATTGGACAAGCCGAAGAAATCGGTTCGCCGCAGAACCGCAGGCGTGACGATCGACGAGGTTGCGGCCCTTGCCGGCGTTTCGCCGATGACCGTGTCGCGGGTGATCAACCAGGGCAAGGTGCGCGACGTCACCCGCGAGCGCGTGCTGCGCGCCGTGCGTGAGCTGGGCTATACGCCCAATCTTGCCGCCAGTTCGCTGGCCGCCGCACAGCACACGCGCATTGCGCTGATCTACACCAACCCCAGCGGCGCCTACCTGCGCGAACTGCTGGTGGGCCTGCTGCGCGTCGCCTCCAGTTCCGCCATCCAGCTGGTCATCGACTATTGGGACAACCTGGATGCCGAATCCGAACGCAGGGCGGCGCGCGCGCTCGCCGGACGCGTCGACGGGGTGATCCTGCCGCCGCCGCTCTGCGAATCGCAGGCCGCCGTAAGCGAACTGGTCAAGGCTGGCATTCCAGTGGTGGCCATCGCATCGGGTCGCCTGAGCGAAGCCCTGTCCTGCGTCCGCATCGACGATTTCAGTGCGGGCAGGGAAATGACCGAGCACCTGCTCCGGCAGGGACACACCCGCATCGGCTTCATCCGAGGGCGCGATGACCTGAGCGCAAGTGCGCTCCGCTACGACGGCTTCGTCACCGCCCTGCGCGAGGCCGGGCTGGCGGTGGACCCCGGCCTGGTCCAGCACGGTGACTACACCTACCGGTCCGGCCTGGCTGCCGCCGAAAAGCTGTTGTCCCAGCGCCGGCCACCGACCGCGATTTTCGCCAGCAACGACGACATGGGCGCCGCCGCGATCTCCGTCGCCCATCGGCGCGGGCTGGAAGTGCCGCGCGACCTGTCGGTCGTGGGTTTCGATGACACCTCGGCCGCCACCACCGTGTGGCCGGAACTGACCACGATCCACCAGCCCATCGCCTCGATGGCCAACGCGGCCGTCGACATCCTGCTGCGCACCATCCGCCGTCCGGCGGCGGACACAACGGTGCTGCGCGATCATGTGATGCCGCATCGGCTGATCGCACGCGGTTCGGTCGCCGCGCCGCCCCGGCGGCGGTAGCGCAGGCATCATGCTCCGCATCCGAGGGTGACCTCGGCTTCGTTCAGCGCACCCAGCGCGACGCGTGACACGGAGATCGTCATCGCATCGCCCGTCACCACCGACCACGGCCGGTCGATCGCGTCCAGCTTGGCGCCCGCCTTGCCCAGGCACTTCAGCGGCACGCCAACACGCTTCCACTGGCCTTGTGGAAGCGCCGCCAGCGACGGCCCGATGGCGATGCGTGCCGAGCAGCCCGCGCCGCAACCGACCGACAGCCACGCCTCCCCCTGCGGCGCAGCGTCGACCCGCAGCGTGGTCAGCAGCATCAGGTCGCCGTTGGATTCGCGCTGCAGGTCCAGCGCCGTGTGCGACTGCAGTGCAGCGACGGCCTCGCCCTTGCCCGACCAGGCCAGGCGTCGCCCATCCTCCTGCGCCAGATGATCCACGCCGGTGATCTTCAGCCGATCATCGGGCAATGCATCCGGCACGCGGGTCACGGTCAGGCCCTGGCCTGCGGCCTGCTCAAGGCGCAGCGCCATGCCGGGGCCTGCATCACCGCGGGCGAAGAACACGCCGGTCGCGCCCTCGTTGCCGGTCACGCCCGATGCCTCCGGCAGCGCGGCCAGGTCGCCGTTGTCGGCGTAGGTCAGGCCAAAGCCGAACGCAAACAACGGATCGTAGTCCTTCTGGCCAACGTTGTTGGCGTACTGGGTGGCGGTGCGCGGCCAGCTGAAACTGAGCTTGCCCTTGAAATCGTGCTGCACGCGGCCATCGCTTCCGCGCAGCAGTACATCGGCAATGCCGGCGCCTTCCGAGCCCGGCAGCCATGCAGCCACGAAGGCATCGGCGGCATTGATTTCCCGGTTCACCCAGAGCGGCCGCCCGCTCAGGAAAACCGCAACAACCGGTATGCCTTCGGCCTTGAGCCGCTTGAGCAGCGCCAGGTCCGTTTCGTTGCCGGGCTTGTACGCCAGCGTCGGCCGGTCTCCCTGGAACTCGGCATAGGGGTCTTCGCCAAACACCACCACCGCCACATCGGGCTTCACTGCATAGCGACCGTCAACGGCAAGCACGGCTTCACCACCGGCCGCGCTGGCCTGGCGCGCGATGCCCTCGTAGATCGTGTCCGCATTGGGGAAGTCCTTGCGGGTGGTGCCGGTGCCCTGCCAGTTGAGCGTCCAGCCGCCGGCCTGCTTGCCGACATCGTCGGCTCCGTCGCCGGCCACGAGGATCCGCTGCTTCGGCGACAGCGGCAGGAGGCCGTTCTGGTTCTTCAGCAGGACCAGCGATTCGCGCACGGCCTGCCGGGCAACCGTGCGATGTGCCGGCGCGCCGATCAGTGCGAACTGCCCGCCGACGGCCCGCGTGGATGGCCTGCCGGCCTCGAACAGCCCAAGGCGGAACTTGACCCGCAGGATCCGGCGCACTGCATCGTCCAGCCGCTGCGTCGTGATCCGGCCGTCCTTGACCGCAGCCAGCGTCGTCTCGTAGAAGCCCTTCCAGCTGTCCGAGGCCATCGCCATGTCCAGGCCCGCGATGATGGTGGCCGGGCAGTCTGTGGTGGTGCAGCCCTTGACCTGTCCATGACCATTCCAGTCACCCACCACGAAGCCACCGAAGTTCATGCGACCCTTGAGCACATCGGTGAGGTAATGCCGATGTCCATGCATCTTTTCACCGTTGACGCTGTTGAACGACGCCATTGCGGTCTGCGCGCCGGCGGCGATTGCCGGCGGGTATCCGGCCGCGTGGATGCGCACCAGATCTGACTCGCTGATACGGGTGTCGCCCTGGTCCTTGCCGTCAGTGGTGCCCCCATCGCCCAGGAAGTGCTTCACCGAGGCGATCACATGGCGACCATCGAGGAACTCCGGTGTTCCCACCCTGCCCTGCAATCCCTCCACCATGGCGGCGGCATAGCTGGCCACCACCTCCGGCGATTCGGAGTAGCCTTCGTAGGTGCGTCCCCAGCGATCATCCTGGGGTACCGCAACGGTCGGCGCGAACGTCCACTCCATGCCGGTGACGCGGGTCTCCAGCGCGGTGATGCCACCGATCTGCCGCAGCAGCTCCGGATTGCGCGTGGCGCCCAGCCCGATGTTGTGCGGGAACAACGTGGCACCCATGATGTTGCTCTGCCCGTGCACGGCATCAATGCCGAACAGCAGAGGGATGGCCTTGCCGCCTTTGGAGGTATCCATGGAGGCGTCGTAGAAAGCGTCGGCCAGCGCCAGCCATTCGGCCGGCGAGGCGTCATAGCGGCCGCCGGGATCGGAGTTGCCTCCGGCCAGGATCGAGCCGAGCCGGTAGCGGCGCACGTCATCGGGGGTGACGCTGGCGATGTCGCCCTGCACCAGCTGGCCAACCTTGTCCTCCACCGTCATGCCGGCCATCAGATCGGTGATGCGCTTCTCCAGTGCCGGTTCTGCGGCCAGCGGCCAGGTGACCTTCGGCCAGGGATCCTTGTCGGTGGCTGCGGCGGCGGCAGCCCGGTCCTGGCCGCGGCAGCCGAACAATCCCAGCATCAGTGCGGCGACCAGCGCGCCACTGCGGATTACCAAGGCCTGCGATGTCATGGCGCTCATCCTTCCATCTGCTCCAGTTCCTTGCCCTTGGTCTCGTGCACGTGCCGGACCACGAAAATCACCGAGATCACGGCAGCGACGAGGTAGATGCCGTAGGTGGCTGCCAGCCCTGCCGCGGCCAGCAGCATCGGGAACGTCACCGTGACCACGAAGTTGGAGGTCCACTGCGCCGCGCCGGCGACCGCCAGGGCCGAACCGCGGATCTGGTTGGGGAACATCTCGCCCAGCATCACCCACATCACCGGCCCCCAGGACAGATTGAAGAACACAACGTAGGCGTTGGCCGCCACCAGCGCCAGCGTGCCCATGCGGCCGGGCAGCTGCAGATGCCCGTCGGCCAGCGAACCACTGGCAAAGGCCACCACCACCAGTGCAAGCGACAGCGACATCCCGGCCGAGCCGAACCACAGCAACGGCTTGCGGCCGATCCGGTCGATCAGCAGCACCGTGACCACGCAGGCACCGATGCTCAGCGCGCCGGACAGCACGTTGATCAGCAGTGCGTCGTTTTCGGAAAAGCCGACCGCCTGCCACAGCACGGCGCCGTAATAGAACACCACGTTGATGCCGACCAACTGCTGGAAGCAGGCCAGCCCGACGCCGACCCAGACAATCGGGCGGATCCGCCCGGTCCCCCTGCTTTTCAGGTCGGACAGTCGCGGGCGATGGTGGTCGTTGGACAGCGAGGCATCGATCTCCTCGAGCGTGGCGCGGGCCTTGCCGCTGCCCAGCAGCCGGGTCAGCACCCGTAGTGCATCGTCCTTGCGCCGCTTCACCACCAGGTAGCGCGGGCTCTCAGGAATGGTCAGCAACAGCAGCAGGAACAGCAGCGACGGCGCGGCCTGCATCCAGAACATCCAGCGCCAGGCGGCCTGCCCGCCCCACAGCGGTTCGGTCGACGCGCCCGCTGCGGCCGCCAGCAGGTAGTTGGACAGGAAGGCAGCGGTGAGGCCGGTGATGATCGCGATCTGCTGCACGGTAGCCAGGCGGCCGCGATAGCGGGCCGGAGCGACCTCGGCAATGTAGGCCGGCGAGATCACGCTGGCCGCGCCGACCGCGAATCCACCCACCACCCGTGCGGCGATGAACCAGCCCGACGACACCGCTGCCCCGGCACCGAGTGCCGACAGCAGGAACATCACTGCCGACAGGATCAGCACGTTGCGACGGCCCAAGCGGTCGGCCAGCCGGCCTGCACTGAACGCGCCCACCGCACAGCCCAGCAGCATCGACGCGATCTCGAATCCCTGCATCCACTCACCGGACCGGAACGCCTGGTGCAGGCCATCCTGGGTACCGTTGATCACGCCGCTGTCGAAGCCGAACAGAAAACCGCCAATCGTCGCCACCACACTGATCAGTACGATCAGCCGCGTGTTCTCACCACTGCCCGCTGCCTGGTTCATCCCCATCCCCTTGAGTGCACCGTTGCGCCCTTCGCCTGCCGCGCTCAGCGCAGCAGGTATTGGTTGAGCAGGTTTTCGTAACGCTCCTGCTTGCCGCTGGCCTGGCGCGGTTCGCCGAGCCGGGAGGCCAGTGCCGCCAGGTCCGGCAGGCTGAGCGTGCCGCGCTCGAACTCCTGGCCGGCGCCACTGTCGAAACTTGCGTAGCGCTCCTTGCGCCATTGCTCCCAAGGAGACTCGGTCAGCAGTGCATGGGCAACCTCCAGGCCGCGTGCGAACGCGTCCATGCCACCAATGTGGGCAATGAACAGATCCTCCAGGTCGGTCGACTCACGGCGCACCTTCGCATCGAAGTTCAACCCGCCCTCCAGCCCGCCCTGGCGCAGCACGACCAGCATCGCGCCCACGGTGTCGTACAGATCGCTGGGGAACTGGTCGGTGTCCCAGCCGTTCTGCGCGTTGCCGCGGTTGGCATCGATGCTGCCGAGCAGGCCATGATCGGACGCGACCTGCAGGTCGTGCTCGAAGGTATGGCCGGACAATGTGGCGTGGTTGGCCTCGATGTTGAGCTTGAAGTCCTTGTCCAGCCCATGCTCCTTCAGGAAACCCACCACCGTGGCACTGTCGAAGTCGTACTGGTGCTTCATCGGCTCCATCGGCTTGGGCTCGATCAGGAAGTTGCCCTTCAGGCCGATGCTGCGGCCATAGTCGCGGGCCATGGTCAGGAAGCGTGCGAAGTGCTCGATCTCGCGCTTCATCTGCGTATTGGCCAGCGACGCATAGCCCTCGCGCCCGCCCCAGAACACGTAGTGCTCGCCACCGAGTTCGACCGTGGCCTCCAGGGCGGCCTTGACCTGCACCGCGGCGCGGGCCACCACGGCGAAATCGGGATTGGTCGATGCACCGTTCATGTAGCGCGGGTGCGAGAACAGGTTGGCCGTGCCCCACAGCAGCTTGACGCCGGTGGCCTCCTGGCGCGCCTTGGCCAGGCCCACCATGTGCGTGAGGTTCTTCAGGTACTGGCCGATATCATCGGCATCCGGCGCCAGGTCGATATCGTGGAAGCACCAGTACGGCACGCCCAGCTTGGTGAAGAACTCGAACGCCGCGTCCACCTTTGCTTCGGCCGTGGCCAGCGGCGAGCCCGCCTCCCACGGGAACTGCCGGGTACCCGGGCCGAACGGATCGTGCCCGGCATTGCAGAAGGTATGCCAGTAGCACACGGCAAAGCGCAGATGCTCCTGCATGGTCTTGCCACCGATGACCCGGTTTGCATCGTAGACCTTGAAGGCAAGCGGATTGTCCGAGCCCTTGCCCTCGAACGGAATGCGGCCGATGCCGGGGAAGTATTCCTTGGCGCCGATGAAGGGCTGCGTGCTCATGGTGCGTGCTCCTGTCGTTGTACGGGGTGGCGTGGAGGAGCCATCAGCCGCGCTGCAGCGGCGTGATGGCATCAAGATGACTGAGGAAGCGTGCGTAGGCCCGTGCATAGGCATCGCTGCGGTCCGGATCCGGGCGCGCGGAGAGCGTGGGATCGACGGTGACGTGCCGTGCGGTGATGTCGCTGATCGAAGCGGCGTTGCCCTGCGCCCTGGCGAGCGACCACAGCGCCTGTAGCGCCGCTCCAAACGCCGCGCCTTCGGCCTGCACCGGGACCTCCACGGGCAGGCCGAACACATCGGCCACCAGTTGACGCCAGGCAGCGCTGTTGCTGCCACCGCCGGTGAGCACGATGCGATCAAACTGCATGCCCGCGCGGACGAAGGCGTCGTAGCCGTACCTCAGGCTGTAGGTCGCGCCCTCCATGGCGGCGCGGTAGAGGTGCGCCGGAGTGAAGTTGGCGGTGTCCAGGCCGGCCAGCACACCCTTGCCGAGCGGCAGGTCCGGCGTACGCTCGCCATTGAGGAAGGGCAGCATCACCAGCCCGCCTGCTCCCGGTGGCGTCGCGCGCAGGTGCGCATCGCCGTCGCGGGTGCTGAAGCCGAAGGCACGGGCCACCTGTTCGGTCGCCACGGTGCAGTTCATGGTGCAGATCAGCGGCAGCCATCCTCCCGTGGACGAGCAGAACGCGGCCCAGGCGCCGTTCGCGTCGATCACCGGCGCGCTGGAATAGGCAAACAGCGTTCCAGACGTTCCCAGGCTCATCGCCAGGCGGCCTTCGGTGACGCAGCCAGTGCCGATCGCGGCCATCATGTTGTCGCCGCCGCCAACGGCCACCTTCACCGCCGCTGCAAGCCCGAGCGCGGCCGCGGCCTTCGGCGCGATATCAAACAGGGCGTCGGGTGAGGCGATCGGCGGCAGGCAGGCGGCAAGATCACGATCAGGATCGGTGGCGCGCAGCAGTTCCTGCGACCAGGTGCGTGTGCGCACGTCCAGCCAGCCGGTTCCGGACGCATCGCCAAGCTCGCAGAACCGCTGCCCGGTCAACACGAAATTCAGGTAGTCGTGTGGCAGCAGGATGGTCGCCAGCCGCGCGTAGGCGTCGGCACGGTGGATCCGGGTCCAGGGCAGCTTGGACGCTGTGTAGCCGGCCAGGATCGGGTTGCCCGCCAGCGCGATGGTCCGTTGGAATCCGCCCACGGCGTCCATGATCTGGATGCATTCGGCCGAGGTGCTGGTGTCGCACCACAGCTTGGCCGGCGCCAGTACCTCGCCAGCATCATCAACCGGCACGAACCCATGCTGCTGCCCCGATACCGCCAGTGCGACGATGCGAGCGCGCAGCGAGGGGTCGATCCTGGCAAAGCAGTCGCGCAGGGCCGACACCCAGTCGGCAGGCGCCTGTTCACGGCTGCCGTCGGCACCGCTGTCCAGCGTGAGCGGCGCGCTGGTGACGGCGGCCACCGCTTGCGCCTGCGGGTCGTAGACCAGCACCTTCAGGCTCTGCGTCCCTGCATCGATCCCTGCAACCAGACCCATCGAAACCGCCTCCGATCAACAAAAAGGTAGCGCTAACATTCCGTGGACTCAAAAAGGGGGCGTGCTGTCCGGCCCCCTCGTTGCCACCGCATGCGTCATCGCCTGCGGTGTTCCCGCACTGTAACCAGCTGCAGCGGAAAAAGCGTGCTGCAACGCAAAACCCTGCTATGCGATCGTCGCCGTCGGACGCCACACGTCTGCGCCGGACCTGCAGTACTGCGCGATGAACTCTGCCTGGGTCGGCATCTGCGCCGCGGCGTGATGCACGGGCTGTTGGATGCCCTTCAACAGGGTGCGCAGATCGGCGTCACTCACCGCCCGCGCCAGCGGATGCGGCGGGCCTGGCGGAATGCCCTGCCCGAGCAGCACGCTGGTCCAGGACTCGATGCGGAACAGCTCGCCGGGGTCCTGCCAGGCGTGCGCACGCTCGCGCCACGCCTGCAACCGCTGCTGCAGCGATCCGGGCACGCTCATCTCGCGACACGCCTTCCACATCGGTTCGGTGCGCTGCGTTGCGTGATAGTGCAGGATGATGAAGTCGCGCACATGCTCCATTTCCTGGCGGCTGACATCGTTGTACAACTGCACCAGCGACGCACTGATGCCGTCGAACGGGAACAACTGGATCAGGCGCACCACCGCGCTGATCGTCAGATGGATGCTGGTCGACTCCAGCGGTTCGATGAAACCGCTGGCCAGCCCGAGCGACACCACGTTGCTGTTCCAGGCCTTCAGCCGGCGCCCGCTGCGGAACGGCACGTTCCATGGGTCGCGCAAAGGTGGAGCCCCTGCATCGCGCAGCAGTTTCGCGGCGGCCTCGTCATCAGACAGATGGCGGCTGTCATACACCAGCCCACAGCCAACGCGGTGCTGCAGCGCGATGTGCCAGCGCCACCCCGCCTCGTGGGCGATCGCCCGGGTATAGGGCACCGGCGGCGCCACCGCTTCGGTCTGCACCGCCACGGCCCGGTCGCACGGAAGCCATTCGTGCCAGTCCTCGTAGCCGGTGCCCAGCGCCTGCTCGATCAGCAGGCCACGGAACCCCGTGCAGTCGATGAACAGATCGCCCTCGATCACCTGGCCGTCGTCCAGTACCAGCGCCTGAACCGAGCCGTCGTGCGCGTGCGGCCTGACCTGGGCGATCCTGCCTTCGATCCGGCGCAGGCCGTTGGCCTCGGCCCTGCCGCGCAGGAACCGCGCATACAGGCTGGCATCGAAGTGATACGCATAGCTGGCCTGCGGCTGGGTGTGCAGCGAGAAGCGGTCGCCGCGCGACGCGATGCTCTCCAGGCAGAAGTCGCCCAGGTCCGAGGGCATGCCGCGGCGCAGGCTGTCCAGCCAGAAGTGATGGAAGGGAGCCGCCCAGGTGCCATGGCCGATGGTGCCGAACGGATGGAAGAAGCGATCCCCCGGCAGCCGCCAGTTCTCGAACGAGATCGACAGCTTGAAGGTGCCGGCCACCGCGCGCAGGAACTCCTGCTCGTCAATCTGCAGGAAGCGATGAAAGGTGCGGATCGGCGGCACGGTGGACTCACCGACGCCGACCGTGCCGATCTGCTCGGACTCGACCAGCGTGATCTGCAGCTGGTCACGGAACTGATGCGCCAGCGCGCAGCCGGCCAGCCATCCCGCTGTACCGCCACCGGCAATGACCACATTGCGGATGCGCCCTGCAGGCGTGCTCTCGGTATCCAACGCGGTGCCCTCTCTCAACGGTTGAGCCTGCCCAGCAGCATCGCGCGCATGCGGCGGGCGCGCTGCTCGTCGAACGGTGCCAGATCCCCGCGCGCGGCGTCAGGCAGGTGCTGCCCCGCGCGCTCGCCGGGGCCGAATACGTAGTAACGGAAGAGCCCTTCCCAGGCCCGCTTCTCACGCGCTGGCAGGTCGCGCACGGACCACATCGCGTGCTGCAGCGCCGCCAGCGGCGACCCCAGCCAGGCCGGCGAGCTTCGCCACCAGTAGTTCACCAGCACGTTGAACGGTTCCAGGCTGCGTACATGGTGCCACCACATGCTGGGAATGAAGATCGCATCGCCGGGCCCAAGCACCGCACTGCGCGCGTTCGCCAGCGCCTCGCGGAAACGTGGATGCCGATCGAAGTCTGGCTGTTCGAAGTCCACCACGCTGACCACCTGTCCGCCCGGCGTGGGATCGAGCGGGCCCGGATAGAGGTTGTCGATCTGGGCGGGCGGGAACAGGGTGAACTCGCGCCGCCCCACCGCGCAGCAGGCGAGGTTGTCGGGTGTGTCGAAATGGCACGAGGCCGTCACCCGGCTGCCGATCCAGATGCTGGCGGTGGCGTCGATGCCCTGCTTCGCCAGACCGGCGTCGTTGGCCTGCGCGAATGCCGGCAGCAGTGCCCGCGCAATCGGCAGCGAGGCCACGTAGTAAGTGGGCGGTTGCGGTGCATGCAGCGTCATGGCGATCTCTTCCAGCACCTGGGCCAGACCGCCACGCCGCACTTCGAAGTTCAGCCGGGTGAAGTCCGCGCTGTAGAACGGGCGGCCTGCGATCTCGGGGCCGCCGAACGAGTACTGGATGGGCGCACCCGCATCGACGCTGCACAGGTACGCCATTGCGTCCTGCACCCCGCCCAGTCCGGCCTGGACCAGCGGCCAACCGCTGGCGATGCCGCGCAGTACAACCGGCTCACCGGCCTCCACCAGGTCAGCCAATGGCAAGGCGGCAGGATCGATGCCTTCCAGGATCCGCATCGGCAGGCGGGCGTGCACCGGTCAGTTCCTGACCGCCCGCGCGGTGCCGTCCTGGACGCGGAGGCGGCGCTGCTTCTCGGCGATCAGGCGGCGCATGTTATGCAGCGAGGCAAGCATCAGGTACGCACCTTCCAGGTAACCGGCGCGGTTCAACGCAGCCAGGCGCGAACTGTCCAGCGCCGCCAGGCGCTCGCGGTCAATGCCGTGCAATCCGCTCACGCTCACCCGGTGGTGCGGCGCGATCTGCACGTCGAGCGTGACCGGCTGGATGAGGCCGCAGTCGTCGAGCATCGCGAACATTGCGGCCGCGTACGCGCTGCCCTCGTGGATGCCGCGCAGCACGCCGGCGATGTGGTCCAGGTAGGGCGTGTTGCCGCCCTGCGGCAGGAACACCGGCTCACCGGCGCCGGCGGTGACGCGCGGATGGTCCAGGTCCACGTGCATCACCGCATCCTGGGTGAGCAGGCCATCCACGTAGTGCTCCTGGAACCCGATCAGGAACGGCCCTTTGGCGGCCGCACCAGGCAGGTAGGAGGCATTCCAGCGCCCGTCCTGCAGGAACAGGTTCTCGTGTTGTTCGAAACCCAGCAGGGCCACGGACTGCCACGCTTCTGACCCGGTTTCCCTGCGCAGGAAGATCGGATACTCACGCTGCAGTTCAGCGAACTCGCTGGGATAGGCCGGCACCATGCCCACCGCATCGCCGAACTGCGGCCCGAATCCGGTGGCGACCTTCAGGTCCCGATGCGCGATGTTGTTGAGCATTTCGTAGCGGGCCATCAGGGTATCCAGTCCAATGCGGGTTGCTGGCCGGCAGGGTAGCGCAGGCGCGACAGGTGCGGCGACACCGTCCCGGCACGGCACCGCTGGCGGGCAGCGGTGCCGTGCCGGACGCATCGGCAACCAGGTTCAGAACTTGTAGCGGACGCCCAGCATGTAGCGCGGGCTCTGGTCTGCCAGCTTGACGATCATCTGCGACGTGCGCGAGCGCCACCGCACATCCTCACCGGTCAGGTTGATCGCCTCCAGGCTGAAGGACCAGTGGTCATCGAGCGCGTAGTTGACGCTGAGATCCCACTGCTCGTACGGCTCCACATAGTACGGATTGCGGCTGGAGCCCTGGTTGGCCAGGATCAGGTACTGATCGCGCCAGTTCCATGCCAGTCGCACCGACCACCCGTACTTCTCGTACATCAGCATGGCGTTGGCGGTGTCGCTCAGGCCGGTGAGCGAGAACTGGTCGATACCCGGATCGCCGCCGTTGTTGTAGCCGACATCACCTTTCACCACCGTGTAGTTGGCCAGTACGCCGAACCCGGTGTCACCGAAGAAGTACTGCCCGCCCAGCTCCCAGCCGTGCAGCTTGGACTTGTTCTGGTTAATCGGGCGATTGACGTTGAACTGGTACAGCGGATCGTTGGCCTGCCCATACAGATCGTAGGCCGCTTCGGTGGCCAGCACCTGCGCATCGGTGCCGTTGTAGGCACCCAGCCCGGCGGGATTGTTGCGCAGCAACGCCAGTGCGGTGAACAGCGAGGTGTCGTTGGCCGAGCAGGCAGCGGCATTGGCCGGCCCGACCTGGGCGACGCAGGCGCCGCTGGTCAGGAAGTCCAACGCCGCCCGCGCATCCGGCCCGGAGGTCGGGTCGGTGAGGCCGTACAGGCTTTCCTGCACGACGGTGTTGCCGATGAAGTTGCTGACCGACTTGTTCCAGTAGGTCAATGACACATAGCTGGCATCGGCGAAGTACCACTCCAGCCCCAGGTCGAGGTTGTCCGATTCCAGCGGCTTCAGGCTCGGGTTCTGGGAATTGCCGCTGGCGCGCGAGGAGGGATCGATCAGCACCGAGCCGAACGGCTGCTGGGCCCCGGGTCCCGCATAGAGATTGCCGTACGGCGCGCGGGCGATGCTCTTGCCGAACGAAACGCGGCCCTTCAGCTCCTCGGTGAGGTCGATGCTGAAATCAAGGTTGGGCAGGATGTAGCTGTACCGCGCCTTCTCCGTGAAGGGCTGCTGCTCATCGGACAGCACGATGCGGAAATCGTTGTTGGCCTGCCACTCGATGGATTCGGGAACGGCAATGACCGAGGTCGACACCACGTCGGTGGTTTCATAGCGCACGCCCAGGCGGGTGTTGGTGCGCATGCCGCCCAGCTCCCCGTCCAGTTCCACCTGGAAGTACGCCGCCTTGGTCTTCTCTTCCACGAAGTTGTCGGCCGCGCGTTGCGGGTTCACACCCAGGCCGACGCCGTACTCGCCCGATGCCCATTGCGCGAGCTGTCCGGCATTGCCGCGCCAGGCGGGCCAGCTGTTGGCACTGTAGTCGTCGAACAGGCCGACGATGCTGACCGGCTGCAGCAGGTCCATCAGGCCCGCGGCGGTATCCCGGTCCACGTTGGCCACGCCCCAGTCACCCAGGGTGGAGTAGGCCTCGGCGGCCTGGATGCGGTGGGTGGTGGACTTGTTGGTGTCCACGCCGAACTGGAAGCGGCCGTGGTCGAAGTTCCATTCGCCATCGACGCGCGCCTGCTTGATCTCGCTGATCTGGGTCTGCGCGTTGACGCGCAGCACCTGCGTGCCAACCTCGCCTTCCTGGAAGCCCGGGTTGACCACGCCATTGGTCCCGGCGACCGCATCGGCGGTGCTGGGATACCAGACCTGGGTGCCAACCGGCAGGCCATTGTTGAAGTTCAATTCCTGCACCCAGGAGCCGCCACAATGCGGGCCACGGGTGCAGTTGTTGGTGCCGGCGATGCTCATGAAGATCGAACCACCGCCGGTCAGCGGATCATTCGGGCGGCTCTCGTTCTTCGAGTTGTGCGCATCGAAGCTGAGCTTGAAGCGGTCGCTGACATTCCAGACGGCGTTGAAGCCCAGCGAGCCCAGCTTGTACTCCTGCATGCTGCGCTGCTGTTCCAGGCCGAAATCCTTGGTGCCGGCGATTTCACGGATGTATACCGGCGTCGCGACGGCGCCACTGGTGTCGAACTCGACGTTGGTGTAGTTGCTGTTCTGCAGCCACATGCCCTGCTCGCCGCGATTCTCGGTGATTTCGTTGGTCGAGTAGGTGTAATCCACGGTCAGGGTCAGGCTGTCCGTCGGTGCGAACTGCAGCACGGCCTGGCCGTTGACGCGTTCGCGTTCGAATTCGGAGAACGCGTAGCGCAGGTCGTTGGGCCGCGCGTAAAGCTGGCCGACGGCCGGGGCATTGACCACGGTCGGATTGCCCGGCATCGACCCTGTCCACGGCTGCACGTTCCAGTAGTTCTCCGTGGCCTGCACCGAGCCACCCTTGCGCTTCTGCTGGCTCGCGCTGAGGCTGACGCCAAAGGTCTTTTCCGGATTGCTGTAGCTGAAGATGCCCGACAGCTCCGGTGTCAGGTCATTGTCGAACGGCTGACTCTGGTCGGAGACCAGCTTCGCCCCGGCGTTGGCCACGATGCCGGCGTGATCAAGCGGGCGCGAGGTCAGGATGTTGATCGTCGCACCGATGCCACCGCTGGGCACCTGTGCCTGGCTGGTCTTGTAGACCTCGATGCCATTGATGGCCTCGGCGGCCAGCTGCGCGAAATTGAAGGCGCGGGTGCCGCCGTCGACACCGCCGATGGCGACCTGTCCAGAGGCACCGAATGCATCGGCACCCGGCATCTGCCGACCGTTGAGCGTGACCATGTTGAACTGGGGGCCGAAGCCACGCGCGGTCACCTGCGCACCCTCGCCGTCACGGCGCTCGATGGAGATGCCGGTGATGCGCTGCAACGATTCGGCAAGATTGGTATCGGGGAACTTGCCGATGTCCTCGGCGCTGATCGCGTCGACCACGCCCGCCGAGTCGCGCTTGATGTCCATGGCCTGGCTCAGGCTGTTGCGTATGCCCGTGACCTGCACTGCATCGAGCTGGGTGGGCTGCGACTGGCTCTGCGGCTGCTGCCCGGTCGCCGGTGCTGCGTCCTGCGCAAAGGCAGGATTGATGACCAGGGCGCCACCCACGAAGGTGAACATGGCCCGGGACCGGAACTTCGCCAATGCGCGGCTCATGAACCGGACCTCGGGGCCAGGGTGCCGCGGAAACTGCAAGTGCTCATGAAAGTCCCCTCTGACATACGATCGAATGGATGTACCGCCCCCTCCCAGGGGCACGCACGGGCGTGGCCCGCATTCCAAACCGAACAGCACGGGTGCTCGGGCACGCCGCGACTTACACTTGCTTTTCAAGCCTGCCAGGACAAACACGCGGCAAAGAAGGCAGCCCCTGGACCTTGGATCCCCGTCCGACTGGTAGCGCTACCATCGCGTTGCAGCGGAGAGTAATCACCCCGGTTCGCGCTTGTCACCATGCAGCGCAGCAAACCAGCAGCGCGCGGCACAGCTCATGACCCGGCTGCTGCTGCATCCGGTCAGGCGCACCCGACGTAGGAAGGATGCCCGCACTTGCGGGTCATCCAGAAAGGAACGCACCGTGAACGCTCTTCAGCGCATCGCCGCCGCAGTCGGCTTCGCCCTACTCGTTTCGTCCGGCTCCTCAGTTTTCGCCGCCAACGCCGTCATCGTGGGCGGGGCAGAGATGTACCCCACCAGGACCATCGTCGAGAACGCCGTCAATTCCAAGGATCACACCACCCTCGTTGCAGCGGTCAAAGCAGCCGGCCTGGTCGACACCCTCAACGGCGCCGGGCCCTTCACTGTTTTCGCGCCCACCAATGCGGCCTTCGAAAAATTGCCTGCAGGCACTGTCGATACGCTGGTGAAGCCGGAAAACAAGGCACAGCTGACCCGGATCCTGACCTACCACGTCGTCCCGGGCAGCTACAGTTCGGCGCAGCTTCTGGCCGATGCCCGCAAGCACGGCGGCAAGGCCACCCTCAAGACCGTGCAGGGTGAGCCTCTCACCGTGGCGCTCCACGATGGCAAGCTCTGGATCATCGACGCAAAGGGTGGCAAGGCAGGCATCAGCACTGCAGATGTCAGCCAGTCCAACGGCGTCATCCACGTGGTCGACACCGTGCTGATGCCCTAGTATGCGGCCTCATGCAACGGGCATCCGGCGCGATGCCCGTTGCCCGGGCCGGTCATGCCGCCGTCAACATGCGGATGCGCGGCCGGCATGGCGTAGTGGCTACCACACCGGTCCCAGCAGCTTCATCACTTCGGCCTCCAGTTTCTGCGCGGCCTCGTCCTGGGAGGCGACCTTGATGCACAACCCCGACTGTGCCGGTCCCGGCACCAGCTGGTAGCGGTTGATGGTGCCGCCACCTTCACCGTCCAGCGCTACCCGCGCCACTACCGTTCGGCCATTGGCGTGGAAGGTCCAGTCCTGATAATCAAACATGCTTCAGTACGTGTGCGGCCAAGATGTCATCCCACTTTAGGCGGCATGCCAGTGAAGAACGCTCCAGGAAGATGTTCAGCGCGCGTGGACATGATGGCGACAGGGCCTATTGCAGTGCCCGCGCCAACTGCAGGACATCGGCGAAGAAGGAGGGATAGTCGTCCTGAGGAGCGTTGTGGGTCTGGCGCCGGTGGATCAGGCGCACTGCGACGACACGCTGTTCCGGAACGATCATCAGGTATTGGCCCAGGTAGCCGTTGGCGGCAAAGCCGACGACCGGCCCCCGTGAGATGTCGTAGAGATCGGCGAGCTTCAGGCCGCGCGCGGAGATCTGGCTGCCGTAGCGCTGGGACCAGTCCGCGCCCAGTTGATCGGCGAGGAAGGCGACCAGCGTGCTGCGGCTTTCGAATACTCGCCCTGCGCTGGCCTGCAGTGCGCGCTGTACGTCGTCGTCCACGCCCCTTTTCACCAGCAGATCCCGTAGCCGGGGCTTGAGCTGGTAGCGTTCCCAGGCCGGTATCCGCCACCACAGCAGCCCAACATCTGGCGCACGGGCGCTTTCGGTCGTCATCAACGCGACCGACTGCTCACTCAGGAGACGTTTGCCATCCGGCGCCACGCCTCCGTCCAGCAACAGTTGCCCGATGGCGGCAAGATCGGCCGCGCGCAGGGACAGCCCGGCCATGCCCAGCGGGGTGCCTGCCTCATCCTTCATCCAGGTGTAGTGGGCAATGCCCAGGGGCTTGAACAGGCGCGCGTCCACATAGGCATCCAGCGGCTCGCCTGCCAGGCGCTCGACAATACCGGGCAGCAGGTTGGTGGCCTTGTTGTTGTAGGAGAACACGGCACCCGGGGCATCGCTCAGCTCGGCGGCCAGTGCCAGCCTGACCAGGTCCGGGGCCCCTTCCAGCTCTTCGCCCGCGTTCGCCACGTTCTGCAGGCCCGAGGTATGGTCCAGCAGCATGCGCACGGTAATGGCGCGCTTCCTGCCCTGCTTCCATTCGGGATAGATCTGGCTGACCGGCGTATCGATCGAAGCCAGCTTTCCGTCGTCCAGCAGCAATGCAATGGCCAGCGCGACGACCGACTTGGTGGCCGACATCAGGTGAACGGATTCCTGCCCGGCGGCGGGCTTCAGCTCAAGCAGCGTCTCCCGCTCATGCATCACCAGGACCGCATCGGAATGCGCGGCGCGTGCATTGCGCTCGATCGCGGCAAGGGCATCGGCACGTGTCGCCGCTTGGCTGGGCCCGGCGATGCCGAACACCAGGGCCAGGGCGCAGGACAACCAGCAGGATCTTGGCATCGCAATCTCGTCCAATGAGTGTGTGCGTAGCTTGACTACATGTGTAGTCACACTGCAGTGCCTGAAGTCATGGCCCGCTTGAGTGCTGAACGTGGGCTGGGCGCCGCCCCGGCCCACCTGCAGCGCGGTCGACGGCAGCGGTCGCCATGCCGCGCCGCACGGTATGATGCGGCGACCCGGAACCTGCGATGATTGCAGCGGCCGCCCATCCGCTGATCGCGCGCGCCAGGCCCCCCCCCTGCGCCGGGGTCGCTGCAGGTGCCGCTGAAGCCCCACTCCATGCTCCCCCCCCAAGCCCCCCTCGTGATCTGGGCAGCGGTCGCCGTTGCCACCCTCGGTCTGCTGTTCCGTCCTTTCCGCATCCCCGAATATGTGTGGGCGCTGGGCGCTGCCGCCCTGTTGCCGTTGCTGGGCGCAGTGTCGCTGCACACCGCATGGGGCGCGGTGGCCGAAGGCCGCGACGTCTACCTGTTCCTGGTCGGCATGATGGTGCTGGCCGAACTGGCGCGGCGCGAAGGCCTGTTCGATTGGCTGGCGTTGTACGCGGTGCGGCATGCGGGCGGATCCGGGCGACGCCTGTTCGACCTGGTATTCCTGGTCGGCACGCTGGTGACAGTCTTTCTTTCCAATGATGCGACAGCCGTGGTGTTGACCCCGGCGGTCTACGCCGCCTGCAAGGCGGCGCGCGCCAATCCCCTGCCCTACCTGTTCGTCTGTGCATTCATCGCCAATGCGGCCAGCTTCGTGCTGCCCATTTCCAATCCGGCCAACCTGGTGGTGTACGGCCAGCACATGCCGCCGCTGCTGCAGTGGCTGGCGCAGTTCGCGCTGCCGTCGGCGGCGGCGATCGGTGCCACCTACCTGGTCCTGCGCTGGGTGCACCGGCGCGAGATCGCCCAGCCGCTGGTGGCCGCGCCGGCGCATCGCCCGTTGACCGACGGCGGCCGGCTGAGCGCACTGGGCGTGCTGTTCACCGGCACCGTGTTGCTGGTCACGTCCGCCTTGAACGGGCCATTGGGCCTGACCACGTTCTGCGCGGGCGCGCTGAGTGTGGCGGTGGTGGCGATCCGCCAGCGGCGCAGCCCGCTGCCACTGCTGCGCCACGTGTCCTGGGGCGTGCTGCCGCTGGTGGCGGGACTGTTCGTGCTGGTGGAAGCGGTGGCGCAGACCGGTGTCATCCAGAGCGCGGCCAGCGCACTGCAGGCCGTGGCGCAGGCATCTCCCCGCCAGGCCAGCTGGCTGGCCGGGGGCGCGGCCGCGCTGCTGAGCAACGTGGCCAACAATCTGCCGGTCGGCCTGGCCGCCGGTTCGCTGGGCCAGATGGCCGACCTGCCCGCGCAGACCCGTGCCGCATTGCTGGTCGGCGTGGATCTGGGACCCAACCTGTCGGTCACCGGTTCGCTGGCGACGATGCTGTGGCTGGTGGCGCTGCGCCGCGAGGGCGAGCATGTCAGCGCGCTCGACTTCCTGCGCGTCGGCGCGCTGGTGATGCCGCCTGCACTCATCGCTGCGTTGTTGCTGCTGTGACCAGAATGCAGGCGGCGGCCCGGCCCTAGAAGGCCAACTGCAGACGGGTATTGAAGGTGGTGCCTTCATCCCTGCCCGCAGCACTGCCGCTGCGGTGGCGGGTCTGCCAGCGCACGGCTTCGAACATCACCCGGCTGAAATCGTTGAGGTACCAGTTCGCGCCCAGTGTCCACGCGTGGCCGGTACCACCACTGGGCAGTTCGGCATAGTCCACGTCCTCATAGCGGCCCTTCAGCTCCCACGCGCCACTGCCGCCGCGCGTCACCGGATCGGCCACCTTTACCTTGCCCCACGTGCCGGCCTTGCCCGAGTAGGACGGCAGCGCGCCCGCCAGGAACCAGCCAGCGGAGATCGCCCACGCCTCGTGGTCGCGATCATAGCGCCCGCCGGCATCGGCCCCGCGCAGGCTTCGCGTACCCCACTCGCCGGTTGCCCACGCCGGGCCGAAGAAGCCGGCCAGTTCCGCACCGTAGGCGGTGCTGCGCTCGGCGCCCACCAGCGTGCCCGGTGTGATCCTGACCAGATCGTTGAAATGCCCCGCGATGGCCGAACTGCGCACCACGCCGGTGGCCCCGGTGGGAATCTTCTCGTGGAAGGCCCATGCGCCCAGATGCACCGTGGCGTCGGCAGTGTCCAGCGGATTCCAGTGGACGCGGGTGGCCCAGGTCTGGCTGTCGTTGTCGGTGCCGGCGTTGTTGAGGTCGTTGCCGGCTACCGACAGGCTGGCATGCCAGCCCTTTCCATACACCCGCTCGGTGAGCCCGACACCGAACAGGCCGCGCTGCGGCAGCATCAGCGTGCCGACCACGTTGCGGTCCTGGAACGGCGTGTTGGACGTGCTGCTGGAGCCGTCGATACCCCGGTCGTTGAGGCGGTTGCCCACGGTCAGGTCGGCCGGCAGCCCGAACAGGCGGTGTTCCACGGTGGCGTAGACCGACTTCCACGCCACCGCGTTGTCGGCGAAGTCACCTTCCACTGCCCAGCCGAGGATACCGTAGCGGCCTTCGGCGCCCAGCCGCACCGAGCGGATCTCGGTACCGGAGATATTGCGGTCACTCACTGAGGATCCGTCGGTGCTGGATGCGTCGACGAACAGGCGTCCGCGCGGACGGAACGCCACGGCGCCATCGGCACTGCTGAACTCCGGCGCACCCTTGGCCCAGGAGACCTTCGGCAGTCTGGACTGGCTGGTTTCCAGTGCGGCCACCCGCGTTTCCAGCGCAGGCGGGGGCGGCGTTGACGGTGCGCCCGCACTGCCCTGCCCGCCCTCCACGGCACGCAGGCGCGCCTCCAGTTGCTGGATCTGCAGTGCCTGCTGCTGCACCAGGCGTGAGAGTTCGGCCTGGCTCAGTGGTGCGGGAGGGGACGAAACAGCCTGGGCGCCAACATGGCCACTGGCCAACAGCAGGCCAAGCGCGACCGGCAGCACTGCCAGCGGCAGCACGGTGGAATGATTCATGGGCTCTCTCTCCGGCCAGCCGGCCGCCTGGCCCGGCGCTGGCCTGTTGCGGTGGTGCGGGGGAAGATCGGGGGAGGAAGCGCGCGCCGCCGGATCGGCCCGGCGGCGCGGCAGGCGGGCTCAGCCCGGCCCGGTCAGCTGGTGGCCTGTGCCTGCGCGTTGGGACGCCAGGTGATCAGCTTGTTCTCGACCACGTCCAGCAGCGCGTCGATGACCAGCACGAAGGCGGCCAGGATGATGATGCCGGCGAACACACCCACGGCATTGAAGTTGCCCTCGGCCTGCGCGATCAGGTAACCCAGGCCCGCCGAGGCCCCGAGGTACTCACCGATGATCGCGCCGACCACCGCGAAGCCCACCGAGGTGCGCAGCGAAGACAGGATCCAGCTCGCCGCTGCGGGGAAGTAGACATGGCGCAGCAGGTCGCTGCGGCTCGCCCCCAGGATGCGGGCATTGGCCAGCACCACCGGATTCACCTCGCGCACGCCCTGCATGGCATTGAAGAACGTGGTGAAGAACACCAGCGTGACCGCCAGCGCCACCTTCGACCACAGCCCCAGGCCCAGCCACAGCACGAAAATCGGCGCCAGCACCACGCGCGGAATCGCGTTGAAGCCCTTGATGAAGGGATCGAGGATGCGTGCCGAGCGGCGGCTCAGGCCGAGCCAGACGCCGCCGGCCACACCCAGGCCGGTGCCGATGATGTAGCCCAGCGCGGTTTCGGTCAGCGTGATGTAGACATGCTGATAGAACGACGTATCGGACAGCCAGGTCCAGGCCTGCTGCACGATGGCGGTTGGCGATGGGAAGAAGAACGGATCGATCACGCCCAGCGCGATGCCGCCTTCCCAGCCACCGAACACGGCAACCACCAGCGCGAGCTGGATGAATTTGTCAGTCTTGGCGTGCATAGCTCTTCTCCACTTCGCCGCGCAGGCAGGCCCAGATGTCGCGGTACAGGTCGGTGAAACGGTCATCCAGCTTGATCTCGGCCACGTTCCTCGGCCGTTCCAGATCCACATCGAAACTGCGCACCACGCGGCTGGCCGGGCCGGAGGACAGCACCACCACGCGGTCGCCCAGGGCGATGGCTTCTTCCAGGTCGTGGGTGATCAGGATCACCGAGCGGCGATCCTCCTGCCACAACCGCAGCAGCTCGTTCTGCATCAGATGGCGGGTGTGGATGTCCAGCGCCGAGAAGGGTTCATCCATCAGGATCACCTTCGGCTCGACGATCAACGCCTGGGCCATCTGCACGCGCTTGCGCTGGCCACCGGACAGCTGGTGCGGGTAGCGATGCTCGAAGCCGGCCAGGCCGACCTTGGCCAGCCAAGCGTTGGCCTTGGCCTTGCGTTCGGCCTCGGGCACACCACGGAAGCGCAGGCCGAGTTCAACATTCTGGTACGCGGTCTTCCACGGCAGCAGCGCGTCCTGCTGGAACAGGTAGCCGACCGACTCCTGCACGCCGCTGACGGCACGGCCATCGATGCTGACCTGGCCCGACGACGGCTTCAGCAGGCCCGCCACGGAATTGAGGATGGTGCTCTTGCCGCAGCCGGTCGGCCCGACGATGGCAAGGAACTCGCCGTCACCCACCTGGATGTCGACATCGCGTACGGCGGTGAATTCGCCGAAGGACATGGTCACCTTGTTGATGGCGACCATGGTCTGTGCAGGCTCCAGCTGCGGCGCGCCATTGAACTGGCGCACGGTGGCATTGAGGGCCATGGGTTACCTCCGCTTACGGTTGGGCAGCCGGCGCCGCAGCGTTGGCACGCTCGACGAAGGCATTGGTGTAGGTCCGGGACAGATCGATATCGGCCTTGGCGACATCCGTGTTGAACTCACGCAGCACCTTCAGCGGTGTTTCCAGATCGGCAGGCGTGAAGTGACCGTCCCGGGTGAAGATCGCGCGCGCGTTCTCCACTGCGCGGGCATAGGTGGCGCGGTCACCGGAGACGTAGCTGTCCGGCAGCGCAGCGACGATGTCTTCAGCACTGTTGTCGGCGATGAACTTCAAGGCCATCTGCTCGGCGCGGGCGATCTTCTCGGCCGCTTCGGGGCGCTTGTCCAGGAAGCTCTGGTTGGCGTACATCACCGAGGTCGGGTACAGGCCGCCATAGACCTGGCGGGCGCCGTCGTCGCTGCGCGCGTCGAGGAGGATCCTGCCGACCTTGCGCTCGGTGATCAGGGTGGCGGCGGGATCATAGTTGACCAGCAGGTCGATCTTGCCCTGCTCCAGCGCGGCCACTGCTGCGGCGCCCGAGCCGACCCCGATCAATGAGATGCTGTCGGCCGGAATGTCGTGCTGGGCGAGGAAGTGATGGACGAAGAAGTCGGACGAGGAGCCCGGTGCGGTGATCCCGACCTTCTGGCCCTTGATGGTCTCCGGGCGCGCCGGATCGAAGGTGGCATCCTCGCGGCCGGCCATCACCAGGCCGGAGTTGCGCGAGAGCAGTACGAAGCCCACCACGTCCTTGCCCTTGGCCTGCATCTGGATGGTGTGGTCGTAGAAGCCGACGGCTACGTCGGTGGAATTGGCCACCAGCGCCTGCAGCACCTTGGAGCCGCCCTGGGCGAAGTTCTCGGTCTTCACCTGCAGGCCGACGTCCTTGAAGTAGCCCTTGGCGTCGGCAATGAAGAACGGCAGGTTGTTGAGGTTGTAGGAGCCGACGCTGATGCGCACCGGTGCGTTGTCGCTGCTGCCGGCGGCCGCGCCTTCCACGCGCCCGCTGTTGCTGCATCCGGCCGCGGCCAGCCCGGCCACGCACAGCGCGGCCATCAAGAACTGCTTGTACATCATCCCTCCCAGGAGTGAAGCATCTACGTTGTAATGGCGGGCATGCGCGTCTACGCAGGCCCGTCCGGGTTCAGATCATGCCGCTGACGTCCATTGGCGGGCTTGGGTGGCACTGGCCGTGGCGGGCGCGGGCGAAGTCGCGTACACGCGCCCCTCGAACAAGCGGCGTGCGGTGCGGACCACGCTGGCAATCACCGGCGAATCGCCCGAGCTGCGACTGAGGCCCACCTCCAGCGCCCCACTCGGATGTTCGAGGGTAATGCTGCCGGGAACGGACCGGCATCCGACCAAAGTGTGGGCCAGCGTGCCCGGCGTGACGGCGGCGGTGGCCAGGCCGACCGCGCCGGTAATGGCCAGTGCGGTGTGGCATTGGTGCGGCATGAAATAGCGCACCTGCAGATCGCCGCCCTGCTGCGCCGCCGACAGCAGCACCGGCTTGGGAATGACCTTGTTGCCGGCGTCGGCGATGCCCATGCGGGCGCCCGCCTCGATGCGCAGCGCTTCCAGTCGGCGCATGAACGCCGCGTCCGCGTTCAGTTCGGCGGGCGAGGCATCACCGCGCACGCCCAGGTCTTCGGCACGCACCAGCATCATCGGCATGGCGCAGTCCACCAGGCTGGCCGGCACGCCATTGATGGTTTCCTGCGCATGCCCGCTGGGCAGCAGCTTGCCGGTGCGGGCGCCTGCCGCATCAAGGAAGGACAGCCTGACCGGCGCGGCTGAGCCCGGCGCGCCGGCAATGCGCGTATCACCGCGGTAGGCCACATTGCCGCCCGGCGTTTCCACCGTGGCGATGATCAACTTGCCGGTGTTGACGTTGTGGATGCGCACTTCGGTCTGCGGATCCTGCGCCTGCACCAGCCCACGCTCGATGGCATACGGGCCTACGGCCGCCAGCATGTTGCCGCAGTTGGGCGAGGTATCCACCACTTGCTGCTCGACCCGTACCTGGGCGAACAGGTAGTCGACATCGGCGTCCGGGTGGCTGGAGCGGTCGATGATCGCCACCTTGCTGGTCAGCGCGTTGCCACCGCCGATGCCGTCGATCTGCAGCGGATGTCCCGAGCCCATCACTTCCAGCAGCAGGCGATCGCGTTCGGCGGTGTCCGCCGGCAGGTCGCTGGCCAGGAAGAACGGGCCCTTGGAGGTGCCGCCGCGCATGAGCACGCAGGGAATGCTGAGCAGATCGTTGGACATACGTGTGCTAGATTGATGCGTATAGGGGATGAATGACCCCTCTGTGATTCGATACTGGCATGACCCCAATTGATCTGTGAATTGCTGTTTTTTGGATGATTGATACCTGATGAGCATCAATTGCGAAATCCTCGATCTGCGTGCGTTCCTGCTGGTGTCGGAGACACGCAGCTTTCATCGGGCCGCGGAAATCCTTCACGTCTCCCAGCCCGCACTCAGCCGCCGGATCCAGAAACTGGAGCAGGCGGTGGGCTCGCCGCTGCTGGAGCGCACCACGCGCAGCGTCAGTACCACCGCTGTCGGCGAGAACCTGCTGCCACTGGTGCGCCGCATGCTGGAGGAATTCGATGGATCACTGTTCTCGCTGCGCGGCCGCGAAGACACCCGCGGCGCGACAGTGACCATCGCCTGCCTGCCGACGGCGGCGTTCTACTTCCTGCCCAGCGTGATGGCGCGTTTCCACGAAGCGCACCCGAACGTTCGCTTCCGCATCCTGGATATCCCGGCCACGGAGGGTCTGCAGGCAGTGGAACGTGGCGAAGTCGAGTTCGGCATCAACTTCATGGGCGCCAACGATCCGAATCTCGACTTCGACGTGCTGGCTGAGGACCCCTTCGTCCTCGCCTGCCGGCGCGATCATCCGCTGGCGCGCAAGCGCAAAGTGGAATGGGCCGACTTGGCCGAGCACCAGTTGATCACCGTGCATCGCACCAGCGGCAACCGGACGCTGCTGGATGGTGCGCTGGCGCGCGAGAACCTCAAGTTGAGCTGGCACTACGAAGTGACCCACCTGTCGACGTCACTGGGCATGGTCGAGGCGGGCATCGGGGTGTCGGTGCTGCCGAAGATGGCTACGCCAGATGGGGATCACCCCACCCTGGTGACGCGCGCGATCGGCAACCCGGTGGTGTCACGCACGATCGGCATCGTCCGCCGCCGCGGCGCCCTGCTCTCGCCCACGGCGGAGCGATTCCTGCAGATGCTGATGAGCCAGTGGCGTGGGGAGGCGTGAGCAGCCCCGCAGTTCACGCACCCATCCGTTCCGGCACACGGGGCGCTGACGGGGCCGCCCTTCATGACGAGGCCGCGAAGATCGACGCAATACCTGCAAGCGATCCCACGGCCACCCATGAGAGCGTGGCGAACGCAGTCAGCAGTACCTTCCGGTGGACGGCCTGCGCTTCGTTCTGGGCCTCCGACCGTCGCGCATAGGGCCTGGAGAAACCCAGCAGTTCGCCGGTGACAGTCAACACCCCCATCAGGATCAGTGCGGTCACGCAGAAGCCGAACATGGAGCCTATGAAGGCCAAATGGCGGGTGTCGCCGATAGCCGGCTGAGTCCCGGCCAGGGCTTCCACAAGTTGCCCCGTCCACCGTGCGGGCAGCCAAGCCAGGGCTGCGACAATGCCGAAGTGACTGGCCACGTTGATCCAGAACCAGGATGTGGTCTTCATGACGTCAGCGTTTCCGGTGTTGGCCAGTGGCGGGCATCGTGACGCCTGCGCCAGCCCCGCGCAACGCTGCATGGGGAAGCCGGCCAGCGGCCGGCACTACCAGGTCAATCAGCCTGCGGTTTCCAGCCCCTTGCCTGCCGCATCCATCCGCAACGAGGCCAGGTACCGGCAGTACTTGCCGACGAAGATGCCAGTGAACCCGCCCGTCAGCAGCAGGTAGGCGGCACTGAAGCCGGCACTGGCGGACAGCGACGGCGACACCGCAAACGCGACTTCGAAGCCGTACTTCACCAGGAAGGTGACCAGCAGCAGCGGCAGCAGGCTGAAGTCCGCGCTGCGCCAGAGCTTGCCGGTGCTGCGGTCCAGCGTCAGCTTCAATCGATTCAGCAGCAGCCAGGCAAGTGCCGCGCCCGTGGCTATGCCGGCAAGCCACTCGCTCCAGGCGGCCAGCGACGCGCCGAAGCGATGACTGATCGACCACGCGCCCCAGACGGCGAACAGCGCGGGCACGATCGCCAGTTTGTGCAGCGAGGTTTCTGCAGGCTTCATGGCGGCGATGCCACGGGTGACCAGGAAGGCCAGGAGCAGCCAGACCCAGATCGGCGTCTGCGAGGCGAGTTGCTGGAGCATGTTCATGAGCGGTCCCCTTGATGAGTGGTGGCTGAGTGGTGGCGAGGTGCCCTCGCCTTGGCGCTCACTATTCGCTTCCGCCCGGGTTGCAGCCAGTGACAGCTGTCAGCCATCGCGGATGACCCGCCGGCATGCTGCGCGTCCCCGGCAGCTGTCGGGGTGGATTCACCCGGTGCACCCTGCGCGGGCCGGCCCTCAGTCCGCGCTACCATCACCACGACGCCGCTGCGAGCCACGTGCATGTACCACGACCCTGTTCGACGTCGCCTGTGTGCGGCGCTGCTGGCCACTGGCTTCGGCCTGTCAGCACCATCGGCGCTGGCGAGCCGGGCGACGTTGGCGGGATGCGGTTCGCTGACCGCATTGCTGCAGGCCGAACGGCAGCCTGGCATGGCGGCCGTTCTGGTTGATCACGGGCGCATTGCCGCGCTGTGCACGACCGGGCGGCTCGATGACACCCGGCCTGCACCGATTGATCGCCATACCGTGTTCGAACTGGGGTCGATCACCAAGCTGTTCACGGCCCTGCTGATTTTCCGGCTCCAGCAGCGGCATCTGCTCGACGTCACCGCGCCCATCGGCCAGTACATGGAAGGGTTGCCTTCCGCATGGGCATCCACTTCGCTGCTGCAGCTGCTGAGCCATACCTCAGGCATTCCCAACTATCTGAATGAAGAAAATTTCCTGCGGTTGATGCCGACGAATCCAGCCCCCCGTGAATTGCTCGCAGAGGTGGCCGAGCGGCCGCTGGCGTTTGCGCCCGGTGCGCGGCACGCCTATTCCAATACGAACTACATCCTGCTCGGCCTGGCCATAGAGCATGCAACCGGCATGGACTACTGGCGGGTTCTGCAGGAGGAGATACTGTCGCCGCTGGGCATGCGCGATGCGGGACCGCGTCGTGCAGGCGATCGGCGCCGGGTTGCCCAGGGGCATCTGTTCCAGGATGGCCACTGGCGCGCACCACCGCCCACTGCTCCGGGCTCGGCATGGGCCGCCGGCGGCCTGCTCGCCAGCATCGACGACATGGCGCGCTTTGCTGTGGCGCTGGACCAGCATCGACTGTTGCCCGAGGCGGCCCTGAAGCGGATGTGGTGCGACACACTCCTCGCCAATGGCAGCAAGGCGGGCTGGGGGGCCGGCTGGGAAGTTTCCGATGGCGGAAAGGTAGTCGGCCATGGCGGCGGGACCGCAGGCTTTACCGGGTATCTCCGGCACCGTCCCACCGATCGAAGAACGCTCGTCGTACTGATCAATCGCGCCGGAGACATCAACCCGCAGGGCATTGCAGAGCGCCTCGACCTGGGCATGAGTCGCTGCAATGGGAGGCTTTCCAGGCCGGCGCCTTCGCTGGATCAACCCGGCACCCGGACAACGCGATCCATGCCATGACGCAGATCATCGGCGCTGGCTGATGGAAATGCGCCGCCGGTACTGCGCCACCCACTCCAGCGACGGCGCAACACCGCCGAACGGGAAGAAATGCGGGCTGACCTGGCCATGGGCGCGGGTCAGCCCCTTCACCAGGCGATCGACGAACACCTCCGGCCCTGCCGTGCCGAGCAGGCGGCCGATCGAGATGCCGTACTTGGCGAGCATCGATGCACTGGCGCCTACGCCGCACATCGCGGCGTAGCGCAGCAGGCGAGAGACGCTGGCCGGGCCCGGCACGCCGACCAGCACCGGAACGCTGATGCCGCGCGCGCGCAGTGCATCCAGCCAGGCCAGCACGGCATCGGCATCGAAGGCGAACTGGGTGACGATCACAGGCGCCATGCGGCGCGCTTCGATGGCCTGGCACTTGCGTTCGAGTACCTGCCAGCGAGCGTCGCCGCTCATCGCCGGATGGCCTTCCGGATGCCCGCCGATACCTACGACCTTGATGCCGAAACGCTCAAGACGCCCGGTCTCGATGATCGAAGCACTGTCGGCAAACGGCCCGGCAGGCGTCGCGAGGTCACCGGCGATCAGCAGGCAGCGCTCCACCCCGGCTTCGCTGGTGGCGCGCTCCAGGAAGCGTTCAAGCGCTGTGCGTGACCCGATGCGCCGCGCGGAGAGATGCGGCATCGGCTCGAATCCGAGCGCGCGCACGGTGCGCACGGCGGCCAGGCGGGCGTCGTCATCCTCGCTGGCCAGCCAGGGAATGGAGATGACCGTACCGCGCGGGATCCGATCCGCCTCGGCGCGCAGCGCGGGCATGGCCTTCGCGCTGACTTCCAGTGAAAAGGCGTTGATGAAGGCTTCCGCGTGCGCTGAGGTACCGGCCGGCATCAGCGCGCCTCGCGTGCATTGCCGGCAAGCGGCGAGCTGTTGCGGGCCAGTTCGATGAAGGCCTGCAGGTAGTCGATACCGGTATCGGCCTCGCGCGCGCCCAGGTAGATCTGCTTGGGGATGCCCTTGGCGCCCAGGCGCACGGGCACCACGTCCATGCGCGTGGCGTACTCCTCCACCAGCCAGCGCGGCATGGCAGCCACGCCGCGGCCGCTGGCCACCATCTGCATCATGATGTCGGTGGTTTCGATGGCCTTGTGGCGCCGCGGCGTGATGCCGGCCGGCAGCAGGAACTGGTTGTAGATGTCCAGGCGCTCGAACGGCACCGGATAACTGATCAGCACTTCCTGGCCGAGCTGGCGCGGCTTTACGTGGTCCACCTTGGCCAGGGCATGGTTCCCGGCCACCACCAGCACCTGTTCGTAGTCGAACACGGGAATGAACTTCAGGCCCGGCTTCAGCAGCGGGTCGGGGGTAACCAGCAGGTCGATCTCGTAGCCGAACAATGCGCCGATACCGCCGAACTGGAACTTCTGCTTGACGTCCACATCCACGTCCGGCCATGCCGCCAGGTACGGTGAGACGATCTTCAACAGCCACTGGTAGCAGGGATGGCACTCCATGCCGATGCGCAGCGCACCACGCTCGCCCTGCGCGAACTGGCGCAGGCGCTCCTCGGCCAGGTCCAGCTGCGGCAGCACCCGGTTGGCCACTGCCAGCAGGTACTGTCCGGCCTGGGTCAGCCGCAGGCTGCGACCCTCACGCAGCCAGACCTCGGTACCCAGCTGCTGCTCCAGCTTCTTCATGCTGTGGCTGAGCGCCGACTGGGTCAGGTTGAGCACGCCGGCGGCGGCGGTGAGCGAGCCCTGCTGCTCGACCTGCTGCACGATGCTGAGGTGGATGCGCTCCAGCATGACGATGAATCTCACTCATGGATAGGTGAAGTAATACCATTTTACGTCATGGAAAGGCATGACTAGGATCGGGTCATGCCTTCATCCCACCGCCCTCTCCGTATCGTCGCCGTGTCCGGCGGACTGCAGCGCCCCTCGCGGGCCACCCTCCTGGCCGAGCATCTGCTGGGCGTGATCGGCAACGACGTCCATTGCGAACACCATCTGATCGAGCTCGGCGAGCTCGCCCCGCAGCTGGCCGGCGCCCTGTGGCGCTCACAATTGCCCGAGGCTGTCGAGCGCCAGCTGCTTGCCGTCGAGCAGGCCGATGTCCTCGTGGTGAGCACGCCGGTCTATCGCGGCTCGTACACCGGGCTGTTCAAGCATTTCTTCGACTTCATCCACCAGGATGCGCTGGTCGACACCCCCATCCTGCTGGCCGCGACCGGCGGCAGCGAGCGCCATGCGCTGGTGATCGATCACCAGCTGCGGCCGCTCTTCAGCTTCTTCCAGGCCCGCACCCTGCCGCTGGGCGTCTATGCCACCGACCGCGATTTCGCCGACGGCCGCGTGCGCAACGAACCGCTGATCGAGCGCGCTCGACTGGCGGTCCACCGAGCCATGCCACTGCTGGCCCTGGCCCGCCATCCCGTCGCCGCCCTCGAGGCTGCCGCAGCACCCTGAATGCCGGATGCCCTCGCCCGCATCCGGATGTCACCCCGCATCACGGAACGCCGCCCATGACGAACGACACCTTCACCTTCAGCATCACGCGCATCCCCTTCAACGAGGACTACCAGCCCGCCGAGGGCACGCGCATCACCACCAATTTCGCCAATCTGGCGCGCGGCGCTTCCCGGCGGGAAAACCTGCGCAACACCCTCAGCATGATCAACAACCGCTTCAACGACCTGGCGCACTGGGACAACCCGAGCGCCGATCGTTATGCCGTCGAGCTGGACATCATCTCGGTGGAGATGCACATCGACGGCGCCGACGGCAACGATCCGTTTCCGTTGATCGAGGTGCTGCAACCGACCATCGTCGACACGCGGACCGGCGCGCGTACCGAAGGCATCGTCGGCAACAATTTCTCGTCCTACGTGCGTGACTATGATTTCAGCGTGGTGCTGCCGGCCAGCAACGAGGGCAAGGCCACCTTCGGTCTTCCGGAAGGCTTTGGCGACCTGCATGGCAAGCTGTTCAAGCACTTCCTGGGATCGGGCGCCTACCGCGCCAGCTTCCGCAAGGGGCCGGTGATCTGCATCAGCGTCTCCAGCAGCAGGACCTACCACCGCACCGAGAATCATCACCCCATCCTGGGCGTGGAGTACCGGCAGGGCGAGTTCTCCGCCACCGACCACTACTTCGACAAGATGGGCCTGCAGGTACGTTACTTCATGCCGCCGGGCAGCGTCGCGCCGCTGGCGTTCTACTTCCAGGGCGACCTGCTGGGCGACTACTCGAACCTGGAGCTGATCGGCACCATCAGCACGATGGAAGCGTTCCAGAAGATCTACCGCCCGGAGATCTACAACGCCAATTCCGTGGCCGGCAAGGTCTACCAGCCCAGCCTGAAGCACCAGGATTACTCGTCCACCCGCATCGTCTACGACCGCGAAGAGCGCAGCCAGCTGGCGGTCAAGCAGGGCCGGTTCACCGAAGAGCACTTCATCAAGCCGTACCGCGCCGTGCTTGAGCAGTGGGCTGCGCGCTGATCCATCGATTTCCCCTTCGCATTCCAGGACAACCCGACACCGATGAAGAAACTGCTCCCCACCTCCACCGCCGGCAGCCTGCCAAAGCCGTCCTGGCTGGCAGAACCCGAAAAGCTCTGGTCGCCCTGGAAGCTGCAGGACGAAGGCCTGGCTGAAGGCAAGCAGGATGCGCTGCGCCTGTCGCTGCAGGAACAGCAACACGCGGGCATCGACATCGTCAGCGACGGTGAGCAGACCCGGCAGCACTTCGTCACTACCTTCATCGAGCATCTCAGCGGCGTTGACTTCGAAAAGCGCGAAACCGTGCGCATCCGTAACCGCTACGATGCCAGCGTGCCCACCGTGGTCGGCGCCGTGAGCCGTCCGAAGCCGGTGTTCGTGGAGGATGCGAAGTTCCTGCGCCGCCAGACTGCGCAGCCGATCAAGTGGGCGCTGCCCGGCCCGATGACGATGATCGACACGCTGTACGACGCCCACTACAGGAACCGGGAAAAGCTGGCCTGGGAGTTCGCGAAGATCCTCAACGAGGAAGCGAAGGAGCTGGAAGCGGCCGGCGTGGACATCATCCAGTTCGATGAGCCGGCCTTCAATGTGTTCTTCGACGAAGTGAACGACTGGGGCGTGGCCGCCCTGGAGCGCGCGATCGAAGGGCTGACGTGCGAGACAGCCGTGCACATCTGCTACGGTTACGGGATCAAGGCCAACACCGACTGGAAGCAGACGCTGGGATCGGAATGGCGCCAGTACGAGGAATCGTTCCCGAAACTGCAGGCCTCCAGCCTCGACATCATTTCGCTGGAATGCCATAACTCGCACGTGCCGATCGACCTGATCGAGCTGGTCCGTGGCAAGAAGGTGATGGTAGGCGCGATCGACGTGGCCTCGAGCGCGGTGGAAACACCGGAAGAAGTGGCCGACACCCTGCGCAGGGCGCTGCAGTTCGTGGATGCCGACAAGCTTTACCCCAGCACCAACTGCGGCATGGCGCCGCTGGCCCGCACCGTGGCCAGGGGCAAGCTGCGCGCGCTCAGCGAAGGGGCCAGGATCGTGCGTGAGGAGCTTTCGGCGTAGCGCTTGCCAGGGCTGTGGGCGTCCTGCCGGGTACCGACCACGCCTGACACGTTAACCGCCCCAAGGGCCTGGCAGGCTGCCGCAGTGCGAGCGCCTGCTTGATGCGTGCCACCTCCCCTGTCCCGGCCTCGGCCAGGCGGCGCGCCTGCTGGCGCTGCTCCCGTGTGAGCGGCGGCGGCCGCGCCGCGCCTGCCGAAGGCGCGGCGCCCACAAGACAGGCGACCGCGTCGCGCAGCCGCAACCGGGGGCAAAGCCGAGCCGCGCACCAGCGCTCGGCATAGCGCCGGGCTTGCCGCGCATTCACCGCGTGCACCACCTTGGCCGGGGACATCCTGCGTGCATCCAGGTACACCTGGAAGCCGAGCACTGCGTGCGGGACGATGCTGGCCACGATGCGGCCGCTCCACCATAGATCCCAGCGCTCACCGCGTTGCACCCAGCCGGAGGACGCGGGGACTGCCGGGAGACCGCGAAGATCGGAGAAGGAATGCATGCAGGAAGGATACGGGCTGCCGTCGCAGGGGATGAGATTCGAATGGGCACGTAGCCGCGGCCGTGAATCGTTCAATGGAAACGCAACGGTGCAGTATGGTCGCTGCCCTCTCGGCACCGGCATGCATCATTGGCATGACACATCACCGGCGATCACCCGCCGGCATGCTCAACGATGCAACAGCCATTACCCCCGGCGCTGGCCAGGTCGCGGCACGCAGACGCTCGGCCGGTGTCCGCTCCGTCGTTCAGATCCGCGTCGTGGCCAGGAACCGTTCACGATCCTGCTGCGTGCGCCGGCGGATCTCCTCCAGCGCCTGGCTTTCGGTCGCCTGCAGCATGGCCTCGAACAGGCGCTGGAAGTGATGGCGCATCGCATTGCGCGCGGCCACCGGATCACGTGCGCGCAATGCTTCGAAGATGGCCATGTGCTCGTCGGCACGGCTGGCGCCATCATCATGGCAGACCCGCGCATAGACTTCGGTTACCCGCGGCAACTCGCTGCGCATGCGCCAGATCTGCTGCACGAAGAACTCCACCACCGGGTTGCCGGAGAGGCGCGCGATGGTCAGGTGGAAGCGGCGGTCGTACTCGCCGGCTTCCGCGTCGCTCAGGTCGCGACGGCACAGCGCTTCGGCCAACGCCTGAAGCTCGGCAATGCCGGCATCATCCAGATTGCTTGCCGCCAGAGCGGCGGCCTCGGCCTCGAATACCGCGCGGGCAGCGGTGAGGTCGAAGGCGCTGACATCCGGCAGCCCGCCGGACGCCTGCGTCGGGCGCGGCTTCACGTGCACGCCCGAACCGATACGGATCGCAATCCAGCCCTGTGCCTCCAGTGCAATCTCCGCTTCGCGGATGGTGACCCGGCTGACGCCAAACCGTTCGGCCAGCTCGCGCTCGCCCGGCAGCCGCGAGCCCGGCGGGAATTCGCCGTCCTCGATCAGCTTGCGGAGCTTGGCAGCGATGGTCTGGTAAAGGCGGTTGGCGGACATGCGGCTGACCCTTGGCAATTCAATTCCTTCCGGGTCCCTGCCCTGCCACCGCGGCCGGCGAGGGTCCGGTTGGAGCGACGGCGCGGCCACTGGCCGCGCCGCCCTGTTCAGAACTTGTATCGTACACCGAAATACGCACGCCGCCCGTAGGTCACTACTTCGCGGAAGTTCCCATAAAGCGGCTGGTAGGCCACGCGCGGCTCGTTGGTCAGGTTCATCAACTCCAGCGACAGCGACAACTGCTTGTTCACCCGGTAGCGCAGGCGCAGGTCCACGCTGGTGTTGTCATCGTAGTAGCGGTTCTGCTGCGCGGCGTTGCCGGTGAAGTCCTGGTAGTAGTGCGAGCGGAACTTGCCGATGGCCTGGATGTTGAAGCGCCCGACGTCCCAGTAGATCGAGCCGGACAGGACGTGCCGCGAGAAGCCGCTGAGACCGGCCGGCGGCACGATCGCCGGAATGATCGTGCCATCACCGGCCAACTGCTCACCCAGCCGTGAATCCTGGGTCTGGTAGTCGGCATCGGCATAGTTGTAGCTGACCTTGAAGCCCAGCCCGTCGAACGGCTTGGGCAGGTAAGACAGTCGATGGGTGGCGGTCAGCTCGAAGCCGGTCAGCGTACTGTCCTCGTCGGTGGTTACCTGCTGCCGCACCGGCACGGTCACGCTCCGGCCGTCGATGGTGTAGGTCTCAGGCACCAGCGCGGTGGCGGTGCCGCCGTTGAACTGCTTCCAGTACACCGCGCCGGCCAGCATCGTGTCCGGGTTCGGGTACCACTCCAGGGAGAGGTCACCGTTCCAGGACATCAGCGGCTGCGCAGCGGGGTTGCCGCTGGCACTGATGTCATCCAGCGCGTCGGCCAGATTGCCGTAGGTGGCATCACTACTGACGTTGATGGTGCGCCCGGCGCCCAGCGCGGCGATGTCCGGCCGTGACATAGCGCGGTATGCACCGACCCGCAGCAGTACGTCCGGGCGCAGTTCGAAGGCCGCGTTGAGGCTGGGCAGCAGCTTGTCGTTGCCCGCCTTGAACACCTGCGTGCTGTACGCACCGGTGGGTTGCAGGCGGATCGTGCCGTCACCGTTGTCCTCGATACGCAGCCCCGTACGCACGCCTTCGGAGCGAACGTCGGTCTTGACCCAGCGCAGGCCCAGGTTGCCGGTCACCGGCAAGCCGAACAGGCTGCTGCTGAACTCACCCATCAGATAGAGCGCGCGTGTCTTCTCGGTGATATCGACATTGTTCGGATCCTGGAAACCCGGATCCAACCCACTGTCGAGGCTGCCACGGAACGACTGGTACAGGCAGTCCGGAACGAAGTACGCCCACGAGGAGATCGTGTTGCCGCTGGCGGCATCCATGAAGTCATCCTGCGGGAACGGCGCACGGCAGGCCTGGTTGGCGGCGATGATCTTCGCCTTGTCGGCCGCCACGCGCTGGTCGTAGTCGGTTACCAGGGTGTTGTCGCGCAGGCGGTAGTCGGCCTGGCTGGCACGCACGCCGCCCTTGATGCGGGTGAAGAAACCGGACTCGGGCATGAAGCTGGCATCGAAGCGGCCGGCCCTGATCCTGTGGTCGTTCTCCGTTGCGCTGGACGTGACGCGCGCCGCGCCGGTGTAGGCGTCCCAGTTGTTGGGGTCGAAGTTCGGCGCCAGCGCAACACTGGGCACTTCGCCGCGCCAGTCCCAGTCATAGTCCACGTAGCCGGTGGCACCACTGCTGATGCCCGGCACGATGGCATTGTTGACGTCGCGCTGGTTGGCGCGCAGGCGGGTCATGCGCTCGCTGTCGAGGCGATTGGTGTGCGAGTACGAAAGATCGGTGGACAGTTCCCAGGCCGGGGTCGGTCGCAGGATCAGGTTCAGGCCACCCCCGGTGTATTCCTCGCCACGCCAGTAGCGGTTTGAGGTGGAATCAATCGAGGTGCTGCCATGCAGGTGGCGCACGATGCCGTCCTCGTCCACCTCGCGCCGGGTGATGCCACGGCGGGCGTTGGACAGGCTCAGGTCGCTGCGGTTCTCGTACCAGTTGCGCTCGGTGTGTTCGAAGTCGAGGTTCACTTCAACCACGTCATTGGGCCGCCACTGCAATGCGGCGAACTCGCTCTGCCGGTCGTTGCGCTCCTGCTTGAGCCGGTAGATGCGGCTGCTGGGCACCAGGTAATAAGGTGCGCCGTTGGCGATGGCCTGCGCGGACACTTCATTGCAGTTGGCATTGCTCACGTTCTGCGTGCCATCGCAGGCATACCAGGTGGAACCGCTGGTGATGCTCTCTTCCGGGTCGGTGCCATCCAGGCGCTGGAAGCCCAGCGAGATGCCCAGCTTCTGCCCGTTGCCGAACTCGAACTGGTCGATGTAGCTGGCGGTACCGCGATAGCCGATGCCGTCGTCGTCGCGGTACTTCTTGTCATACTCGGCCCAGCTGCCGCGCAGGTCCAGCTGCGCCGCACGCTTGCCGTACTCCAGTGGGCGCACTGTTTCCAGGCCGATGGTGCCAGCCACGCCGCCTTCGATGATGTCGGCACGCTGGGTCTTGTAGATGGCCACCGTGTTGATCAGCTCGGCCGGGAACATGTTGAAGTTCACCGAGCGGTCGCCGCTGCCATTGGTGATTTCGCGGCCGTTGAAGTTGGTGCTGCTTAGGAAGGCGCCCAGGCCACGGATCGAGATCTCCGACGCACCGGTCTTGTCGCGGGTCGAGGCGGCACCGGTCAGGGTCTCGATCGCGTCGGCCAGCGACGGCGCCGGCAGGTCGCCGATGTCATCTGCGGAAAGCACGTCTGCGATGACCGTGTCGTCGCGCTTCTTGTTGATCGAACTCTGCATCGATTCGCGGATGCCGGTGACCTGCACCTGGTCCAGCGTGGTGGGATCCTGCCCTGCCGCGTCCTTGCCGGATTGCGCGTGGGCAGCGGGCAGGCCAGCCAATGCGGCAAGCAGCGCCACGATCAGGGGTGTAGGGGACAACGAGATGCTGTGCACTGCTCCGGCGGGTCGCCGCATGGTTTCCTCCTCCCAAAGGATCGCCTGCATGCCAGGCGTGGGACGCAGCTTCGGCACGGCGACATGAAAATGTCAACCAATTGGTATGCGATTGTTCAAATGCCTTTGATCCATACCAGTTGATCGCAATTTAATGTGCTCATGCAGCATGACTTTGCGCGAAAGCTGGCTTACAACAGACCTGAAAGTGGTATGCAGGCCCACCCTGAAACGACGGCCCGGCCGTCCCTGGAAGGATTTCATGCGCATTCACTCGCTGGCGCGTCACCGATCCAATGGTTCATGGCTATTTTGCCTGACCACTGGTCTGGCAATGTGCCTGACCACTCCAGCAGCAAGTGCAGCCAGCTGGCTCGTCCACGATGTCGCGGAGTTCGCTACCGCCGCCTCGGCGCTGCAGCCCGGCGATGAGATCGTGCTGGCTGACGGCACCTGGACCGACGCCCGGCTGCTGCTGAAGGGCCAAGGCACGGCGGATGCCCCGATCGTGCTGCGCGCGCAGACCGCCGGCAAGGTCATCTTCAGCGGGCGCTCGGACCTGCGCCTGGCGGGGAGCTACCTGCAGGTGTCCAACCTGGTGTTCCGCAGCGGCTATGCGCCGGGTGATGCGGTGGTGGCATTCCGCGAGTCGAGCAAGGCCGTCGCCAGCAACAGCCGCGTCACCGGCTTGGTGATCGACGACTACACCAACCCCGATGCCAGCGACCAGGACTACTGGGTGTCGCTGTATGGCAGCCACAATCGGTTGGACCACAGCCAGCTGCGCGGCAAGACCAATGCGGGACCCACAGTCGTGGTGGTGCGCGATGCAACCCAGGGCCTGGACAACCAGCACCGCATCGACCACAACTGGTTCGGGCCGCGCCCGGCGCTGGGCGTCAATGGCGGCGAAACCCTCCGCGTCGGCACCAGCGATAGCTCACTGAGCGATTCCAACAGCACGGTGGAGAACAACTGGTTCGAAGGCTGCGACGGCGAGACCGAGATCATCAGCAACAAGTCCGGCGGCAACACCTACCGCGGCAACGTGTTCTATCGTTCCGCCGGAGCACTCACCCTGCGCCACGGCAATGGCAACCGGGTGATCGACAATGTCTTCCTCGGCGATGACAAGGCCGGCACCGGCGGCGTACGCATCATCAACGCCGACCAGACCGTCAGCAACAATTACTTCGAGCGGCTGGCCGGGTCCAGCAACCGTTCGGCACTGGCGGTGATGGATGCGCAGGCCAATCCGCCGCTGTCCGGCTATGCGCCGGTGGTGAATGCCACGATCAGCCGCAACACCTTCGTGGACGTGGCGAAGATCAGTTTCGGTGTCGGCCATGATGAGGCGAAGGGCATCGTGGTGGCCGCCAGCAACAGCCGCTTCACCGGCAACCTGATCGTCAACCGCGACAACCGGAATCCGCCCACTGCCGCCAGTTCGCTGGCCGGCATCGACTTCAGCGGCAACGTGCAGTCGCCGGCAGCCAGCACCGTGTTCCCGGGAGGCGTAGAGAGCCGTGGTGTCAGCCTGCAGCAGGCTGATAGCGGATTGTGGGTTGCCACGCCTGCCCTGCCCGCCGTGGGCGCCGATCCTGCCTTGACGATGACCGCACGCGAGGCGACCGGCGTCGACTGGTATCCCAAGGTGGGCGAAGCCACCCTCTCACGCACCCGCACTGGAGTTGATCGATGAGGTTGCAGCCGCTGTTCGTTTCCTTGGCTTTGGCCGCCCCCTTCGCCCTGCTGCCGAGCGCATCGCTGTTCGCATCCCCCACTGCTGCCGTGCGACAGGCCGAAGCCGCGCCGGTGCTGGTCACCGCCGCACAATGGCAGCAGATGGCCAGCGAAGGCCGCCGCTACCCGTGGTTTGCCAAAGAGCAGGCACGCACCGAAGCAACGCTGAAGAAGATGATGAAGGCCGGCATCGACGTGCCGGTACCGAAGGACAAGGGCGGCGGCCGCACCCACGAACAGCACAAGCGCAACTACCAGGCGCTGCTGGCGGCAGGCACGCTGTACCGGCTGACCGGCGACAGGGCCTACGTGGACTATGCGCGCGACATGCTGCTGCAGTATGCCCAGCTCTACCCGACGCTGGGCCCGCACCCGGAAGGCCGTGGGCAGATCCCCGGGCGCGTGTTCTGGCAGGTGCTCAACGATTCGGTATGGCTGGTCAACGCCATCCAGGGCTACGACGCGATCCGCGACGCGCTGTCCGCCAACGACCGCAACACCATCGAATCGAAGGTGTTCCGGCCAATGGCCGAGTTCCTCGTCAGCGAGCCGAAGAACTACGACCAGATCCACAACCACGCCACCTGGGCGGTGGCCGCCACCGGCATGACCGGCTACGTGCTGCGCGACCCTGAGCTGGTGGAGAAATCCCTGCGCGGCAGCCGGAAGGACGATCAATTCGGCTTTCTTCGGCAGATCGACCTGCTGTTCTCGCCCGATGGTTACTACGAGGAAGGCCCCTACTACCAGCGCTATGCACTGGCGCCGTTCCTGCTGTTCGCCAATGCCATCGAACGCAACGAACCGCAGCGGAAGATCTTCGCGCGCCGCGACGGCGTGCTGTTGAAGGCCGTGGATGTGCTGGTGCAGTCCAGCTACAACGGCTTGTTCTTCCCGATCAACGACGCCATCCTGGACAAGGGCATCGACACCGAAGAGCTGGTGGCCGGCATCGGCATCGCCTATGCGCGTACCGGTGACGACCGCCTGCTGTCCGTGGCCCAGCAGCAGAAGCGCCTGCTCTTGTCGCCCGAGGGCCTGCAGGTGGCGCAGGCGCTGGCGGCGAACAAGACCAGGCCCTTCGACTATCGGCCGATGCTGCTGCGCGATGGCCCCGACGGCGATCGCGGCGGCCTGGCGATCCTGCGCATGAACGGCGAACGCGGCCAGGCGCTGGTGCAGAAGGACACGATGCAGGGCATGGGCCATGGCCACTTCGACAAGCTCAACTGGCTGTTCTACGACAACGGCAATCCAGTGGTGACCGACTACGGCGCGGCCCGCTTCCTCAACGTGGAAGCCAAGCGCGGCGGCATCTACCTGGCCGAGAACCGCAGCTGGGCCAAGCAGACCGTGGCGCACAACACCCTGGTGGTGGACGAGCAGAGCCACTTCAAGGGCGACTGGAAACGCGGCGAGGAACACGCGCCGCAGGTGCGCTTCTTCCAGGCCGATGCCGATACCCAGATTGCCTCGGCAACGATGCGCGACGCCTACCCCGGCGTGGTGTTCACCCGCACCCAGGCGCTGCTGCGCCATCCCGACCTGGGCCTGCCGGTCGCGCTGGACCTGCTGCAGGTGCACGGCGGCAAGGCCGCGCGCTACGACCTGCCGCTGCACTTCAACGGCCACATCGTCACCACCGGCTTCGAAGCCGAACACTTCCCCGCCCAGCGCCCGGTGCTGGGCAAGGACAACGGCTACCAGCACCTGTGGCTGGATGCACGCAGCAAACCCGGCAGCGAGCCGCGGTCGCTGACATGGCTGCTGGACGGGCGCTTCTACACCTACCGCTTCGGCAGCAGTGCGCCGGCACAGGCGCTGCTGGTGGAAAGCGGCGCGAACGATCCGGAATTCAACCTGCGCCGCGAACCGGCCCTGCTGCAGCGCGTGGACGGACAGAAGGACGTGACCTTCTTCAGCGTGCTGGAGCCGCACGGCGAGTACAACGGCACCGCCGAATACGTGCACGGCGCGGACAGCCGCATCAAGGACATCGTGCGCAGCCGGGGCAACGATGCCGAGGTGATCGAGCTGCGCCTGGCCAGCGGTGCACGCATCGCCCTCGGCGTGGCCGACGACAGCAGCGCCAAGGGCGAGCACAGCGTGAGCGTGGACGGCCATGCCTACCGCTGGAGCGGCAGCCATGCACGCATGGACCGCAGCAAGGTTGACGGCAAATGAACGGCCCTGCGGTGGTGGCCAACCTGCGCAAGGTGCCGCTACGGTCGGCCGTGCGCTGGCTGATCGTGGGCCTGATCGCCGTGGCCACGGTGATCAACTACATCGACCGCAACGCACTGGCGGTAATGTGGCCGGAAATCGCCAGGGAAGTGGGCGCCACCAAGGATGACTACGCCCTGCTGGTGACGGTGTTCATGCTGTTCTACGCCGCTGGCCAGTTCCTGTTCGGGCGCCTGTTCGACATGATCGGCACGCGCCTGGGTTTCGCCCTGTCGATCAGCGTGTGGTCGATCTCCATCGCCCTGCACGCGATCACCCATTCGATGCTCTCCTTCAGCCTGGTGCGGGCGATGCTCGGCATCAGCGAAGCCGGGGCGTGGCCGGGCGCGGTCAAGGCCAATGCCGAGTGGTTCCCGGCGCGCGAGCGCGCATTGGCGCAAGGCGTGTTCAACGCCGGCGCGTCGATCGGCGCGATCGTTTCCGCGCCGGCCATCGCCGGCCTCTACCTGTGGCTGGGCTGGCGCGGCACCTTCGTGCTGGTCGGTGCGATCGGCTTCCTGTGGCTGCTGCCATGGCTGTTTGTCTACCGCGCCGGGCCGGACAAGCATCCGTGGGTGAGCGATGCCGAGCGCCGGTTGATCCAGGAAGACCAAGCCGGGCAGCAGGCAGAGGTGGCACCGAAGGCCAGCGTTCGTGAGCTGCTGGCCCACCGGCAGAGCTGGGGCATGCTCGCCTGCCGCTTCCTCCTGGACCCGATCTGGTGGTTGTTCGTGTCCTGGCTGCCGATCTACCTGGCCGAAACCTTCGGCTTCGACATCAAGCAGATCGGCCTGTTCGCCTGGGTGCCGTTCGTTGGCGCGATGCTGGGCAGCCTCAGCGGCGGTTGGCTGTCCGGGCGGATGATCCGCGCCGGGCACAGCGTGGACCGCGCCCGCAAGCTGGCCATCACGCTGGGCTGCGTGATCATGGCCCCTGCCCTGCTGGCTGCCGTGCTGGCCAACCAGCCGCTACTGGCGGTGCTGGCAATCGCTGCGGTGCTGTTCGGCTTCCAGGTGGCCATCGGCAACATCCAGACCCTGCCGGGCGACCTGTTCGACGGCCGCTCGGTGGGCACGCTGGCAGGCCTGGGTGGCCTGGCCGCCGTGGCCGGCACCTTGATCACCACCTGGCTGGTGCCGGTGCTGACCCGCCACTCCTATGCGCCGATCTTCATCCTCGTCGCCGCCCTGGTGCCGCTGTCGCTGGCCGCGCTGTGGTGGTGGACCGGCCCGATCCACAAGCTCGACCGCCGCGCCGGCTGAGCCTGCATCTCTCTTCAATTCCCCCGCAAACCAAGGAGTTTTCCGCATGTCGTTCCAGGACAAGGTGGCCATTGTCACCGGCGGTGGCCGCGATATCGGTCGCGCCGTTTCGATCAAGCTGGCTGCCGCCGGTGCACGCGTCTGCATCAACTACGCCAATGATGAAGCCAGTGCCCAGGAAACGCTGGCACAGATCCGTGCGGCCGGTGGCCAGGCCATCGTGCACCGTGCCGACGTCACCGACGCCACGGCCGTCGCCGGCCTGGTCGCTGCGGCACAGGCCGCGTTCGGCGAGCGCATCGACCTGCTGGTGAACGTGGCCGGTGGCATGGTGCAGCGCCGGCCGCTGGCCGACATCGACCCGGCGTTCTTCCACACCGTGATGGACCTGAACCTCACCTCGACCTACCTGACCACGCACGCGGTGGTGCCGCACATGCGCGAAGGCGCGGCCATCGTCAACTTCGCCTCACAGGCAGGCCGTGATGGTGGCGGCCCGGGCGCATCGATCTACGCCACCGCCAAGGCGGCGGTGATGACCTTCACCCGCGCCATGGCCAAGGAGCTGGGGCCGAAGGGTATCCGGGTGAACGCACTGTGCTGCGGCATGATCGCCACCCGCTTCCACGATGAATTCACCAAGCCGGAAGTACGCACGGCCGTTGCCGGCGCCACCCCGTTGCGCCGCCAGGGTGCGCCGGACGAAGCCGCCGACGCTGCGGTGTTCCTGGCCTCGGATGCGGCGGCGTTCATCACCGGCACGAATCTGGACGTCAACGGCGGCACCTACTTCTCCTGACACCTGACCGGACTCCTGCCCATGCAGCGCTGGACACTTCTGTTTTCATTGACGCTCTGCTCCGCCATGACGGCGCCCGCTGCGTGGGCCGCACCCGTGTGGGTCACTGCCTGGACGGCCGCGCCCGCGCCCGACCGCAAGGACGGAACGTCCGATGCGCCGGTACAGTTCGCCGCACAGACCGTGCGCCAGGACATGCGTATCGGCAGCCGTGGCGATGCGCTGCGGCTGCGCATCAGCAACGAGCTCGGCACGGCGCCCTTGCGGGTCGAGGACCTGCGCGTGGGAGTGAAGAACGGCAAGGCCGCACCGCTGCCGGTAACGGTGGATGGCCGCGCGGTCATCGAGGTGCCGGTCGGAGCCGCGCTGCTGAGCGACCCGGTGCGGATGCCGGTGGCGGCGCTGCAGGAGATCAGCGTGAGTGCCTATTTCCCGCAGCCCACCCGCCCCGCCGTGCGCCGCACCGAGCTGCGGGTCGCAGATGGCAGGCAGACAGCCGTCGCCGACAGCGTGCGGCTGAGCTACCAGCAGAACGTGTTCTCGGCAGTGATGGTGCAGCGTGAAGATCGTCCCCAGGTAATCGTGGCGCTGGGCGATTCCATCACGGAAGGCGCCACCGCACGCCGCGGCACCTTCAACCAGTGGCCGGAGCGATTGGCGCAGCGCCTGCAGCAGGCCTGCCCGAACCGGTTCGTGGTACTCAACCAGGGCATCAGCGGCAACAAACTGCTTGACCATGGCCGCAGCCACAGCGCCCTGTCACGATTGGATCGCGATGTGATCGCCGTGGCCGACGCCGATCAGGTGATCCTGTTCGAAGGCATCAATGACATCCGCCACGGCGGTGGCGCGCAGCCGCTGCCTGGACGCAGTGCGGCGGACATGCTGCTGGGCTATCAACAGGTTGCGGCGCGGCTGCATGCGCACGGCATCCGCGCTTGGCTGGGTACGTTGACCCCGTTCGGCGGTTCCGAGCGCTACGAGCCCGTGTCCGCCGCCACCCGCACCACGATCAACCAGTGGGCACGCGGCGGCAACAGCGGCTTCGATGGCATCATCGATTTCGACGCCGCGCTGCGTGACCCGAAGGCAGCCGAATCGCTGCCCAACGAGATCACCCGCGACAATCTGCACCCCAACGACGAGGGCTACCGGCGCATGGCCGATGCCATCGATCTGCGCATGCTGGGCTGCACTACCCCCGAGTGAGAGAGAACCGATGAGCCACGTCGTTTGTTTCGGTGAGTTGCTGCTGCGCCTGGGCGCGCCCGGTCGTGAACTGCTGCTGCAGACGCCGCAGCTGCAGGTTCATGTGGGAGGTGCCGAGGCCAATGTGGCGGTCTCGCTGGCCAGCCTGGGCCACGATGTGCAGATGGCCAGCACTGTGCCCGGCAACGCGCTGGGCCGGCATGCCGTGGCCGAGCTGCGGCGGCATGGCGTGGGCGTGGCCGCCGTGCGTGAAGTGGCGGGTGACCGCATGGGCCTGTACTTCCTGGCGACCGGTGCGGTGCAGCGCGCCAGTGAAGTGGTGTATGACCGCGCCGGTTCTGCATTCGCAAACAGCAATGCCAGTGACCATGCGTGGCCCGCCCTGCTGTCCGGCGCGCACCTGTTGCATGTCTCGGGCGTGAGTCCGGCGCTGGGCGCCAACGTGGCCGAGTCGGTGCTGGGTGCGGTGCGTGCGGCTCGCGCGGCCGGTGTGCAGGTGTCCTTCGACGGCAATTATCGTCCGTCACTGTGGCGACGCTGGGATGGCGACGCAGCGGCGATCCTGCGCGAGGTCTTCGCCGAGGCCGACATTGTCTTTGCCGATCATCGGGACATCGAACTGGTGCTGGGGCTGCACTTCGCGCAGGACGATGCGGTCGCCCGAACCGAGGCCGCTGCGGCCGCTGCCTTTGCCGCGTTCCCGCACCTGCGGTGGCTGGCCTGCACCCAGCGCGAGGTGATCAGCGCCGACCATCACGTGCTCGGCGCGCTGCTACTGGGGCGCGATGGAACCCGCGCGCAGGCTCCTCCGAGGCCGCTGCCCGGCACCGTTGATCGCATCGGCGGTGGCGATGCCTTTGCCGCCGGCATCCTGCACGGATTGCTGTCCGGGCTGGACGCAGAAAGCACCGTGCGCTTCGGACTGGCCGCAGGCGCGTTGAAGCACGCCATTCCCGGCGACTTCAGCCCTGCCCGCGAAGCTGAAGTCCGGGCACTGATGGAGAGCCACCCGTTCGACGTCCGTCGCTGATCTCCCCCCGGGAGAATCCCGCTAGAATCCAACGGGCGCTGGAATCGCGCAGGGATCGCCCATGGATTACACCGGATACACGCGCAAGTTTCCCAACAACCGCCCGCTGAATGCGTTTGAACGCGAGCACCGCCTGCTGCAGAAGAAGCGGCTGGATGTCGTGCCGTTGGCGCAGCTGTGCGTGGTGAAGATGAATTCGAACGGCCTGGTTTCGGTGGATCGCTGGTTCGCCGCGCGTGGCTTTGCAGCCCTGCTGGGCGCGATCGGCATTGCCTTTGGGCTGGGCGGCATGCTGATGCTGCTCTGGTCGCTGGTCGTGAACAGGCTACCCAACGAAAACGGCCTGTGGGAGGCGATATTCATCGGCATGGCGATGCTGGCCGCCTTCACTGCAGCGAGCATCTGGGTGGCTTGCCTCGAGCTGTTCCGCTGGACCTACTATCCGATCGCGCTCGATCGCAAGCACCGGCAGATACACGTGTTCCGGCTGGATGGCACCACCCTCAGCGTGCCCTGGGACCGGGTCCATTTCACGCTGGGCCGCGGAACCGGAACCTTCGGATGGTACAACTGGGATGTCCGCGGACTGATCCTGGACGCGGATGGCGTGACAGTACGGGAGACGTTCGCGTTCTGCATCGCGACCTCCCGCATCGAGAACGCGCATGCCCACTGGGAGTTCCTGCGGCGCTACATGGAAGAAGGACCGGCAGCCGTCGTGGACGCGGTGCACTGCTGCATGCCGCTGGACGGCAAGCGCGAGAGCTTCGCGTCCGGCAAGGAGCGCATCTTCGCCGAAGACGCGCGCCTCCCGGGTTTCATGTGGCTCACGATGCTGCCACTCAACTACCTGCACACGATCATGCGCTGGGTGGTGATGCAGACCAGCAGGATTCCGCGGTTTCCACCGGACATCGAGGCGCGCCTGACACCGGACGCCGGTGATCCCTGTGTCCGCGACGCTTCGATGAATCCACCGGACCTGCGATGACCAATCAGTGCAAAGGCAGCTTCAGTACCGACGGCGCGTTCGCCGGTGAACTGAAGGTTACCGTGCCACCCAACTGGCTGATGCCCGCATAACGCAGGTCCACCGTGTCCACCACCAGGGTCAGGCGACTGCCGGCCGGCACCTCCCAGCTGCTGGCCTCCAGCCGCAGGTCGATGGTCTTCGCCTGCCCCGGCGTGGCACCCCGCAGCGTATAGGGCTTGTGACTGATCAGCTGGCCATTGCCCAGCACGTCCTCGGCATAGAGATAGGCATACAACGTGGTGTCGGCGCGGCTTGGCGTGACCGTCATCCGCACTTCCGGCGCGCCATCCAGACGGCGCGCACTCCAGTAGATCGGCCCTTGCCAGACTCCTGCGGCGTTGCGTCCGACGAACGGCACATACGCGCCCGGTGGCAGGTTGATCATCTGCAGCGCGCCGGACGCCATCACCACGCCGGAGTTGGCGGCCGTCAGCAGGCCGCTGCCGATGCGGTAGCTCCAGCCGGTGCCGCCACCGTTCGCCACCAGTCCACCGGTGGGTTGTAACAACCCGCTCGGCGCGGTCAGCCCGTAGCTTACGGCGCCGGTAGAGGTGGCCTGCCAGTCCGGATAACGGCTCCAGCTGCCCTTCTGCGACTTCAGCTGCACCGCCGGCTGGCGGTCGATGCCATTGGCCACGCCCTTGAGGTAGTGGTCGAACCAGTCGCCCACCGCGGCATAGACTTCATTGGGAATGCCGAGCGCACCGAAGGCCTCGTTGAGGGCGTGGTCGCCATGGCGCAGCTGCAGCTGCTTGGGGCCCTTCAAACGGTTGAAGAAGTCCACCAGCTGGCCCGGCGGGAACAGGCTGTCGTTGAAGGCGTTGGCGAGGAATACCGCGGGTTGGTTGGCATTGATCTCATCAAGGCTGCTGGCCGGGCTGCGCTGTGCCGCTACCGGCAGCAGCGAGTCCACCGCCCCCTGGTAGTTGCCGACCAGCACATTGCCGTTGATGGTGGCCAGCTCCGCCCCGGGGCGGCCAGTGGCCAGGCCGGCTGCCACCAGCAGGGCGATGCCCTGTGCGCTGGGCGTGTCATGGCTGTAGAGCGACGCCTGCAGGTCGGCCCAGCCGCTCAGCGCGGCAACGGCCTTGATGCGGGGGTCGCGTGCCGCCGCCAGCAGGCTGGTGCCGGCCCCGTAGGAGATGCCCGAGACACCGATCCTGGCCGGATCGGCCCGGGTGTTGGCCAGCGCCCAGTCGATCAGCGCACTGACGTCTTCGACCGTTGCGGGCCCGGCGATGTCGATGCTGCCGCCGGACTCCCAGAAGCCGCGCGAGCTGTAGCTGATGACCACATAGCCGCGCTGCGCCAGCGACTGTGCCACGCCCACGTACTCCACGCTGGGCACTGCCCAGCTGCTGGGCATCACCAGCAGCGGATAGCGGCCACTGCCGGCATCCTGGGGTTCGATGACGAAGGCCCCGAGGGGCGTGCCATCCCAGCTGGGGATGGTGCGATGGGTGGTCTTGACCGTGGCCGCCAGGACCGTGGGCGCCAGCCCGGTCAGCAGGATCAACAGCAGCAGAACCTTGCGCATCGTTGTCTCTCCCCGTCGGTGGTGGTGCAACGGATCGGACCGTACCAGTGCGAATGGTGGGCGGCACCTTGCGACGCAGCATGGCGCTTTCGAACCAGGCGCCCGGCTGGATCGATGCAGGACCACATTCAGGCGCGGTGGATCACCCACGCCACCAGGCCTGCAAGTGGCATCAATGCAAGTGTGCCAACGACGCCCAGGCATCCGGACGCCCCGCGGTGCGGCGCGGAAGCCTGTGGATGCGATCGCAGCCAAGCGGCATGACAGGCCCTGCAGTAGAAGCGCTGCTTCCCGGCGCGCCAAGCGCCACGGGTACGTTCGTCATGGAGGGCGGCGTTGCCGCAGCGCCCACACTTGAAACTGCGATGTGGCGGGCGTCTCTGCCGACGCAGCGCAGCCACGATTGCAACCCCGATCAGCGCAGCAGCAGCGCCCCCTGCAAGCAGTTCACTGTTGATCATTCGCCTTGCTCGATCCTGCGGTTTCCGGTCCTGCTGCGCAGGATATCGAGTCGTACACCCCCTGCGCTACGACGCCCTAGCACGCGCGCATGTCACCCACGCGCCGTGTGATCTGACACCTCTCCAGTGCTTGCGGGCGGTCACAGCTTCGTCTTTTCGTCGTTGACCGAAAGACGACAGCTTGTGACGCTTACGACACCGCAGGGCCTCCACAGCCCAACAACGCGGTCACGTCCCACCGCAATCCGCTGCACCCGACTCCGCACCGTCTCCCCGTGACCTCGCCCTGCCAGGTCGTGGCGGACGGCTGCGCCCTGAACTTCTGCTGGAGAACCGCAATGCGCCTTGCAAGCTTCTTCTTCGCGTTCGTCCTCAGTGCCTTCGCCAGCGCTGCCCAAGCCCAGGTCGTCACCCTCAACAAGGGCGGCTTCGTGCTCACCTACGACTGCAGCATCCACAGCGCCACCCGCTACGAGTACACGCTTACCGCCGATACCGGTTCGGCCGCACGGCCGTCCAGCTTCTACAAGGACCCGGACCTGCCGGCCGGTTGCCTGGGCCAGTCCAGCACCGCGTCCTACGCCAGCATCAGATCCGGCTATGACCGTGGCCATCTGGTCACGTCCAACCACATGGATTACGACGCGACCTACATCCGCCGCGCCAACTACATGACCAACATCGTCCCGCAGGTCTCCAGCTTCAACCAGGGCATCTGGGTGAAGGCCGAAAACGTGGCCGAGTGCTACCGCGACATCGCACCGGTGGACGTCTACGGTGGTGTGGTCTACGGCGACGCCGCCAACGATTACTTCCTGGCCAGCCACGGCATCCCGACGCCGGAGTTCTTCTGGAAGACGATCATCACCCGTGATCCGAACACTGGCACGGCCAAGGCGATCAGCTGGATCATTCCCAACGAAGCCAATCTGGGCAGCCTCGACAGCTACCTGGTGACCATCGCCGATCTGGAGGAGCTGTTGGGTGCGAGCTACGTTGCGATCAACGCACCGGCCTCGCTGAAGAACATGCTGCCGGCCAGCACCTGGTCGCAGCCGGCGGGGTGTGATCTGGGCTGACCGGTCTGCCGGGAATGGGTGGCACCCGGTCCGGGTGCCACGCAAGGATGGCTGTGGGAAAATGGCGGGCAATTGCACCACCGCATTGCCCCCTGGAGCTGTAGATGTCCTGTTTCCCCTTCGATGCCGTGCTGTTCGACTGCGACGGCGTACTCGTCGATTCCGAGCCGCTGGTCGCCCGCGTTCTCTCGGAAATGCTGACCGCACGCGGCTGGCCGCTGACCCCGGCGCAGGCGGGTGAAGTCTTCCTCGGGCAGTCCGTGGCCCATCTGGCAGGGCTGATCGCAGAGCGCACCGGCAAGCCGTTCACCGAGGAATGGCTGGAGGAGTTCCGCCAGCAGCGCAACCGGGCGCTGGAACGGGATCTGGAGCCGATCCGGGGGGCGCCCGAGGCCGTGCGTGCGATCGCCGCAGCGACCGGTGGCCGCATTGCCTGCGCGTCCGGTGCCGACCTGATCAAGGTGAAACTGCAGCTGGGCAAGGTCGGCATCCTCGATGCATTCGGCGACCACGTCTACAGCGGCCAGGACATGCCGAACACCAAGCCGCACCCGGACGTCTATCTGGCGGCCGCTGCCGCGCTGGGTGTGGATCCGAAGCGCTGCGCGGTCATTGAAGACACCGTGACCGGCGCGACCGCCGGCGTGGCGGCAGGTGCCACCGTGTTCGGCTTCACCGAGGGCGGCCCGCACCACAGCACACCCGAAGCTCTGCGCGCGGCCGGTGCCCAGGTGATCTTCCAGCGCATGGAAGATCTTCCCGCACTGCTGGCGGCCTACGCCGCCGACGCTGCCGCCTGACCAGGCGTCAACCCGCAGCGCCCTGCCCGGCGCTGCGGCACCTGCCGCTGTAGTGCAGCGCAAACAGGTACAACCCGGTGAACAGTTGCAGGAACAGCGGCGGCAGCGGCGCATAGGTGATCCACGCTGCAGGTTCGCCCTGCCCCAGCCCGCGAACGGCGAAGTTGGCGATCACCGCCAGGGTGAACACGATCGAGGTCCAACGATGCACGGGCCGTGCCCAGCCACCGCGGCTCATTGCCGGCGCCTCGCTTCGGAACGGGCTTCGATCATCTTCCAGCCATTGCCTGACGGGTCACGGAATCCGGCGTCGACGGCGCCATAGCGCTCGATCGGCTCCTGGGTGAATTCCACGCCCTGTGCCAGCCATTGCGTGTAGCGCGCCTGGCAGTCATCCACGGCCAGCACCAGCGGCGGCATTGCGCCCTTGGCCACCAGCTGCTGCAGCGCAAGTGCGGTAGCGGCGTCGTGGGTGGGCGGGCCTGGCACGAACAGGCCCAGCTGGAAACCGTCCTGGCCCGGGCTGCGGACCGTCAGCCATCGGTAGCTGCCATTGCGTACGTCGGTATGCACTTCGAAGCCGAGCTTGCCGACGTAGAACGCCAGCGCCTCATCCTGGTCGCGCACATACAGGCCGACCGTGTTCACAGTGTTCGTCATGGGACCTCCCTCAGGTGGGGTCCACGTTAGCAACCGCCTCGCGGCGGCGCTTCTCCAAAACTGCGATCTTCAGGTCCGGGCGCTGCGCGGCGCGTGCATGGCATTCCGGCACGCTGGCCGACGCCGCCCGGGTTGCACGCTCACGCTCACGCACATTGCCCGGGCTGTCACCGGTGATGTCACGGAAGATGCGGCCGAAGGTACCCAGGCTGCTCCACCCGGTCTGCGCGGCGATTTCGGTGACCGGCAACTCGGTGTCACGCAACATCGCCACGGCCCGTTCGATGCGCCGGCTGAGGAGATAGCGGTGCGGTGGCAGCCCGAAGGCCTGCTTGAACGAGCGGGCGAAGTGCGCCGGCGACACTGCACTGACCTCGGCCAGGCGCGCGACCGGCCATTCCTCATGGCTGGCGCGGTCCATCCGGTCCTTGGCACGCAGCAGGCGCCGCAGCAGTTCGGGGCTCTGGTTCATGGCACCACCGCCTGGGCCAGGTAGTGGCGTGCCGCGTGCCGCGCCTCAGCGGCCTGCTCGACCAGCCAGTCACGCAATGCAATCACCTTGGCACTGCCATTTCGCGCCGTGGGTGCCACGAACCAGAAGCTGCGACCGTCGCTGGCGACACCCGGATGCGCCTGCACCAGCCGCCCGCTGTCCAGCTCGGCCTGGAACAGGATCGGCGAACCAATGGCGATGCCTTGCCCGGCGATCGCGGCGCCGACATCCAGATGCTCGACGGCAAAGGGCGCGACGAAACTCTCCGGTGCCGGCGGTGGAATGTGCCCGTGCGCGGCAAACCACAGGGCCCACCAGTCCGGCCGCCCGAGCAGGGGAATCTCCAGCGCGCTGCTGCCCAGCCCACGCGCCTCGTGCAGCAGCGCCGGCGCACACAACGGTGTGAACACGCTGGGAAACAAGGGAGTTGCCTGAAGACCCGGCCATTCGCCCTGGCCATTGCGGATGGCGGCATCGAAGTGACCGGCGGCCAGATCCTGCGGCGCTGCCGACAGGTCCAGTTCCAGCACGAGCTGCCGGTGGCGGGCACGGAACGTGCCCAGTCGCGGCGTCAGCCAACTGGTGCCCAGCGTGGGCAGCACGGACAGGCGCAGTCGCGCCGCATCCATGTCTGCGGCGTGCATGAAGCTGGCGCGCAGTGCATCGAATGCCCGGGTGGCCTCCTGGGCGACGCTGGCACCCGTCGCTGTCAGTTCTACGTGCTGTGCATGGCGCAGGAACAGGCAGGTACCGGTCTGGGCCTCCAGCCGCCGCACGTGGTAGCTCACCGATGCCGCACTGGTGTCGAGCTCTTCGGCGGCACGCGCGAAGCTGCCCAGCCGCGCCGCCGCCTCGAAGGCACGGATGGCGGCAAGCGATGGCAGCTGGCGTTGGGTAACCATAAGTGTGACTTAGCCTGAGCCCCGATATCTGCGTGGTCAATCCCCCTGGTACGCGCAACGATGGAGGCACCTTCGACAGGGGATCACGCACATGGATCGACGGCAGTTCCTGGCCACCCTGGCCGCCGCGGCGGCATCTACGGCGCTGCCCTCCGGGTGGGCGCTGCCCAGCCACAGCGAAGACTGGAAATGGTTGCAGGGCAACTGGCAGGTCCGGCACCGACGCCTGAAGGAGCGCCTGGTCGGCGATACCCGATGGGAGTTCTTCACCGGTTCCAGCGCGGTCTGGCTCACCCTGGGCAGACTCGGCACCATCGATGACAACGTCATGGCGCTGCCTTCGGGCCCCTACAGGGGCCTGGGCGTGCGTGCATTCGATCCGGTGTCTTCCACGTGGTCGATCTGGTGGATCGATGGCCGCAACCCTGCCCATATCGAAGCCCCTGTGCGCGGCGCTTTCAAGGGCGATGCCGGCAGCTTCCGCGGCACCGACCGGATCGACGGGCGCCCCGTCGAGGTCTGGTTCCGTTGGCATGACATCCACGGCGAGGAGCCGTGGTGGGAACAGGCGTTCTCCGACGATGCCGGTGCGCACTGGGAAGTGAACTGGCGCAACTGGTTCCGCCGCACTGCTGCGGTCCCCTCTCCGCTTCCGAAGCTGCCGGATGCACCGGGCGATTTTGATTTCCTGGTTGGCCATTGGAACGTGCGCCATCGTCGCCTGCGCGCTCGGCTGGCAGGCAGCGATGCATGGGACGCGTTCAACGGCACCCTGCACAACTGGCCGGTCCTGGGAGGATTCGGCAACGTGGGTGACAACCTGATGGACATGCCTGGAGCGCCGCTGCGAGGCATGGGCATCCGCGCCTGGAATGCGGCGGAGCGGCACTGGCTGAGCTGGTGGCTGGATGGCCGGGAGCCAACCCGGATCGGCGCGCCACTGCGTGGTGGTTTCCATGCCGGTGTCGGCCGCTTCTTCGGCGAAGACCAGCACGACGGTCAATCAATCCAGACGCGGGTGATCTGGTCACGCATTACCCCGCGCTCGGCGCGCTGGGAACAGGCGGCATCGACCGATGGCGGGCGCAGCTGGGAAACAAACTGGGTCAGCGACTTCGAGCGACAGGCATGAAGGCGCTGCTGGCCGTGATGCTGCTGGTTGCTGCGTCGCATCCCGCGTCTCCATCACGGGAGCTGCGGATCGTCGGCCCCGCCGAGCGCTTTGCCCCGGGCGTTGCATCCACGCAATACGACGAGATTCGACTGACCTTGAGCACGGACGGAAAAACCGCACTGTGGTTCAGCCGCAACCGGCCCGGCGGGCCGGGTGGGTATGACATCTGGGTCTCCCGCAACGATGGGCAGCGCTGGCGGCCGGCGATGCCGGTGCCGTTCAACTCGCCGGGGCGCGACTTCGATCCCGCTTTTTCCGCCGATGGCCGCGTGGTGTATTTCTGTTCGGATCGCGCAGGCGGCCTGGGCGGCGACGATCTGTACCGGGTCAGCATGGGGAGCGACGGTCGATTCGGGAAGCCGGTCAATCTTGGCCCGGCAGTGAACAGCGCGGCCGATGAATTCGCGCCGATGCTCTCGCCGGACGCAGCCACGCTGCTGTTCTCCAGCGATCGCGCAGGCGGTGCGGGTGGCCATGACCTCTACGTCGCAGCGATGGTCCGTGACATGGCGCAGCCGGCACGGCCGCTGCCGGGAGACCTCAATACCGCAGCGCAGGAGTTCGATGCCACCTTCCTGGGCGACGGCCGGACGCTGGTGTTTGCCCGCGCCCTGGACTTCGGCAGTGCACCGGTACGCCAGTTCATCGCCTACGAGCGTGGAGGCCGCTATGACGCGGGCCTTGCATTGCCCTCCCCCTTGAACGAGGCCTCCGGCGACAGCTACGGCGCGATGCTGGATGGCTCGCAACCCGACACCTTGACCTATTCGGCGCGGCGCGCGGACGGTGCAGGGTTGGACCTGTACCGCATCCGCTATCGGATGATGCGCCCTTGAAGGCAGATGTTGTCGATTTTCCGCGCCCCGGTTCGTCGAGAGGATGACTCCCCCAGGAGAAAACGCAGATGGCCTCACACCAGTCCCTTGCCTGCGCCTGCGGCCAGGTACGCCTGACCGCCACGGGCCAATCCATTGCCACCGTCGAATGCTGCTGCGACAGCTGCCGCAAGGCCGGCGCCATGCTGCAGTCGATGCCCCGAGCACCGGACGTGCTGGGCCCGCACGGCCAGACGCTCTTCGTAATGCACCGCAAGGATCGCGTCAGCATCGATGCCGGGCATGCCATGCTGCGTGCCTTGCGATTGTCCAGCAGGGGCGGCAGCCGCCGCGTGCTGGCCGGCTGCTGCAATACGCCGCTCTTCCTGGAGTTCAGCGGCGGCCATTGGCTGAGCCTGTATGGCCTGTTGTGGCCGGCATCGACAAGACCTGCCGTGGAGATACGGACCATGGTCAGTGATCTTCCTGATGCGTCTGTGCTTCCTGACGATGTGCCGAACCTGAAGACCCGGTCGCTGCGCTTCTATGCGCGGTTGATGAAGGCGTGGATCGCCATGGGCTTCCGCAGCCCACGCATCGAGGTCGCGGGAGATACCCATGCCTGAGCCCAGACGGATCGAGATCGAAAGCATCACCACGCCCGGGCACATCCAGCGCGTGGATCGCGCCAAGTACCTCGCCATGCGCCATGCCTTGCTGCGGGCGCTGCCCGCGCAACCGCCCGGCCTGACCGTCGCGCAGGCGAAACAGGCACTGCTGCCACACCTGCCCGCCGCGCTGTTCCCGGCAGGTGCCACCGCCGGCTGGTGGTTGAAGGCCGTGCAGCTGGACCTGGAAGCCAAGGGCGTGATCGAGCGCGTCGCGGGCAAACCGTTGCGCCTGTTCAAGCACCTGGCGGCCGGCTGATCAGCGCTGTGCAGGCAGTTCCAACCGGTGCTTGCGGCAGAGGCGATACACCGTGACCCGCGATATCTGCATCTGCCGCGCGCACTCGGAGACGTTGTAGCCGGTCTGGCGCAGGGTCTGCAGCAGTACATCGCGCTCGGCCTGGCCGCGCGCATCGTGCAGCATCGCCGCGGGCAGGGCCGCTACCGATGCGCCCAGCTCCAGGTCACGCTCACTGATCAGCTCGCCTTCGGCCATGATCGCTGCACGCTGCACACGGTTCAGTAGTTCGCGTACGTTGCCGGGCCAGTCGAAGCGCCGCATCGCCTGCAGTGCGGCCGGTGCGAAGCCGCGTGCACGCACGCTGTGGCGCAACCGGAAGCAGCGCAGGAAGTGCTCGGCCAGTAGCTGCACGTCGGCACCGCGCTCGCGCAGCGGTGGCATCAGCAGGCGCAGCACGTTCAGGCGGTAGTAGAGATCGCTGCGGAACCGCCCCTGCGCCACCGCGTGTTCCAGTTCGACGTGGGTCGCGGCAAGTACTCGCACGTCCGCGCGCAGCGGCTGGCTGCTGCCCACGCGCTCGAAGGTCCCCTCCTGCAGCACGCGCAGCAGGCTGGTCTGCGCTTCTGCCGGCAGATCGCCTACCTCATCAAGAAACACCGTACCGCCATGGGCGGATTCGAACACACCGATCTGCCGCTTGTCGGCACCGGTGAACGAGCCACGTTCGTGGCCGAACAGCTCCGACTGCACCAGGCTGGCCGGAATCGCACCACAGTTAACCGCAATGAAAGGCCTGCCGGCGCGCCCCGACAGCGCATGCAGCGCATGTGCAGCCAGTTCCTTGCCTGTACCGGTTTCGCCGGTGACCAGCACCGGCAGTTCCACCGGCGCGAACTTGTGCAGCACCGTGCGCACCGCATGCAGCGCAGCGCTTTCGCCAATCAGTGCATGCGGTCCATACCCACTGCAGGTTGCATCGACAGGCGGATCATCCGCATCGAACTGCTGGCGCATTGCGCAGACCAGGTCCTGAAGGCCGAACGGCAGCGTGAAGCGCGCGCCACATCGCTGCAGCAACGGCAGCCAGGCCGGCGATGTGGGTCCGGCGCCCGGTGGCAGTACCGCCAGCCAGGGCAGATGCTGGTGCTGCTCGATCCACGGTTCCAGCAGCTGCAGCGACGCCGCATCGAGATGGCGCAGATCGAGTACGGCGAGCAATCGATCGCGCCCACGCAGGCCTATCGCCATGGCGGGATCGGGATGGATGCTGCGCACATGCCAGCCTGCTGCCGCCAGCGCACTGCGCTCGTTCGCCAACGGCTCGCCAAACCAGAGCACGCAACGTGACGTAGAAGCCTCCGGGACCGCTGCCATGCTTCCCCCAGCATCCGGACACCGTCGGCGGACTGTCAGGCAATCGCCGGCGTGCCGCCCCCCGCCGGGACCTCTACGGCCACCGGGGCGGCCTTTGTTGGGCGGATCCTAGCGCTTCCCTAAACGGCGGCGCAATGAGCAATGCGTCAAGAAATTCGTGGCTGAACCGGCACCGTTGCAGACGGCGGCGCCACCTGTAACACCCATGCAACAGTTGCCCGCCACCCTTGCCCTGCGGTGCCTGGGGCTTCGAAATCCCAACGATTCCCCGACGTGCCTGTAACACCGTGGCAGCAGCACGGTCAGGTGCTGCACGGTCCCGACATTGGCGGGTGGGCACTTCCAGGTTGGCACGGTTGATGCGTGGTTCCGCCGCACCCATCGCGGGAGATCGGCATGGACGGCACCACCCTGGTTCGCGGCCTGGCCGCAGCACTGGCAATCGCCCTGCTGTTGGTTGGCACGGGCGCATCCGCGTCCGGCGCCCGCCAGGGCGTGAAGGCACAGCCGGGCGAAATCGTCCTGTTGCGGGACGTCTCCGCGCGGCCGGCCTATCGCATGGCACCACCGGGCATGGCCCTGATTGCCGACCCGAAGCCACAGCGCGAGATCGCCACCGCATTGGGCGCCGGTGGCACGACGACCGGCATGGACGAGTTGAGCGATGAGGACTATGCCCGCATGGGCGCCGGCCAGGCCGCGTCCATCGCGGCGCCGGGTGGAACCACCGTTGAACGGGTCACCCAGCAGGCCTTGGGCGGCACGCTTGGCCGCGGTGGTGATGGCATGGTCGGCAGCAACCTCGGGGGCGCCATGAGCGGTCCGCTCGGTGCGGTCGGCAGCAGCACCCGCGGTATCGCCGATACCGTGCGCGGCGCACTGGCCCAGTTCCCCCTGCAGGGCACGGCCCCGGCAGGTGGAAAATGAAGGCCCTGCACGGCGTGCTTCTGCTGCTCGCTGCCGCGCCCTGGGCGACCCGGGCCGATGACTACGGCGGCATGCTCGCCTATCTCGACGTGGCCCGCATCGACGGCCACGCACTGGCCGGGGCGAATGGGGCCATCGCCGTCAACCAGGCCGCCGGCGACCTCAACGTGCAGGCCAACCTGCGGGGTATCGCCAAGGGTGATCGCGCCGACGTGGCGATCAATGCCCGGCAACTGCAGCAGGGCAACCGCGTGCTGTCCGGGCCGCTGCAGGCCACCGCGTTCATTGGCGGTGACGCACTGGCCGGTGCCAGTGGCATCGCATCCATCAACCAGGCCAGCGGCATCGCCAACACGACGCTCAACGTCGTCAGCGCGACGCTGGCCCGACAGGGCATACGCGAAACCGACGATACGGCCTTGGCCGCCGAGGGTTCCGCGTTGGCAGGGGGGCGGGACGACACCGGTTACGGCGTCGCGACGGGCACCCGCAGCGCCGGTGTAGCCAGCACCGCACTGCGGGGATTCGACGGGGTCCTGCAACTCAATCAGATCGCGGGCAACGGCAACGACACGGCCAACGTACTGGGCCTGGTCGTGCAGGACCGCCCGTGACAACCACCCAACCGATGCACCACCTGATGAGAGAGAGGGCACCATGAAAGCGACCGTCAAACAGACCATGCTCGCCATGGCGATTGCCACTGCCTCGACCGCCGCTGCGGCCAATGGCTGGGACAACCAGAACGCCAACGCGAACATCAACCACAACCACACCGTCAGCGAGACCCGCAACGACACGCACAACCACACCGACAACGACGTGCGCAACCGCACTGTCAACGTCAACGTGCAGAAGCACAGCAACATCCAGGCCGACGAACGCAAGGAAAAGAACAACCACGGCGTCGACGTGAACCTGGAGAAGGACCTGCGCCTGAGCACCGACATCAATTTCTCCGGCGACCCGAACATCACCGGCGACATCGACCTCGACTCGGCGGCCATTGCCGTGATCGACAACCGGCAGTCGATCAGCAACAACGCCACCAGCAACAGCCTGGTCACCAACAGCGCGTCGATCGGTGACAGCGTCGGTGCCGGTGCCTCGGGCAATCTGGGCTTCAATGTCGTCTCCGGCGACAACAATGCGCAGGACAACGCGGCCTCACTATCTGCGGCCGATGCGTCCTTCAGCTTCGGCATGGCCGACGCCGAGGTGTTCGTCAACCAGGCCGGCTTCGGCAACGCCACCATGAACTCCGGTGTCACCAACGCCGCAGGTCTCAGCGGCAACGCCTTTGGCGGCGCGTCCGGCAACATCGGTGTAAACATCGCCTCGGGCAACAACAATGAGCAGAAGAACGCGCTCGCGGCGTCGGTAGCGACCACGGCGGTGGCCCAGTCGAGCATCAGCTCCAACCAGGTCTCCACCGGCAACACGGTCAGCAACGCCGGCTTCGTGCAGTCCTACACCGATACCGTGCAGGTCGGCATGCGTGGCGGCGTCAGCGGCCTGACACTGGCCTATGGCGCGGGCACCTACCGCGGCACCGGCAACGCCTACCAGATGGCCAACTACTACCTGGATACGTGGAGTGGCGAGCTGCCGCACCCGGGTGGCAACAGCACCGGCCATATCGATCTGGACAACCAGATCCAGAACGCCACGATGAACCCCAACCGGCCAGGGGTGGGCGGCCTGGGCTTCGATACGCGTGAGAGTGGCACCAGCCAGTTCGTCGAACTGGGCGTGGCTGACCTGTATGCCAGCCTCAGCGGCACGGTCAGCACCACGCGGTGGGTGAACGTCAATGCGACCAACACCTCGGCCTTGTCCGGCAGTGCCTTCTCGGGCGCCTCCGGCAACATCGGCGTGAACGTTGCTGCGGGCACCGGCAACCTGCAGGCCAACAGCCTGGCCCTGGCAGTCGCCCAGCCCAGCACCGGCGGCGGTGGTGGCAGCGGCGAGTAAGCGCAACACCCCGGCCGTCCGCCAATGGCCGGGTCCCCGGGAGCCCCTGTTCCTCCTCCCCCTTGGAACGGGGGCTCCCCCCTGCTGCCGGAGAACGTAGATGATCCGTTGCCCTCCATCGATGCGCCTGCTGGCCTGCCTGTGGCTGCTGGGCACCGCATGGGCGTGGGCCGGCGAGGTCCACTTCGCCGGCGTGCTGCCCAACGGCGCGCTGCTGCAGCAGAAGGTCGAAAGCATGCAGGAGCGGCGCTACCGCAACGTGGTGCGCCAGCACACCGATTACAGCTGCGGGGCAGCCGCATTGGCGACCATCCTGCGCCATGCCTATCACCTGCAGACCGACGAAGCGACGGTGATCGAAGGAATGATGGGGGTTTCCGATCCAGCGCTGGTGGCCGAACGCGGCTTCTCCCTGCTCGACATCAAGCGCTACGTGGAATCGCTGGGCATGCGTGGCCGGGGCTACCGCATCGATGAAACACGACTGCGCACCCTTCGCGTGCCAGGACTGGTGCTGATGGACGTGCGCGGCTTCCGCCATTTCGTGGTGCTCAAGCAGGTGCGCAACGGCATCGTGGAAGTGGCTGACCCGATCCTCGGCAACCGCAGCCTGGCGCTGCCGGAGTTCCTGGCCGCCTGGCCATCGCGCGCGGTCTTCGTGGTGATCGGCAGCGACTTCGATCGCAACACCGTTCTTCTGCAACCCAGCGAACGGCCAAGCGCCCGCGCGCTCTACGCGCGGCAAGGGCCGATCACCGATGCCGAACTGGTCGACTTCGGCTTCAGCCACGCCGACCTGTTCTGAGGAGGTACGACCATGTTCCGTCAACACGTATGGATGGCTCTGCTGCTGATGGCCCCTGCCCTGCCCCTGCAGGCCGCCGACGGCAGGACGGGGCGTGGACTCACGGAAATCCCCGACCCGGAGCTGAGCCTGATGCGGGGGCGCTACACCGTGGGTGGCAACAACGTTGCCTGGTTCGGGGTCACCATGGTGTCGCAGTGGCAGGCCAGCAACGGCACGACCCTGCAGGGCAGCCTGACCCTGGGCATGGACTTCCGTGGTGCTGGCGCGCCGAAGCTCAGCTTCCAGCCCAGCGTGAATGTCACGGCAGCCGATGCGCCGCTGCCCGATACCCACGGACGCAGCATCGACAGCAGCGGCCTGGCCAATGCCAGCGGCCTGGTGCAGAGCGTGCAGGTGGCCGGCGATGGCAATGTCGCGCGCAACGTCACCACGCTGACCGTCCGCGAGGGTGGCGTGCCGGCTGTTCTCTCTGATGGCGCAGGCAACGTCACCGCGCAGCCGGCCGGCGCCAGCGCGACGGCCGTGCTGGAAGGCAACCAGGCACACCTGCTGCTGCAGGTGGATGGCCAGGGGCTGGTGCAGCAGTGGATCCGCAATGGCAGCGTCGGCCAGGGCATCGCCCTTACCGGTGACGGCCAGATCGCCAGCAACCAGCTGCGGCTGGAGCTGGTGCGCAACGCCGTGGGCGGCAACCTGCCGTTGAGCCAGAACGTGGCCCAGGCGATTGCGTTGAACCGCGGCATGGGGCCGGGCCAGTAGAAGGGCCTGGCATTGGGGGAAACGCTCCACAACGCAGGACACGAACATGCACACCCTGATGAGGATCACCCCGTTGGCGCTGGCGGCGCTGGCGGGCACCGCCCTTGCCGTGCCGCCGACGCCTGACGATGGCGCAGACGTGCAGGCCCTGGCCAACCAGCTGGAACAGCTGAAAGCCAACTACGCACAGGAAGTGCGGCGGCTGCGCGAACTGGACATGCAGGTGCAGGCCATGCAGGCACGCTTGGGCGGGCGGGTTGGCCCAGCCTCGACCCCACCTGCCGCGCCATTGGCGCAGGCGGCGGCCGCCGCGGTTCCACCGAGCAGCGAGGCCTACGCCAGTACCGCTGCCGAGGCCCAGCAGGCCAGGCAGGAGTCGCGGCGCAGCGTGGACGACGTGAAGCAGCAGCAATCGGCCCTGTTCTCGCGTCGCTTCACCATCGAGAACAGCCTCACCTACGCCCGCTATGACCGCAAGCAGCTCACCCTCAACGGCTTCCTCGCGTTGGACGCCATCTTCCTCGGCAATATCGCCATCGAGAACGTGGAGTCCGACTCGCTGACCTATAACGTGGCGGCCCGCTGGGGCGTCAGCCCGAACCTGACCCTCAACCTGGATGTGCCCTACCTGGCGCGGCGCACCGTGTACCAGAAAGGCGGCGCCGGCGGTGCAGCGGCCGCCATCGCGCAGGAGCAGACCAACGGCAACGGCCTGGGCGACATTGGCCTGAGCGCGAACTACCGGCTGTTCGGCGAACGCGGCTGGCGCCCTGAGACCGTGCTCACGGCCGGTGTCACCGCCCCCACCGGGCGCGCGCCCTACGGCCTGGACTGGAAGGTGATCGAACGCGATGACGACGACTACATCCGCTTCGCCGTGCCGCGCGAGCAACCCACCGGCAACGGCGTATGGCAGGCCAACCTCGGCCTGTCGATGGTGAAGACCGCTGACCCGGCCATCCTGTTCGCCAACATCGGGTACGTGCACTCCATCCCTCGCGGCTTCAGCGACATCGACAGCAATCCGGATACGGTCAACCCAGGCGACGTGAAGCTGGGCGGCTCGGTGTACTTCGGTGCTGGGGTGGCCTTCGCATTCAACGAGCGGACCAGCCTGAGCCTGTCCTTCAGCGACCGCATCAGCGCCCGCGCCTCCACCCGCTTCCAGGGTGGCAAGTGGATGAAGGTGATCGGCAGTGACGCCAATGCGGCATCACTGAACCTGGGCGTGACCTATGCGTTGAACCAGCACACCACGCTGGTGACGTTGCTGGGCATCGGACTGACCCCGGACGCACCGGACTTCACGCTGGCGTTCAAGATTCCTTACATGCTCTAGCGGCCACTGCCCATGGCATGATGGGCGCTCTGCGGCCAGCGGACGTCCATCATGCGCATCGGATTCCTGGGACTTGGAGTGATGGGAACGCCCATGGCGGCCCATCTGGCTCGCGCAGGTTACGAGGTATGCGGCTGGTCGCGCTCCGACCGCAACCATGCGGCCGCGCGCACCGCCGGCATCAACGTCTGCGAGGCGGTGGACGAGGTATTCGCGGCCTGCGACACCCTCATCCTGATGCTGGCCAATGACGATGCCATCGACAGCGTGCTCGATCGGCATGGCGCGGCGTTTGGCGAGCGGGTCGAGGGCCGCCTGCTGATCAACATGGGTACCAGCTCGGCAACGTACTCACAGGCGCTGGCCGAACAGATCCGTGCCGCGGGCGGCCGCTACGTGGAAGCGCCGGTGTCTGGCTCACGCGTGCAGGCCGAAGCGGCGCAGCTGGTGATCCTGCTGGCCGGTGCCGATGTCGACCTCGCGGCAGCCGCCCCACTGGTTGCACCGATGGGCAGGCAAACGGTGTGCTGTGGTGCAGTGCCGTCCGCACTGCGCATGAAACTGGCGGTGAACCTGTACCTGATCACCTTGGTCACCGGCTTGGCCGAAGCGGTGTACTTCGCCGAAGCACACGGCATCGAGCTTGACCGCTTCGCGCAGGTGCTCAACGCAGGGCCGATGGCCAGCGAAGTATCGCGAATCAAGCTGGACAAAATGATCCGTGGTGACTTCAGCGTGCAGGCGTCGATCACCGACGTGCGCAAGAACAGTGGGCTGGTAGCCGCTGCCGCCCATGAGGTGGGCATGCATGCGCCCTTGATCGACGCCAGCGACGCGCTGTTCGCACAGGCACTGGCGTCCGGATCGGGGGCGCTGGACATGGCGGCCGTGCTGCAGGCGGTACGGGCCGGGCCAACCGGCACTGGCCGGCGCTGATCCGGATTCATGTTCCGGCACTACTGCCGTCCTCCACCGCTGCTATATTCAGTCCAGCTCGGCAGGCATGGTGCCTGCCTTCGAATCACAGGGAGTTGGTCATGGGTCTGGTACAGGCGGTGAAGGGTGCGGTTGGCGGTGTGCTGGCCGACCAGTGGAAGGACTTCTACACCGTGCCGGCGGGCCTGCCGTCCACGGCCGCCCTGTTCGCGGCAGTGCCGCAGGGCACCAATGCCGGCCGCGGCTCCAACACCAGCGGCTCGTCCAACATCATCACCAACGGCTCGAAAATCATCGTGCCCGAAGGTTACGGCCTGCTGCTGTTCCAGGACGGTGCGATCACCGCATTCGTCGCCGAACCGGGTGGCTACGAATGGCGTTCGGACGATCTGAACTCGCAGTCGATCTTCGCCGGCGACGGCCTGGTCAGCACCTTCATCAAGCAGAGCTGGGAACGCTTCAAGTTCGGCGGCCAGCCGGGCGCGCAGCAGGCGGCCTACTTCGTCTCGCTGAAGGAATTGCCGGACAACCGCTTCGGCACCCAGTCGGAAATCTACTGGGACGACGGATTCCTCAATACCCAGGTCGGTGCGATCACCCGCGGCTCGTACACGCTGAAGATCGTCGACCCGATCCTGTTCGTGAAGAACTTCGTGCCGGCCAGCTACCTGCGGCCGGGCCAGGTGTTCGACTTCACGGATCTGGACAACGCCGCTGCCAGCCAACTGTTCAATGAAGTGGTCGGTTCGCTGGCCCCGGCCTTCAGCCTGTATACCAACGATCCGGGCAAGGGCAACCGCATCACCAAGCTGCAGCAGGACTCGCTGGGCTTCGCGCAGAGCCTGTCCGCCGCCGTCGAGCAGGGTTACCAGTGGAAGTCCGACCGCGGCCTGGCCATCGTCAAGACCGCCATCGTCTCGATCGAGTACGACGCCAACACCCGCGAACTGCTGAAGACCGTGCAGCGCGCCGATGCGCTGTCCGGTTCGCGCGGCAATTCCAACCTGCAGGCCAGCGTCGCCCAGGGCATCCAGTCGGCCGGCGAGAACGGCGGTGCGGCGGGCCTGGTCGGTGTCGGCATGGCCTCGGGCATGTTCGGTGTGGGCGGCATGCAGCAGCCGGTCACCCCGGCTGCGGATGACCCGGTGGCCAAGCTGAAGAAGGCAAAGGAAATGCTGGACCTGGGCCTGATCACCCAAGGCGACTATGACGCCCTGAAAGCCAAGGCACTGGGCCTGTAACAGCAGAACGCACAACCCACATGTCCGATCCCAGAAACGGCCCACCGCCGCTGCCCGGATCCGTGCCCGCGACGCCGCCGCCCCTGCCGGCGGCGTCGTTGGATGGGCCCGGTTCGCCGCAGGACGTCCCTCCCCTGCCCGGCAGCTTCCCGCTGGACACGCCGACTCTGCCACAGGCCATCCGCGATGAAGTGGAAGCGCCCGATCCTGTGGCCATCGATACCTCGGCCAGCGAGCTGAAAGACGGTCTCAACCGCTGCCCGAAGTGCGGCGCCACCGACATCCGGCCCAAGGCCGGCACCGATATCCTGGTCTGCCTGTACTGCCGTCACGAATGGCATGGCGCGCGCGTGGAGGAGGAATTCGGGCTGGGCGAGGCCATCGACCAGCTGCGCGGTACGGTCATCGCCTCCGGCGCGCGTGACATCGACGCCGACACCTCGGCGTTGATGACGTTCAAGTGCACCGGCTGCGGTGCCGAGGTCACGGTCAATACCGAAAGCACGATGACGGCGCGCTGCCACTGGTGCCGCCACGTCTTCGGCGTCAACGAACAGATCAGCAATGGCGCCGTGCCCGATGCAGTGCTGCCCTTCCACATCAAGAAGGACGATGCGGTCGCGCGCATCCGCCAGTTCGTCGACAAGCGCCGGATGTTCGCGCTGAAAGCGTTCAAGGACCAGTTCACCCCGGAAAACGTGGTGGGCGTGTTCCTCCCCTACATGATCGTCGACAGCAATGTAAGCGCGGCCGTGGCCGGCAAGGGCGAGATCAAGACGCGCGAGTACACGGTGGGCAGCGAGAAGAACAAGCGCACCCTCTACGACGCCGATGTCTACCAGGTCGAACGCCAGGTCGATTTCACCGTTGATGACCTGCCCCTGGAATCCTCGGCCGAGCGCGGCAATCTGGATACCCGGGCCAACACCAACAACATCATCAACACCATCCTGCCATTCGACACCAAGAACGCGGTGAAATGGAACGCTTCGTACCTGGCCGGCTTCACCTCTGAAAAACGCAATCTCGACGTGGAAAAGCTGCGGCCGCGGCTGGAAGACCAGCTTCTGTCGATTGCCCGCGCACAGGTGGAAGGTTCGGTGAGGCGCTACAACCGTGGCGTGCGTTGGGAACAGGAACAGCTGGAGGTGCATGGAACGCGCTGGGTGTCGATGTACCTGCCGGTGTGGTTGTACTCGTATCACCAGCCCGGAAAGAACGGCGGCATGTTGCACTACATCGCGGTGAACGGCCGTACCGGCGAAACCATGGGCAGCGTGCCCGTGCAGCAATGGAAGATGCTGCTGGCGGCACTGGCCACCGGCACCATCATTGAAGCCCTCGCAATTGCCTTCCTGGTAGCATCGACATGAGCGACGACAGTGGACTCTGGCTGTTGGCGGCAGGTCCAGCCGGCGCGACCGCGCTGTACTGGGCGCTGTACCGCTATTACCGCAACACCGACAAATCGCATTCCTTCGAGCACGAGACCGAAATCGAGGCACAGCCCGTGACCGGTTCGGACAAGCAGGTGGGCCGGGTCACCGGCACCGAGGAAAAGCGCATCCGCGGTGACAACGTGTACGAGTACCGGAAACGGGTGGTAAGGGTGAAACCCGACCCGTAGCGCCAAGCCATGCCTGGCTGCGGGAGGTGCCGGCCGCGGGCCGGCATTCCTTCGGCTCTGGGCGTCAAAGGGGAGCCGGCCAGCGGCCGGCACTACCCTTCAGCGGACAGCACCTGTTCTTGGCTGGCTTGCCTCAGGGCGCGCCCTCACACCGTCTCCCACCCCACCGGTTCGATACTCGCGCGATCCACCCTTCCGAGGATCCTGCGATGGCTGCTCTGCTTGCCCGTAGCTGCCTGTCGGCGCTGTACTTCCTGGCCCTGCCCGCCCTTGCCCAGGACGCTTCGTCCGGCTTCGGCGAACAGACCACCCACACCGACCAGACCACGCAATCCAGCAGCACCCAGACCCAGACCAGTGGTTCAATGACCACGCAGACCACCACCAGTGGCAGCTCCCAGTCCGAGTCGCGCACCGAAAGCAAGGAGATCGACGTGGGCTTCGGTTTCCACGACGACAACGACGACTGGAACCATGACCGCCACCGCGGCGACCGCGATGTGCGCGACAGCGATCTGTTCGGCAGCTGGACGCTGGGCCAGGAGAACGGCAGCACCTGCACCATCGAGCTGAAGAACAGTGAGTGGTTCGGTGGCTACAGCGCCTACGTGCCTGCCGGCTGCCCGGACGGCTTCTTCTCGGCCAACCGCTGGGTACTGTCGGGCAACCAGCTGCTGCTGACCGATACCAGCAATACGGTGTACGGGCGTTTCCGCGCGTCGGGCAGCGGGCGCTGGTCGGGGTTCCGCGAGTCGGATGGAGCCCGGCTTTATCTCAATCCCAGGGGGCGTTGACCGCGACGTGCACGCGATGGGCACGGGCAGACCGCGAAGATCAGCCGTCTACCGTGCCCCGCTGCTGACATGTCCGCTCCCACCGGTTCCCGCCTTGTCATCTATGCCGCGCTCGCGGGCAACCTCGCCATTGCGATCGCCAAGTTCATCGCCGCCGGTATCTCCGGCAGCTCGGCCATGCTCAGCGAAGGCGTGCATTCGCTGGTCGACACCCTCAACGAGGTGCTGCTGCTGTACGGGCTGCGCCGCGCCGGCAAGGCGCCGGACCCGGTACATCCGTTCGGCTATGGCCGCGAACTGTACTTCTGGAGCTTCATCGTCGCCCTGCTGGTGTTCGCTGCCGGCGCCGGTGTGTCGGCCTACGAAGGTATCCAGCACATCCGCCAGCCGGAGCCGGCCACCAACCACGCGTTGAGCTACAGCGTGCTGGGCATCTCCATCCTGTTCGAGGGTGCCTCCTGGTGGGTGGCGCTGCGCGAGTTCCGGCGTACCAAGGGCAAGCTTGGCTACTTCGAAGCCTTCCGCCGCAGTAAGGATCCTTCCACCTTTACCGTGCTGCTGGAGGATAGCGCGGCCCTGCTGGGCCTGGGTTTCGCACTGATCGGGCTCGTGGCCGCACAGATCCTGGACATGCCGGTGCTTGATGGTGTGGCGTCGCTGTGCATCGCGGGCGTGCTTGCCGCCACCGCCTTTCTCCTCGCACGCGAAACCAAGGGACTGCTGGTGGGTGAGCCGGCCCACCCGGCGGTGGCCGATCGGATCATGGCCGTGGCGGAAACCGATCCAGACCTGCGCCGCGCCAATGGCGTGACCACCATGCAGATGGGCCCGGAACAGGTCGTGGCCATGCTCAGCGCCGAGTTCGAGGATGACCGGCGGACCCCGCAGATCGAAGCCTGCATCACCCGCATCGAAACGGCGGTGAAGCGCGAGTATCCGGAACTGGTGGCACTGTTCATCAAGCCACAGACGCCGGAGGTCTATGCCGCACGGAGAGCCGCACTGGCCGCCGGTCCTGCGCAGCAATGACACTGCGTCTGCGCCCGTTTCACCTGCCTGATGCCACAGTGCCATCACCGTTTGCCCGAGCCTGCCTCTACCGTGCCGGATTGGTTGCCTGCCTCTCTTCAGATCCTCCCGCGCAGCTTCTACCGGCGCCCGCCCGTCGAGGTTGCGCCCGAGCTGCTCAACAAGCTCCTGGTCCGTGACGATGGCCGGGCCGGTCGCATCGTTGAAGTCGAAGCCTACGCGGGCAGTGTCGATCCGGCCGCACACTCCTATCGCGGGCAGACGCCGCGCACGGCCAGCATGTTCGGTGAGGCCGGCCACCTGTATGTCTATTTCACCTACGGGATGCACTGGGGCAGCAACGTTGTCTGCGGCGAAGTGGGTGAAGGCGTGGCGGTGCTGCTGCGGGCCATCGAGCCGCTGGTGGGCCTGGAGCGCATGCGCGAACTGCGCCCCGCTGCGCGCCGCGACCACGATCTGGCCAGCGGGCCCGGCAAGCTCTCGCAGGCCTTCGGGCTGGACCGCAGCTTCGACGGCGCTGATCTGGTGACCGGCAACCACGGCATTGTCATCGTCAGCGACGGCGTGCCGCCGCCGGAGGATCCAGTGGTCGGGCCCCGCATCGGCATCACCCGCGCTGTTGATTTCCCCTGGCGTTGGCACGTCCGTGATCATCGTCACGTATCGATACAGCCACGCCGCGCTCTCTCCCCGGCGAGGAAACGATGATGACCCCGCTCGACAAACCGCTGCGACGCGAACTGGACATCGATGGCCAGCCCTACACCCTCATCGTGGACCCCGAAGGACTGAAGCTGGTTGAAAAGGGGCGCCGCAAGGGCATCACGCTGCGCTGGCAGGACCTGGTGTCCGGTGATGCCGCGCTGGCTACCGCCTTGCAGGCATCGCTCCGGCAACACTGAGCCGGCGCGCGCGCCTCACGCCGGCATCACCCTGCCATGGCGATACATAACGCCGCACGCACTACCGTGATCCAAGACAGCCGCCGCAACCGCCCTCGCCACCCAGCCCTGAAAAGCGCCATGGACGAAGCCGAACGACTGCTCGAAATCGAACGACTGCACCTGTTGGATACGCCCCCGGAGCCGGTGTTCGATGCCATCGTCGCCGCCGCCCGCGCCGCGACCGGCCTGACGATGGGCCTGATCACCGTGGTGGCCGAAGACCGCCAGTGGTTCAAGGCCAACATCGGCCTTGAGGGCGTCAGCGAGACGGCTCGCGAAATTTCCTTCTGCACCCATGCCATACGCCAGGACGAGCTGTTCGAGATACCCGATGCGCGCCAGGATCCACGTTTCTCCACCAATCCGCTGGTGACAGGTGGGCCGCGCATCCGCCACTACGCTGGCATCCCCCTGGGCTCGGCGCACGGCGCACGTATCGGCACGCTGTGCCTGCTCGACCCGATGCCCGGCGTGCTGTCCCCCTCCCAGCGCGAACTGATGGTGCATCTGGCGCGGGTCACCACCCAGGTGCTGGAACAGCGCAGTACCCTGATGGCGCAGGTGGGCCAGGCGAAAGCGCTGCAACGCGAGCTGAAACGCAGCGAAGACTTCCTGGAGCGCACCAACCGCGCGGCGCGGGTGGGCGGCTGGGAGATGGACCTGGTCACCAACGAAGTGCGCTGGACCCGCGAGACCAAGCAGTTGCACGGCGTGCGCAGCAACTTTGAACCGACGCTCGACACCGCGCTGTCGTTCTATCGCGAAGACAGCCGCAACATCATCCGCGCGGCAGTGCAGCGTTGCATCGACGAAGGCACGTCCTGGGAGGTGCAGCTGCCAATGACGACCGCCGACGGGCGCGCGATCTGGACCCGGGTGGTCGGCAGCCGGCAACAGGTCGACGGCCATCCGCGCCTGGTCGGGGCCATCCAGGACATCACGGACGAGCGGGCCGCGCTCGACGCGCTGGAAGCCAGCGAAACCCGCTACCGGCGACTGTTCCACTACAGCCTGGGCCTGATCTGCACCCACACGCTGGACGGGACATTGACCTCGGTGAATCCGGCGGCGGTGCAGTCGCTGGGCTTCGAGGAAAGCCAGATGATCGGGCGCAGCCTGTGTGACCTGATGCCACCGGAAAAGCGCGAGGGCTTCAAGGCCTACCTCGCCCGGATCCAGGCAAACCACACCGACGCTGGCGTGATCGAGCTGATTGCCGCCGATGGTACGCGCCACTACTGGGCGTACCACAACGTGCTCGACAACGAAGCCAGCCCGCCCTACGTGCTGGGGCATGCGCAGGACGTCACCGCGCTGAGGATGCAGGAGCAGCAGCTGCGCGACATGTCCTTCAAGGATCCGCTCACGCAGTGCTACAACCGGCGTTACCTGCACCGGCTGGATGAACTGATTGACGAGCGCTGGGCGTGCGTGATGTTCGATCTGGACCATTTCAAGCACATCAACGACACCCAGGGCCACCGCCGTGGCGATGCCGTGCTGGTCGAGTTCGCCACCTTCCTGCGCTCGCCGCTGGGCAAGGACGAGACCGTGGTACGGCTGGGTGGCGACGAGTTCATGGTGGTGCTGGTCGCGCCAGCGAATGGCCGCCTGAGCGAACTGGAGCATTGGTACCAGGACCACGCCGCGCTTTCGCCCAGCGCGTTCTCGATGGGTGCGGCCATCAACACGCCCGGCGAACCCGTGGCCGACACCATCCAGAAGGCGGACAGCCGCCTGTACCGCACCCGCGCGCGGGTACGCCGCGAGCGGCGCGAAGACCCGGCCGCACGCTGATCACGCCCTGACCGTCACCCAGGCTGGCGCGTGGTCGCTGGCCTTTTCCTGCAGTCGTACCCAGCGGTCGACGCCGGCATCCTTCAGTCGCCCCGCCAGTATCGGATTCAACAGCAGATGATCGATGCGCAGCCCACGGTCGCGCTCGGCATGTTGGCGGAAATAGTCCCAGAAGGTGTAGATCGTGGCGTCGCCGTGCACCTTTCGCAGCGCATCGGTCCAGCCCTGCGCGAGCAGCCGCTCGAAGGCATCGCGAACCTCGGGCTGGAACAGCGCATCGCGGCGCCAGGCCTTGGGGTCGTAGACGTCGGCTTCGTTGGGAATCACGTTGAAATCACCCAGCAGCAGCGCCGGGTGCGGCACCTCGACCAGGCTGCGCGCATGCCGGATCAGGCGTTCCATCCAGCGTAGCTTGTAGTCGAACTTCGGCCCGGGCTGCGGGTTGCCGTTGGGCAGGTAGAGGGCACCCACGATGACGCCGTGCACCGCTGCCTCAAGGTAGCGACTCTGCGTATCCTTGGGTTCGCCCGGCAATCGTCGGCGGCTCTCGACCGGCATGGTGCCCCGGGCCAGCAGCGCCACGCCGTTCCAGCGCGCCTCACCCTGCCAGAGTGCACCGTAGCCGGCCTCTTCCAATGCCGCAGCGGGAAACGCGGCGTCGGTGGCCTTCAGTTCCTGCAGGGCAACCACGTCCGGCGATTCCCTGTGCAGCCAGTCCAGCAGCTGCGGCAGGCGTGTGCCGATGCCGTTGACGTTGAACGTCGCAATACGAAGCGTTTTGCGGCGGGGCATGGATAAAGGTTCCTCGACGCAGCGGGACGAGCATTCACTCTGCGCGCCCAGGCATGCAGGGACCGTGGATGCCACGTCATGATGCGGTGCCGTCCGGTTCACGGACCGCTGCCATGTCGCGCAGCAGGCTGGTCACCCGTGGACAGTGACGGAGAAGCCCAATGGCGGTGCGCCCGCTGCGCGCGATCTACCAGGTCGACCCCTACCTGTTCCGCGACAGCAATGGGCGCGGCTGGGGCACCCTGGATGGCATCACCGAAAAGCTGGACTACCTGCAGTGGCTCGGTGTCAGCCACCTGTGGCTGCTGCCGTTCTACTGCAACGCCGGCCGTGACGGTGGCTACGATGTCACCGATCACTACCGCATCGATCCACGCCTGGGTGACGAGGCGGCGTTCCAGCGCCTGGTCGATGCTGCCGCCGCACGCGGTATCGGCATCATCGTCGAGCTGGTGATGCAGCACACTGCCAGCGCTCACCCGTGGTTCGTCGCCGCGCAGCGCGGCGACCCGGCCTGGCGCCGCTGGTACCTGTGGAGCGACCACGTGCCCGACGATGGCCTGAAGCCGATGTTCCCGCCGATCGAGGCGTCTGCCTGGACCTGGAACGCCGAGGCCGGCGCGTTCAACCGGCATATGTTCTACCGGCACGAGCCAGACCTGGAGCTGGCCCATGCGCCAGTACGCGACGAACTGCTGCGGGTGATGACGTTCTGGATGCAGCGCGGCGTGGCCGGCTTCCGCGTGGACGCGGTGCCGTACATGGCCGAGCGCGCGCGACACGCCGACCCCCGCGACGACGGGCTGTGGCTGCTGGAGGAAATGCGCGCCACGGCAGACGCGCAGCAGCCAGGCCTGCCGCTGATCGGCGAAGCGGACGTCCCCGCGTCGCGCTACGGTGACTTCCTCTGCCAGGGCCGGCGGCTTTCGCACCTGCTGGATTTCCACCTCAACAATCATTTCTTCCTGGCCCTGGCGCGCGGCGACGCCAGCGAAGTGGCCCGGGTCATGGCCGAATACGGACCGCAGGCGCCGCCGCACACCCGCATCGCCTGGCTGCGCAACAACGATGAGCTTGACCTGGAGCAGCTGGAGCCGGACGAGCGCGAAGCGGTGATGGGACGCTTCGCCCCTGAGCGTGGCATGCGCATCTATGCCCGTGGCATCCGCCGCCGGCTGGCACCGATGCTGGAGGGCGACATCGCATGGCAGGGTATGGCTTGGGCGGCATTGCTGTCGCTGGGCCAGGTACCGGTGATCCGCTATGGCGAAGAGATCGGCCTCGGTGACTGCCTGGAGCTGCCAGAGCGCAATGCCGTGCGCATGCCGATGCACTGGCACGGTGGACCAGCGGCGGGGTTTACCGATCAACCGCGGCATGCCTGGCGCGCACCACCGGCAGACGGCCCGTACGGTTACCGCACGGTGAACGTCGAGGCGCAACGCGCGACGCCAGGTTCACTGCTGCTGCGGGTGCGCGAGCTGCTGCAGCAGCGCAATGCACATCCCGTGCTGCAGCAGGGTCCTCACACGCTCGACCCGCCATCTCCCGCGCTGCTGATGCTCCGCTACGGTGAGGCACCCCATCAGGCACTGGCACTGATCAACTTCGGCGACGAGCCGGTCGAGGTGGACGTGCCCCTGGGCGGTCCGTTGAACACGCTGGTGGGCCAAGGCGCCAAGCTGCAGGATCGCCGCTGTTACCTGCAAGGCCATGGCTATACGTGGCTGGCCGCCGAGGGTGCCTGAGTGCGCGGCGCAGGCAGTACGTGCTCGGCGAAATCATCGATGAAGCGTTCCTGCTCGCGGTTCACGTTGTGCAGGTAGATGCGATCGAAGCCCAGTCCCTGCAGCTCCTGCAGCCAGGCCCGATGCTGGCCCAGGTCTGCCGAGACATGCACGTGCTGGCGCACCACCTCGGCGCTGACCGATCGGGCCTGTGCTTCGAACTGTTCGGGCTGGTCCAGCCCTTCGGCCAGTTCCGGCGGCAGCACGTTGGCGCTCCACTGCTCCATCGCACCTTCCAGCGCCGCCTGTTCGGCGCGCGCGTAGGACAGCTTGGCCTGCAGGTACATCGGCTTGCCCCTGCCACCGCCGTCCTCGAACGCCGCCACCACACGCCGCAACTGCGCCAGTGGCTGGCTGATGGTGATCAGGCCATCGGCCCAGCCCCCTATCCAGCGTGCAGTTTCCTCGGTGACGGCCGCCCCCAGCAGCGGCAGGGGAAGCGCCGGGCGACTGTAGAGCCGTGCCTGGCGCACCCGGAAGCCACCGTCGTGGTCGACCTGCTCGCCGCCCCACAGCCGCCGCATCACCTCGGCCGCATCGCGCAGTGCCTTCTGCCGCTCGCGCTTGGCTGGCCACGGCTGGCCAGTGATGCGCTCGTTCAGGGCCTCGCCGGTACCCAGCGCCAGCCAGATCCGGCCCGGCGCCAACTGCTCCAGCGTCGCCGCTGCCTGTGCCACCAATGCCGGGTGCTGGCGCAGCATCGGGCAGGTCACCATGCCCAGGGTCAATGCGCTCTGCACCGCCAGCGCGCCGGCCCATACCCAGCTGTGGCCGGACTGCCCTTGCGAGGTCGTCCACGGGTGGAAGTGGTCCGAGCACATCAAAGCCTCGAATCCCGCCTGTTCGGCGCGCAGTGCCAGGCCCAGCAAAGTGGCGGGCGGGAACTGCTCATGCGATGCGTGGTAGCCGATGGTCATCACGGATTCCGTGCGGGGACTGGACACGATGGCAACACCCGCCGGGCTAAAACGGCGTCATGGAAACGAACGCTTCCTGCATCGGGCATCGACGCTGGGCTATCGCCGAAGGCTACATTCCAGCCTGGAGCAACGGACCGTCACCGGAGATGCAGAGTCACGAAACCTGCTGTGTCCTCAATGCCGGCAACGAGGACGCGCATGTCACCCTGACCCTCTACTTCGAAGACCGAGATCCCGTGGGCCCGTACCGGGTCACCGTGCCGGCACGACGCACTTGTCACCTGCGCTTCAATGACCTGCAGGATCCGGCGCCGGTACCGCGCGGCACCGGCTTCGCTACCCTCGTCGAATCCGACCAGCCGATCATCGTGCAGCACACGCGACTGGATTCGCGTCAACCGGCCAACAGCATCATGACCACCATCGCCCATCCGCTGTGAAGTCCTGCGCGCACACATCCACGCCGCAACGACACCGCGCCCTCCGGCCGTTTACCGCCATGGAGGGACACTGGCCCCGGTTTCCTTCCGGAGAGTGACGATGGCCCTGCCCGACTACCCACGCCCGCCCTTCCCCGCCCAACAGCAATCCTTCCCCGGCAAGACCGCGCAGATGCAGCCCCGGCCGGACCACGGCGAGGACAGCTACCGCGGGCATGGACTGCTGCAGGGCAAGAAGGCACTGATCACTGGCGGTGACAGCGGCATCGGCGCGGCGGTGGCAATCGCGTTCGCGCGCGAAGGCGCCGACGTTGCCATCGCGTTCCTCGATGGTGAGCAGGACGATGCCCGCCATGTGCAGCAGCAGATCGAACAGGCCGGGCGCAAGGCCGTGCTGGTGCCCTGTGACATCAGCGACCCGGCACAGGCGCGCTCGCTCGTGGACCGCGTGGCCAGCGAACTGGACGGTCTCGATATCCTGGTCAACAACGCGGCGTACCAGCGCTACTACGAGCACTTCGACGACATCACCCTGGATGACTGGAAGCGGACGTTCGATACCAATGTGCATGCCGTGTTCAATCTGACCCGGCTGTGCGTGCCACACCTGCGCGGTGGCGGTGCGATCATCAACACCGCGTCGGTCAACTCCAAACGGCCGACGCCCAACATCCTTCCCTATTCTGGAACCAAAGGTGCCGTCGCCAACCTGACGCTGGGGCTGGCCGGCCTGCTGGCCGAGCATCAGATCCGCGTCAATGCCGTGCTGCCCGGCCCGATCTGGACGCCGTTCATTCCCGCAGGCATGGCCGCCGAAGAGGTCGAACAGTTCGGCGCGCAGACGCCATTCGGCCGCCCCGGGCAGCCGGCCGAGCTGGCCTCGGCCTATGTGATGCTGGCTTCGGACACCGCCAGCTACACCTCCGGTGCACTGCTGACCATCTCCGGCGGCGCGGCAACACTGTGACCCCTCATGGCCGGATTGCCCGCCTGGATCCAGGATTGGCTGACCGTGGTTGTGCCGGTGGCCGAGGTGCTGGCCATCCTCGGCGTCGCGTGGGTGATGGTGCGCGCCCTGGCGTGGCTGCTGGTGCAGGCCCGGCAGCGCGGCAGGCTGGCTCCAGAGCTTCATGTGGGCCTGCGCCGCGGCGGTGCATTGCTGCTGTATCTGGCGGCCGCGCTGCTGATACTGGAGCGGCTGGGCGTTTCGCGCTCGGTGCTGTGGACCGCGCTGACCGGGTTCATGGCGGTCGGTGCGGTGGCGTTCTTTGCAGCGTGGAGCGTGTTGTCCAACCTGTTCTGTTCGTTCCTGATCGTGGCTACGCGCCCGTTCCGCATCAACGACACGATCGAAGTGCTGGAAAGCGTGGACAAGCCGGGCCTGTGCGGCCAGGTGGTGGACATCAACCTGATCTACACCACGCTGAGTGATCGTGGCGAAGGCGCGCGCGGTTGCCTGCTGCGCGTGCCCAACTCTCTGTTCTTCCAGCGCATCACCCGGCACTGGGGTGACGGCGGGTATTCCCAGCTGCCGGGAGGCGTGCCAATCAAAGGCAAGGCGCGCTGAGTAGCTGTAGAGCCGAGCCCATGCTCGGCTTGCTGCGTGCAGCGCTCGGTGCAGCGAGACCTGAACGGAGTGCAGCCGAGCGCGGGCTCGGCTCTACAGGTGCATAGCGGGCGGCCCTATTCCGCCGTCAATGCCTGGATAGGGTCCAGCTGTGCAGCACTGTGTGCCGGGAAGCAGCCGAAGCCCAGCCCGATCACAGACCAACACATCAACGCGGCCAGCACCAGATAGGTACCCATGCGCCGCTTGACGCTACAGGAACTCCGCCATGCGCTGCAGCTCGTCGTCCAGCGCGCCACCAAACACCTTGTCGCGGGCCAGCGACTTGCCGGCATAACCCACGTTCGACACCAACTCACCCTCGCGCACGCTGAGATTGGCCCAGCCCACCACCTGGTCGTGCCACAACACCGGCAGTGCGTAGTAGCCATACTGGCGCTTCGGTGCAGGCGTGTAGGCCTCGAACTTGTACACCCATCCCCACAGCAGCTCGAAGCGACGGCGGTCCCACACCACCGGGTCGAACGGCGCCAGCAGGCGCACCTGTTCGTCCGGTGCATAGCGGCGCGAACGCGGATTCTCGTCCGCCGGCCAGTACCAGGTGGTGCCCTCCAGCGTGCAGCTGGCCAGCTGCTGCTTGGCCAGCGCCAATGCCTTGCGGGTCTGCTCGGCCAGATGCGGCGCACCATAGCCCAGCAGGCGCACCAGATAGGTCAGGCTGGCCGACGGCAGCGGCGCGTACTTGCGCACCACCAGGTCGATCAGGGCGGCGGCGCGCTCGACCTGCGCTTGTTCGCTGGCGTCCGGCTCGGCGTGCTCGGCCACTGCATAGATGCGGGTGCCACTATCGCGCCGCTGCACCCGCAGCAGGCCACGGTAGTGCATGCCGTCAAGCAGATGCGTGCTTGCGTTGCTGGTGCCGCCCCAGTAATTGGTCACCCGCCCATGCGCGAACGCCTGGTCCACCTCACGCGGGTGCACGCTGCCGCGCTCGCGCACGAAGGCCAGCACGTCGGCGGCGCGGCGTTGGGTCTCGGCGTCCCATTCGCGCTTGGACACGCGCGGGTGCATCAGTGCCAGATGCTCGCGCGGCAGGAAGCCGTAGTTCACCAGGCAGTCCTCTTCCACCGGCAGGCGCGCATAGCGGCGCTCAAGATCACCTGCGCGGTAGTCCTTCACCCGGTGCCGCAGGGTCAGGTCCTGCGCGCGTGCCGGCGCCCGGATCGGGTCGGCCTGCACGAAGCCCAGCTTCCGGATCGCGGTCAGCAGCGTGGTCGGCTTGAACAGGGTGCGCGCCACCGCGTAGCGGCGCAGATCTTCAAGGGTGGGCGTGGCAGGCATGGCCGCATTGTAGATCCACGCCATGCGTCGATGGCATCACGGTGATCCGTCCGCGTCCTCCGCATCCAACAACTGCAACGACCCGATCACCAGCGCCCGCATGCCCTGCTTGAACTCGGAGATCACCTGGCCCTCTTCGTCATCCGCAATCGCGTAGATGGTGTCGGCGCCGGCGATGCAGTAGAACGCGATCGTGGCCAGCAGCCAGCGTGCCTTGTCCATCGGCAGGCCGAAGACCTCGGCCACATGCGCCTGGTGCGAGGCGATCTTTTCCAGCATCGGCGCGGTCGCCACCGTGCGCCGCAACAGGTACGGTGGCAGCCCGGGATGTGCCTTCACCACCTCGCACAGTGACTCCACGAACCGCATCAGGTAGGCCTCCAGCCCACCCGGTGCGTCGACCGACGCGCGCGGAATCTCCCAGCGCTGGAACACCGCCTCGGCCACCAGGCGTTTCAACGCCTCCAAGTTGGCCACGCGCTTGTACAGCGCCGCCTGGGTCACCGCCAGTTCGGCGGCCACGTTGGCCATGGTCAGGTTGGGCAGGCCCAGACGGATGCCGATGTCGGCCAGGCGCTCCGGGGTGATGGTGGGCGGGCGGCCACGGGTCGGCGCCGTTGGATCGGGGTGCGTGCTCATACCCTGCTGAGGGTGCCAGCAAAAGGACCCTCTTGTCCGCTTCGCTCAATTTAGTTTATTTTACTCAACTAATTCGGAATGCGTCTGGTTCATCACCGGCGCGCCGTTGGCAACCGAGCCCAATGCTCACCTTCCCGCCAGGTTTCCACCCAGCCAACAACCCTGCACCGCGCCCCAATCCCGTGCGAGCCGATGGCCGCGCGCCGGGCGCCGTCGCACCTGCGATCCACAGGAACCTGGCATGCCCGTGTTCAACCTCACTTCCCCGCCGCGTCGTCCCGCACCCCCTGCAGACCCTGTCCTGGGGCATCCGCCGGACGTGGCCCGGCGCTACCGGGTTTCGGCCCTGGCATTGGCCCTGCTGGCATCGCCAGCCGCGCTGGCCGAAACCGCGCCATCCACCCTGCCCTCGGTGCAGGTGCAGGAGCAGCGCCGCGTCACGGGTGACTATGCCGGCGGCCAGGTCGCGGCTGGCAGCCGCGTCGGCCTGCTCGGCGACAAGGACTTCATGGACACGCCGTTCAGTACGGTCAGCTACACCGAGTCGTTCATCCGTGACCGCCAGGCCAAGGACCTGACCGACGTCATCGCCGCCACCGACCCCACCGTCTTCAGCAACGGCGTCACCGGCGCATGGAGCGAGAACTACGCGATCCGCGGCTTCGCCTCCAGCACCAGCGACACCACCTTCAATGGCCTCAGCGGCATGGCGCCCTACTACCGCACTTCGCCGGAAATGTTCGAACGCATCGAGGTGCTGAAAGGCCCCTCGGCGTTGCTCAACGGCATGCCGCCGGGCGGCTCGGTCGGTGGCAGCGTCAACCTGGTCCCCAAGCGTGCCGGCGATCAACCGCTGCTGCGGGTCAGTGCCAATTTCGCCTCCGATGCTCAGTTCGGTACCCATGTGGATATGGGTCGCCGCCTCGGTGCCGACAAGCAGTTCGGCATCCGCTTCAACGGTGCCTACCGTGATGGTGACGGCGCCGTCGGCAAGCAGCGCAAGAAGGTACAGCTCGGTTCGCTGGCACTGGACTGGCGCGGCGAACGTGCGCGGCTGTCGGCCGATCTGTACAGCGCCGATGACCGTGTTGACGGCCCCTCGCGTGGCGTCGGCCTGGCACCGGGTGTGGCCATTCCGCGCCCGCCGCGCGGCGATACGCTGATCAACCCGGACTGGGCCTACGTGGACAGCCAGGACAAGGGCGCGATGCTGCGCGGCGAGCTGGACATCAATGACACCCTGATGGCCTACCTGGCCTACGGCACCAGCAAGACCGACTACCGCTACAACGGTTCGATCAGCGCGCAGATCCTCAATCCAGCCGGCGACTTCACCACAGTGATCGGCCAGCTCGCCTTCAATATCAAGAAGCAATCCGCAGATGCTGGTCTGCGTGGCAGTTTCCGCACCGGCGCTGTCGGCCACCAGTGGGCCGCCAACGTGACCCACTACCAGCACACCCAGAACGACTACGGCCGGCGCAGCGTACCCGGCTGGGACTGGACCACCAATCTGTACAACCCGGTATGGGGCCCGGCCGCGCCGTTCGTGGCACCGCACATCTCGCATACCGAGCTGCGCTTGGACAGCCTCGGCTTCGCCGATACCCTCTCCTTCGCCGATGACCGCGTGCAGCTGACGCTGGGCGTGCGCCGCCAGCAGGTAGTCAGCGAGACCTTCAGCGTGGCCACGGGCGCACGCACTTCACGCTACGACGAGAGCGCCACCACCCCGGCTGCGGCGCTGCTGCTGAAGGCCACCGACACGATCTCCCTCTACACCAACTACATCGAAGGCCTCAGCCAGGGCGCCACCGCGCCGATGACCGCTGCCAATGCCGGTGATGTGTTCGCACCGTTCCGCACCAAGCAGAAGGAGCTGGGCCTGAAGCTGGACCTGGGCCGCTTCGCGCACACCTTCAGCGTGTACGAGATCAAGCGACCGAGCAGCTATACCGACCCGGTCACGAATATCTTCTCGTTTGGCGGCGAGCAACGTAATCGCGGCGTGGAATGGGGCTTCTTCGGCGCACCGCTGGACGGCGTGCGCCTGCTCGGTGGCGTGGCCTATGTGCAGCCGAAGCTGACCCGCACGGCCGGTGGCGTGAATGAAGGGCGCATCGCTACCGCCGTGGCGCAGCGGCAGGCCAAGCTGGGCGTGGAGTGGGATGTGCCGACCTTGCAGGGCCTGACCTTGACCGGCACTGCCACGGCGATGTCCAAGCAGTACATCAGTGCCGACAACCGCCTGTCGGTACCGGGGCGTACGTTGTTCGACGTGGGCGCGCGCTACAGCACCACCGTGGCGGGTCGATCGCTTGCGCTGCGGGCCAGCGTGAACAACGTGACCAACAAGTCGTATTGGGGCATGCCGTTGTTGTCGAGCCTGGCGCTGGGTGCACCGAGGACGGTGCTGGTGTCGGCAACGATGGATTTCTAAGCTGGCGTGGAACCCCTGTAGAGCCGAGCATAGGCTCGGCTCTACAGGTCGTCAGGCAATCCGCGAACGGCAGCCACGCATGGCGTGGATCTACGTGTCATTCCGGATGCAGGCGATAGATGGCGTGGCTGGTCAACGCGAATGCCGCCAGCTTCAGCCCTTCCATTACGCGATCACCCACGTACTGTTCCGGGCCGCCATTCTGGCGGGCGCGTTCGGCCGCCAGCAGGATCTCCTGCACCACACGCAGCCCGGCCAGCGCACCGTCGGCGTCGGCCAACGCCAGGCACCGGCCCGGCAGCTGGTGGCGCTCGGGCCAAGGCTGGCCGTCAGAGGCCGCGCCCAGCCCGATGCTGTGCAGCAGGGCCGTCAGGTTGTTGGGATCGGGCGGGATGTCGTGCCCCTCATCGGCATTGGCCGGGGCGCGCTGATGGGGGAACTCCGATGCGTTCATGGCAGGTCTCTGTGCAAGGCATGCGGGACCCTTAACAAAGGCGGCGGACGGTACGTGTGTGGAAACCGGTAGCTAAGCGTCATTACCCGGTGGGTTCGCTTGCGCGCACCCCACGTACCGCCCGCCATAGAACGCGAACGGAATGCCAGCCGGCGCCGCGCAAGGCGACGCCCGCTGGCAAGCGTAGACAACGCATAGCTAAACGGGTTTCCACACCCGGCCACCCTTTTTCGGTGGCAATCCATCACGTGCACAGCGGGGTGGCAGGCGACAACAACCCAAGTGCAAAGACAGCAACGTTCACGCAGTGGCAGCATTGTCGCATATCGACAATCGCGCCGAAAATTCAATAACTCGCACCATGCCGATGGCGGCATGCTTCACACGCATTGGCACCGCGCATTCCTTGACCGCATCCGGCATTCAGGACATGCCACATGCCAGTTCCGACATTACGCAAGCAGATGGGCAACCAATGCCAGCACCGCCAGATGCCCAACGTAGTACCCATAGAACGCCCAACGCCAGCGCGGCAGTTGCCTCGGCACCCGCGTCGCCAGCACGACCATAGGAACAGCCAGCATTGCCCAGCCGTTGTGGTTGGCCCAGCACACCGCTGCAAGCCCAACCAGCAACAGCCACCACGCCCGATGCCGGAACGCGATCCATCCCAGCAGCACGCAGCCGACACCCGCCCACTGGTAATCCACGAACATCGGCAGCACGCCGGCAGCCAGCAACAGCAGAACGGGCCGATGGTTCGCCAGCGCATGAACGGCCACAACCGCCAAAGTGAAGGTAAGCAGGATGTTGAGCGGCAGGCAGGAACCAAACGCGAATGCGTGCAATGGCTGCGCGATCAGCCCCCATAGCGCGAGCCGGCGGATCGATTTGCGCAGGTCGGCGCCCGGCTGGGCCAGGTTGCAGGCCATCACCAGCGCGAACAGCGGGAAGGCGATACGCCCCAGTTCGCTGACCACCGGCACGTAGCCCCCGAGCACCACCTTGGCCACGTGGTCGCCGGTCATGGCCAGCAGCGCGATCCACTTCAACAGCTCGCGCGCGCCGCTGCCGAGGCTGAGGTTGAACGTGGACGTCCCGGTCGTGGTCGCTAGCATCGCGGAAGCTTATGCGCATCGGCCAGCGCATTTCCAGCGCCGCGCAGGAGCCCGCCACTGCAAGCCGTAGATGGCGGCGCTATGCTGGCCGCCCCTGCTTGTGAGACACCTGCCATGCGCACCCTGTACCCGGCCATCGAGCCCTACCGCCAGTTCACCCTGCAGGTGAGCGATCTGCACACGCTGCACATCGAAGAGTGCGGCACGCCGGAGGGAATCCCGGTGGTGTACCTGCACGGTGGCCCGGGCGCTGGCATTTCACCCACCCATCGCCGCTTCTTCGACCCGGCGCGCTACCGAATCGTGCTGATCGACCAGCGTGGCAGCGGCCGCTCCACGCCGTTTGGCGAACTGCGCGACAACACCACGCAGGACCTGGTGGCCGACATCGAGAAGGTGCGCGAGCACCTCGGCATCGAGCGTTGGTTGGTCTACGGCGGCTCCTGGGGTTCGACGCTGTCGCTGGCCTATGCACAGGCACATCCCGAGCGCGCCACGGGCCTGATCGTGCGTGGCGTGTTCCTCGGTCGTGAGATCGAGAACCGCTGGTTCGCCGAGGCCGACGGTGGTGCGCGCTGGATCTTCCCGGAGCGCTGGGACCGCTACGAGGCCTACATCCCGGAAGCCGAGCGTGGCGACATGATCGCGGCCTACTGGACGCGCATGGATGGCCCGGATCAGTCAACCCGCGTCGAAGCCGCGCAGGCCTGGTTGGGCTGGGAAGACAACGCCGCCACCCTGCAGCACGACGTGGATGCGCAATCCACCGATGATCCGCTGGATACGCTGGCCAAGGCTCGTATTGAAGCGCACTACTTCCGCAACGGCATCTTCCTGGAGCCCGACCAGCTGCTGCGCAACATCAATCGCATCCGCCATCTGCCCTGCGTGATCGTGCAGGGGCGCTACGACATCATCTGCCCGCCGCGCAGCGCCTGGGATCTGGCCAAGGCGTGGCCGGAAGCCCGGCTGGAGATGGTGACCTCCGGCCACAGCGCGAACGAGCCGGCCACGGTGGATGCGCTGGTGCGGGCGACGGACGCCTTTGCCGACCGTTTCTGAGCAGATGGTAGTGCCGGCCGCTGGCCGGCATGCCACCGTTCGAGGGTTGCGTCGACTCCGCGCAATCGCTGCTGCGCGGCCCGGTGAATGGCGGCCCACCGGCAACGGCCCACGGCCCCATTCTTCGCAGCCCGCTTACAGCCCCGCGCAGAAGATCCGGCGGTGACCACCGCACCGGTGGTTCGCCCTTTCCTCAGGAGCACACCATGACCGGTTATCGCTGCCTTCCCATCGCTCTCTCGCTATGTGGGGGCCTGCTGCTGGGCGCCTGTTCCAATCCCCAGGAGGCCAGCAAGGCCACCGCCGCCGAGGACGTGACAGAAGTAAGGCTCATCCCTGCCTACGAATCGCTGGACAAGGACAAGGACGGCATCGTCACGCTGGCCGAGGTGGATGCCGTGGCACCGGACTGGGCCGAACGACTGCACGCCTGCGACACCGACCGCAACAAGACGCTGAGCCGCGGCGAGTACGACGTGTGCAAGCAGACCAGCGCTTCGCATTGATCCATCATTGAGCCCTCGACTGGCGCTGCGCATGCCGGCTATACCAAGGTATAGCCGGGCTAACCCACGAGCCTCTAGGCCTGCCCCATTCAGGGGCGGACAATAGCGCCACTGGCCAGGGCAACCCTGGCTGGCACCCTCCCCTCATGGAGACGCAGATGGACCCCGACCCTGCTGGGCGCACCGCGCCCCGGATGACCGCTTGTTGCCTGTTCCTGGCGCCTGCCCGCCGGTCCCTGCCTGCCTGAGTGACGGGGGACCGCCAGGCGCCGCCTGTCTGGAGATCGCCCCATGTCCTACAAGATCCTCTACATCACCCTGCGCCGCCTGATCGGCGAGCGCGATGTCGCCGCCCTGCGCAGCCAGCTGCTGCAGCACGGCCCCGTGATGTTCGCCCGTTCGCTGTCACTCGGTTCGCCACGCGTGGTGGCCGACGCGCTGTCGCTGCTGCCGATCAGCGAGCGCATCACCGTGCTGCGCCACCTGCCCTATCCCCTGCGCGATGCAATGAAGCCGCTGTGCATCGGCGGCAGCCAGCGCCTGCACATGCAGCCGTGGTCGCCGGCAGTGCTGGCGATGCGCCACGCCTGATCTGCCTCACTCATTCCGTTCGTGTCCCGGCTGCGGCCGGCTCTGACATTCGAGGAGCGTCCCATGAGCCTGCTCAATGCCTGGTTCAACGCCTTCCTGCGCAGCCGTCGCGCAGGCAACCTGTTCCGCCGCCGCGCGATGCCCGAAGCCGGGTTTGGCCCGGGCAGCGCCGAAGCGGCGCCGTTCGCGCTCACCACCGGCCTGGTCACCCTTGCCCAGCAGGATGAAACCCAGCTGCTGACCACCTTGGAATCGCATGCCGATGGCCTCAGCCCGCATGAGGCCGAGGAGCGACTGGCCACGCTCGGCCCCAACGAGGTGGATCACGAAAAGCCGCTGCCGTGGTGGCGCCATCTGTGGCAGTGCTACCGCAATCCGTTCAACCTGCTGCTGACCGTGCTGGCGGCGGTGTCCTGGCTGACCGAGGACATCAAGGCGACGATCGTGATTGGCACGATGGTGCTGTTGTCGACGCTGATCCGCTTCGTGCAGGAAGGTCGCTCGAACCGCGCCGCCGAGCGACTGAAGGCATTGGTCGGCAATACCGCACGCGTGCTGCGCCGCAATCCGGGCACCGAGGCTGCGGATGTGGCCGACCAGTACTTCGGCGCGCACCTGCACAGCCGGCGCCCGGCGCGCCTGCTGGACCTGCCGATCCGCGAACTGGTGCCCGGTGACCACATCGTGCTGTCGGCCGGCGACATGATTCCGGCCGATTGCCGCGTGCTGACCGCCAAGGATCTGTTCGTGGCGCAGGCGGCGATGACCGGCGAATCGCTGCCGGTGGAAAAGTTCGCGCACCCGGGCGACGGCCTGGCTGGCCTGCTGGAACAGCACAACCTGCTGTTCATGGGCACCAACGTGGTGTCCGGCACTGCCACCGCCGTTGTGCTGGCCACCGGCAACCGCACCTATTTCGGCACGCTGGCCCTGCGCAGCACGGCCACCGACCGTGCACCGACCGCGTTCCAGGCCGGCGTCAACAGTGTCAGCTGGCTGCTGATCCGCTTCGCGCTGGTGATGGTGCCGTTCGTGCTGCTGATCAACGGCTGGACCAAGGGCGACTGGACCGAAGCATTCCTGTTCGCGCTGTCGGTGGCGGTGGGCCTGACGCCGGAAATGCTGCCGATGATCGTTACCTCCACCCTGGCCAAGGGTGCGGTGCTGCTGTCGCGGCGCAAGGTGATCGTCAAGCGCCTGGATGCCATCCAGAACTTCGGCGCGATGGAAGTGCTGTGCACCGACAAGACCGGCACCCTCACCCAGGACAGGATCGCGCTGGAGCGTCATACCGATGTGTTCGGCCAGGATTCGGAAGACGTGCTGAAGTTCGCCTATCTCAACAGCCACTTCCAGACCGGGCTGATCAACCTGCTGGACCGTGCAGTGCTGGAGCACGTGGAGCTGCAAAGCTCGCTGCGGCTGTCGCAGGACTACCACAAGGTGGATGAGATCCCGTTCGACTTCGAGCGCCGCCGCATGTCGGTGGTGGTCTCCGAGCGCGAGGATCACCACGAGCTGATCTGCAAGGGGGCCGTGGAAGAAATGCTGGCGGTGTGCAGCACCGTGCGCGAGAACGGCCAGGACATGCCACTGGACGAGCACCGCCTGGCCCGCGTGCGGCAGACCACCGAGGAACTGAACGAACAGGGCCTGCGCGTGGTGGCGGTGGCGATGAAGGAGACCGCCGCAAGCCAGACCACCTATTCGCAGGCCGACGAATGTGGCCTGACCCTGGTCGGCTACGTCGCCTTCCTGGACCCGCCGAAGGAATCGGCAGCGCAGGCGCTGCAGGCGCTGGCCGCGCATGGCGTGGAGGTCAAGGTGTTCACCGGCGACAACGAACTGGTGACCGCCCGCGTCTGCGCGCAGGTGGGGCTGGACGCCGATACCATCCTGACCGGCCCTCATATCGAGCGCATGGATGATGGCGCATTGTCACGGGCGCTGCACCACCACCGCGTGTTCGCGCGGCTGACGCCGCTGCACAAGGAACGGCTGGTACGCGAGCTGCGCGCCCAAGGCAAGGTGGTCGGCTTCCTCGGTGACGGCATCAACGATGCCCCGGCACTGCGTGCGGCCGATATCGGCATCAGCGTGGACAGTGCAGTGGACATCGCCAAGGAGGCGGCTGACATCATCCTGCTGGAAAAGAACCTGATGGTGCTGGAGGAAGGTGTCATCCAGGGCCGGCGCACGTTCAACAACATGCTGAAGTACATCCGCATGACCGCCAGCTCCAACTTCGGCAACGTGTTCTCGGTGCTGGTAGCCTCGGCCTTCCTGCCGTTCCTGCCGATGCTGCCGCTGCAGCTGCTGGTGCAGAACCTGCTGTACGACATCTCGCAGATCGCCATTCCGTTCGACAACGTGGACGAGGAACTGGTGCGCAAGCCGCTGAAGTGGAACCCGGCGGACATCGGCCGCTTCATGGTGTTCTTCGGGCCGATCAGCTCGATCTTCGACCTGACCTGCTTCGCGCTGATGTGGTACGTGTTCGATGCGCGCACCGCCGGCGACCAGAGCCTGTTCCAGTCCGGCTGGTTCGTGGTCGGCCTGCTGACCCAGACCCTGATCGTGCACATGATCCGTACGCCGAAGGTACCGTTCCTGCAGAGCATCGCCGCGCCGCCACTGCTGCTGATGACCGGCCTGATCATGGCCATCGGCGTGGCTCTGCCAATGAGCCCGTTGGCCGGTTACTTCAAGCTGCAGGCGCTGCCGGCTGGCTACTGGCCGTTCCTGGTGGCGATCCTGTTCGGCTATGCGGTGCTGACCACCGCGCTGAAGAAGTTCTACATCCGCCGGTACGGCTGGCAGTAAACGCCCGCCGCTTGTCCAGGGAGAAACACAATGGACATCAATCCCAACCTGCCGGCCTTCAACGCCGGCGCGACCTTGAGCTCGCTGATCAGCCTGTCGGTGGCGTTCGTGCTGGGCACGGTCATCGGCCTGGAGCGGCAGCTGCGCCAGCGCACCGCAGGCCTGCGCACCAACACGCTGGTGGCGGTGGGCGCGGCAGTCTTCGTCGATCTGGCGGTGCGCTTCCATGACCTGTACGGTGGTCCACCCTCGCCGCTGCATGTGGTGGCCTATGTGATCTCCGGCGTCGGCTTCCTCGGCGCCGGTGCGATCATGAAGGACGGCGCCCAGGTGTCCGGCCTGAACACCGCCGCCACCCTGTGGGGCTCGGCGGCGGTGGGTGCGTGTGCCGGAATCAAGCTGCTGCCCGAAGCGGTGCTGGCGGCAGTGTTCGTTCTGGCCGCCAACACCCTGCTGCGGCCGGTGGTGAACCGCATCCAGCGGCAGCCGCTGCCGGAAGCGTTCAGCGAGGCGACCTATGCGATCAACGTGGTCTGCCAGCGCGAGCAGCAGGCCGAGGTACTGGACCGGCTGTTGCTGCTGCTTGAGCAGGCGCAGTATCCGGTGCGCGCGGTGGACCAGCGGCCATTCGGCGAGCGTGACGTGGAGATCGAAGCGGTGCTGTATGCCACCACGGTGGATGCCGGTGAGCTCGATGCCGTGCTGGCCACCCTGGCGACCACGCCCGGTGTGCTGCAGGGCTTCTGGAACGCCAGCCTTGAGGAGTAGTGCCGGCCGCCGGCCGGCAACCCCATGATCCCCGGACGCACCGTGCATCGCTTTGGTGGGCGCCGACCGTTGGTCGGCACAAACCCTCATCGCCCCCGCCATTCACTTGCTGTGCCGACCAACGGTCGGCACCTACCAGGAGTCGGCACCCACCGCACGAGAGCACGCCGACCAAGGTCGGCATCCAACGGTGATGGCTTTGCTATCCTTTTCCCCCACGCAAGGGAGCTCCCCGATGCCATCGCTGTCGCCCCGCCGCCCGCTGGTGCTGCTGGCCCTGATCGTCGTGATGGCGGCGATCTTCCTGATCGACACCGTCACCGATTATGCGGTTGCCGCGGCCTGCTTCTATGCAGCGGTCATCCTTGCGGCGTCGCGCGTGCTGGGCGCGCGCGGGCTGATCACCCTGGCCATCGCCTGCATCGCGCTGACCGGGTTGAGCTTCTTCCTGACCCGCTTCGGCACCTACCGCATCGGCCTGGTCAACTCGGTGATCGGCATGCTGGTGATCGGCATCACCACCTATCTCGCTCTGAACATGGAAGCGGCCAAGGCCGCAGTGCAGGAAGCGCAGGGCCGCCTGCTGCGGGTGGCACGCGCGTCCACCGTAGGCGAGCTCACCACCTCCATCGCCCATGAAGTCAACCAGCCACTGGCCGCAATCGCCAGCAGCGCCGAAGCCTGCCAGCGCTGGCTGGCGCAGGACCCGCCGAACGTGGACAAGGCCCGGCAGACCGTGGCCCGCATCCTCGCCGACGCGCACCGCGCCGGTGACGTGATCGCCCGCATCCGCGGCCTGACCCAGGGCGCGGCACCGGAACGACGCGCCTTCGACCTGAACCAGGCGGTGGAGGAAATGCTGGCGCTGTCGCGCAGCGAACTGAACCGGCATGGCGTGGCCGTAGCCCTGCTGCTGGACCCCGACCTGCCACAGGTACACGCCGACCGCGTGCAGGTGCAGCAGGTGATCGGCAACCTGATCCTCAATGCAGTGGATGCAATGGAAGCCATACCCGCAGGCGACCGCCGTCTGTCGCTGCTGACCCGGCGCGACGGCCAGCGTGTCAGCCTCAGCGTACGCGACCGTGGCGTCGGCCTGCCCGCCGACCATCCCGAACGCGTCTTCGATGCGTTCTGGACCACCAAGTCACACGGGCTGGGCCTGGGCCTCAGCTTGAGCCGTTCGATGATCGAAGCCAACGACGGCCAGATCCGCGCCGAACGGCCGGCAGGCGGCGGTGCCTGCTTCGTGTTCGACCTGCCCATCGTCACGGATGCCCAACATGCGTAGGCCCGCTACCCCTGCCGTCGATCCGGCACCCATCGTGTATGTGGTCGACGACGATCCGTCGGTGCGCGCGGCGCTGGAAGACCTGCTGGCATCGATGGGCTTGCGGGTGCACGCCTTTGCATCCACCCAGGCGTTCCTTGAACACGACCTGGTAGACGCACCGGCCTGCCTGGTGCTGGACGTGCGCATGCCCGGCCAGAGCGGCCTGGAATTCCACCGCACGATGGGCAACCATGGGTTGCGGCTGCCGGTGGTGTTCATCACCGGCCACGGCGACATCGCCATGGGTGTCAACGCAATCAAGGACGGCGCCATCGAGTTCCTGACCAAGCCCTTCCGTGACCAGGAGCTGCTCGATGCCATCCACAGGGGCATCGAGATCGACCGCCAGCGCCGCCGCGACGGCGACGTGCTGGGCGCCCTGCAGCAGCGCTGGGATTCATTGAGCGCGGGCGAGCGCGAGGTGGTCGATGGCGTGGTGCGCGGCCGCCTCAACAAGCAGATCGCCGCTGACCTCGGGGTCAGCGAGATCACGGTCAAGGTGCGCCGTGCGCAGGTGATGCGCAAGATGGGCGCACGCACCCTGGTTGACCTGGTACGCATGTACGACCGCCTGCAGGCGGGGACGCCATGAACGCCTACGTCGCCTTGCTGCGCGCGGTCAACGTCGGCGGCACCGGCAAGCTCCCTATGCGCGAACTGGTGGCGATGTGCGAGGACGCAGGCTTCGCCGATGTCCGCACCTACATCGCCAGCGGCAACGTGGTGTTCCGCAGCTCGCTCGACGAGGCGGGCGTGCGCCAGGCCCTCGGCGAGCGGCTCAAGGTCTATGCTGGCAAGCCGGTGGGCGTGCTGGTGCGCTCGGCCAACGAGATCGCCGGCGTGGTGGCGCGCAATCCATTTCCGCAGGCGGCCGGCAATCGTGTGGTCGCCCTGTTCCTCGACGGCAGCCTGCCCGCCGATCCGCTCGACGGCGTGACCGGCCGGCGTGACGAACAGCTCGCACTCGGCACGCGCGAGATCTTCGTTCATTACGGTGCTGGCATGGCCGACTCGCGCCTGCGGATGCCCTATGCCCAGCAAGGCACTGCCCGCAACATGAACACGGTGGGCAAGCTTGCCGCGATGGTCGCCGCGTTGGCCTAGCCTGCCAGCATTTCTTGTGCAGCGGTGCTGAAGTCGAGTGTCAGTTGACTGCTCGGCGCTTGCGCTCGATGGCGGCTGGAGCGCTTTGCTGACGCAACGGATCACGCCCGCTGCAGGCGACGCTTCAACCGCGTATCCATCAACCCCACGGCCAGCAGCACCGCACTGGTCAGCCAACCGGCGGCCAGCAGATGGCTGTGCGGCAAGACCACGCCCAACACGACCAGCGCCATGGCACCGAACAGATGCGAATACGGGGCGCGCCCGTACACAACGCGCTTGTAGAGGGCGCTGCCAAGCAGGTAGATCAACGGCCCGGCGGCCAGCACCGCTGCATACACCGGCGTCACCGCCGCTTCCGGGTGATCCATCACCAGGTCGTTGCCCACCGCGGTGGCGATGATGCCGGCGATCAGCAATGCATGCACATAATGGAAGTTGGCCCCCATCCGTCCGGGGTCTTCCGCGTGGGTGATGGCCTCTGTGGCATCGTGGCTGGAGATGCCGAAGTACAGCCACCACATGGCAATCGTGCCGGCGAAGGTGGCCAGCACCGCCGATACCACTTCAAGGTCCCAGTGCTCGACGTCGCTGAGCACACCCCCGGTGGCCAGCAACGTCTCACCCAGTGCGACGATGACGAACAGCTGGCAGCGTTCGGCCAGGTGCCCCCCCTCAATGGTCCAGTCGCGAGTGTGCGAACGACCCATGCCCGGGAACGCGAAGCCAAACATCGGCGAGATGTATTCGCAGGCCACCGCCATCGCCCACAGTGCCAGCCGCAGGTGGCCCTCGGCCGCCGCGCCGGCCAGCCAGAAGCAGGCCGACACGCTGACCCAGGCCAGCATGCGGCGGAAGTTCGGAGCCAACGGATGGTTGCGGCCGACCTCCAGCAACACGAACGCGGTGCGTCCGACCTGCATCGTGGCGTACGCCCCGGCGAAGATCCACGCACGATCGGCGAATGCCTCGGGAATGGACGAGGACATCAACAACGCCAGCAGCATGGTGGCGAACATCAGGCCCCGGATGCGCGGCGCCTCCGGGTCGAACCAGTTGCTGACCCAGCACGCGTATTGCCAGCCGAGCCAGACCGCGAACCACAGCACCAGGGTCTGCAGCACGCCGGCCAGGTCCATGTGATGCAGCAGATGGTGGCTGAGCTGGGTGACCGCGAACACGTAGACCAGGTCGAAGAACAGTTCTTCGTAGGTCACGCGGGCATGATGGCCATCGCGGTGGCGCAGCGCGGGCAGGCGCAGTCGGGTACTCATGCAACTCCTTCAGCGCGCCAGGCGCCAGTACAGGAAACCGGCCAGCAGCGACGGCACGGCGAACACCAGCAGCAGGATCGGCAGCTCTTCGCGTACTGCGTAACCGGCCCTGCTGACCCCCACCCACATGTTGGCCACGGCCACCAGAAGCCAGGTGGCGATGAAGGCGATCAGCGCCGTGGGCAGCTGCGAGGTGCCCACGCTCCAGAGGCGGCCAAACAGCAGGAACACCCCTAGCAGGAGCACGCCACCCAGCATCACCATGAGCACATGCATGGTCCACCTCCTTGAGACTGAAAGCAGGCTAGCCCCGGCCGATTCTGCGCTCCAGCCTGTGGAGATGGATTCACAATCCACAGCAAGCGAACAATCCCTGCATCGACTGCGGCGGAGCTTATCGCAGCCATGAATTATTCGCGAAACGGCCCGCCCAGGGTACGTGCTAGCTTCATCGGCCCCAGTCCAGACACCTTTCTGCCATGCGCCTCTGCCTGACTACCCTCGCCCTGGCTGCCACGCTTGCCTTTGATGTCACTGCCGCCGACGAACCGCTGCCCCAGCTCCGGGCCTACACGGTGGACAGTTCATGGCTGCAGCCGATGGCACCGCTGCAGATTGCCGACCACACCTGGCAGATCGGCACCGAGGACCTGACCGCGCTACTGGTGCAGACCGCCGACGGTGCGGTGCTGCTTGACGGCGGCATGCCGCAGATGGCCGGTCACCTGCTGGACAACATGAAGCTGCGCGGCGTGGCCCCGCAGGACCTGCGATTGGTCCTGCTCAGCCATGCGCACGCCGACCACGCCGGCCCGGTCGCCGAGCTCAAGCGTCGCACCGGCGCGCATGTGGCGGCCAATGCAGAAACGGCGGTGCTGCTGGCGCGCGGTGGCAGCAACGACCTGCACTTTGGCGACAGCATCACCTTTCCGCCGGTCAGCACCGACCGCATCATCATGGATGGCGAGGTGGTCAACGTGGGCGGCATCGCGTTCACCGCGCACTTCATGCCGGGACACACCCCGGGCAGCACTGCCTGGACCTGGACCGATACCCGCGATGGCAAGCCGGTGCGCATCGCCTATGCCGACAGCCTGAGCGCGCCGGGCTACCAGCTCCAGGGCAACGCCCGCTATCCCCGCCTGGTCCAGGACTACCGACGTAGCTTCGCCATGGTGCGCGGCCTGCCCTGCGACCTGTTGCTGACTCCGCATCCGGGCGCCAGCAACTGGAACTATGCTGCTGGCAGCAACGCCAGCGAGAAGGTACTGAGCTGCAAAGCCTACGCGGATGCGGCCGAGAAGAAGTTCGACGCCCAGTTGGCCAAGGAAACGGCCACGGCACGCTGATCCTGTAGAGCCGAGCCCATGCTCGGCTTGCCGGCCAAACACAGCCGAGCATAGGCTCGGCTCTACACAAGACGCGTCGGAGAGTGCCGGTCAGGACGACCGGCACCCTCCGTCCATCAGCCGCCCTGACCGTGCTGGGCAAACGGCTCGGTGCTGCCGTCGGTGCGCACCAGCTCGACGGTGTACGGCTGCACGTAGCCGTCCGGCATTTCCATGCCCGGCGAACCGGCTGGCATGCCGGGCAGCACCAGCCCGCGCGCGGCCGGGCGTTCGGCCAGTAGGCGCTTGATGTCCTCGGCCGGGATGTGACCCTCGACCACGTAACCGCCGATCTCGGCGGTATGGCAGGAGGCCTTGCCGACCGGCACGCCCAGGCGGACCTTGATTGGATTCATGTCATCGGTGTCGCGCACATCGACCTGGAAGCCGGCGGCCTTCAGGTGGTCGACCCAGATGCCGCAGCAACCGCAGCTGGCGGTCTTGTGCACGATGGCGACCGGCAAGGCTGGATCGATCTTGGCCGGGCTGGCCTGGGCCGGTGCCGGTGCTTCGCTGGCGACCGGTGCCGCGGAGGATTCTTCGGCGGCACGAGCGCAGGCGGTCGTGGCCAGCACGGTGCCCAGCAGCAGGCCGAGGGAAAGAGTACGGTTCATTGAGTGATTCCTTTGCAGAGGCGGGCAAAGCGGCCCGCCACCCACGCATTGAAGGCGCAGGTAGCGTTGAGAGAAAGTCGAACAGTCATGGCAGGCGCTTGAGGCCTGCAGGAATTCACGCGATGGGGGGACGCAACGGATCCGGCATCAACGGGGGCGCGCGTTGCTGGCTACTGGCTGGAGCGGGCGCCTCGCGCCAAAGGGAGGCTGGTGTCCCGTTCAGCGTTGCCAACATGCCCAAGCACGCCGGCGGGCATTCGCACTGGCCACTCTGGCAAGCCGCCGGACCTGCATCATCGCAACACCCCGCCGAAGCTATCCCGGCCGAGTGCGGTGCCACGCAATGGTCCTGGCTGGCCGGACCGCTGTAGGAAGACGCGGCGAGCGCCAGCGCCGGTGCATTCAGCACCAGGGCAACAAGCAGCATCCATCGCAGCAGCAGGCCAGGCAGGTTCACCCGCCGATGATAGCCGATGCACAACTGCACAGCATGGGGTGGCAGCGCCCACGCCCGCCTGGCAGCCACGCTGCCGACTTGCGCGACGGCCCCTGCTATGGCGAGATGGCGATCGTGGCCCACTGCCTTGCCATGCCCCTGTCCCTGACACGGAGTTTCTCCCATGAATGGATTCATGCGAACACTGCTTGTGATGCTGTTGTTGTCGTGCGCGACCATCGCCCACGCCGGTGCATCCGGTGAAGATGAAGCAAGCGAACGCGCCGAAGTCTCCCGGCAGGCAAAGCAACTGCTGGAGAAGCAGGATTTCGCCAGACTGGAGCAACTCGCCAGTCGTTACCGGGATACGGATCGCTACTTCAGCAGCGGTGTCTGGAAGCTCTCGGCGTACTACGTTGGCATCGGCTATGCCTTCAGCATGAGCAACCGTGACCCGGCCTACTGGCAGGGTCGCGAGAAACTCGTGCAGGCATGGATCTCGCGCTACCCCAGGTCGCCGTCGGCGCGCCTGGCCATGGCTGAGATGCTCAGCCGCCAAGGCTGGAGCATCCGCGGCCCCGGCTATGCAAATACGGTGAAGGAAGAGGACTGGGCACCGTTCAAGGCGCTGCAGCAGCAGGCCGTTGACTACCTGCTGAAGTACAAGGACATCGCCAGCACGGACCCGTACTGGTACGAGTCGATGGAACACCGGGCGATCGAACAGAGTTGGGATGCAGACCGCTTCTTCGCATTGCATGACGAAGGCATCGCGCGCTATCCGGGCTACTTCCCGCTCTACTTTGCTGCCGTGCGCTATTTCGCTCCGAAGTGGGGCGGCGATCCGGCTGGCCTGGAAGCCTATGCACGCAGGGTCATGGCTGCGGCCCCACCGCAGGACCAATACATGCTGTACGCCCGTATCTACTGGGTCGCCTCGCAGCGGGAGTACGAGGACCGTTTGTTCACCGAGTCGAAAGTGAACTGGCCGACCATGAAACGCGGCTTCGAAGACGTGCTGTCACGTTATCCCTCGCCATGGAACCTGCAATCATTCGCCTACTTCGCCTGCCAGGCCAATGATCCCGTCAAGGCCCGTGAACTGCTGGCACAGATCCAGGAACCGATCGTGGGCGCCTGGCGGGATAGCGCCAACTATTTCCGTTGCTCCTTTGCGCTGGATGAACCCAATCCACATGCCGGAAGCCCATAGGACTGGATTGATCCACTGCTAGGTGACCGCCGGCATCGCCCGCATCCGCACCGGGATCGACTTGGCTGCGGGGGTGCCGCTGATCCGGTCGTGGTAATCCAGCGGCAGCAACGGGTTCAGTTCGGGGTAGTAGCCGGCCAGCGCGCCGCGCGGCATCGGGTAATCGAGCACGGTCAAGCCTTCGATGCGTCGCTGCACGCCATCACTGCTGATCGTCTCCAGGCTGACCAGCGCCTCCTTCCGCAGCCCGCGCGCCAGCCGGTCCTCGATGTTCATGAACAGCACCATGCGATCGTTGTACACGCCGCGATAGCGATCGTTGTAGCTGTAGATGGTGGTGTTGTACTGATCGTGCGAGCGTACGGTGGCCAGCCGCAGCATGTCGGGGTCGTGAACCGGATCATCCACGTCCAGGCCAGGCATCACCAGGATGTTGGCCTTGCCATTGGGCGTGGGCCAGACGCGGCGACGCGGCGGGATATCCAGATGGAAGCCGTGCGGCTGCTGGATGCGCTGGTTGAAGCCGGTGTAGATCTCCGGGTACACGGCCGCGATCAACTCACGGATGTGTGCGTAGTCGTGCATGCAGCCTGCCCAGTCGACCCTGCTGCGTGGCAGCGTGGCCATCGCCATGCGACAGACGATCTCGACCTCGGGCAACACATCGGGGCTGACCGGCTCGAGTACGCCCCGCGAGTCGGTCACATTGGACATCGCGTCTTCAATGGTGATGAACTGCTCGCCGGTCGGCGTGACGATGCGCTCCGAGCGCGCCACCACCGGCAGGATCAGCGCATCGCGGCCATGAACAAGATGCCCACGGTTGAGCTTGGTAGCGATGCCCACGGTCAGGTCCAGGCCGCGCATTGCCTCGTACGCGCGCGGTGTATCAGGCACCGCATGAATGAAGTTGCCACCCAGGCCGATGAACACCTTGGCACTGCCATCCAGCATCGCCTCGATCGACTCGACCACGTGATGGCCATGCTCGCGTGGCGGGTCGAAGCCGAATACCTGCTGCACGCGGTCCAGGTAGGCCGGCTTCGGCTTTTCATCGATGCCGACAGTGCGGTCGCCCTGCACATTGGAATGGCCCCGGATCGGCCCGATGCCAGCACCGGGCTTGCCGAAGTTGCCACGCAACAACAGAAGGTTGGCGACCTGCTGCAGCAGGCGCGAGCCGTACTGGTGCTGGGTCAGCCCCATGCCGTAGCAGATCACGGTGGCATTGGAGCGGATGTAGATCTCCGCACAGCGACGGATCTGCGCCTGCGAAATGCCGGACACCTGCACGATCTGATCCCAGTCCTGCGCCATCACGTCGTCGCGCAGCGCCTCCAGGCCCACCGTGTGTTCGGCGAGGAATGCATGGTCGAGCACACGCTCACCCTGCGCCTCGCGCTCGAACATCACCTTCATCATGCCCTTGATCAGGGCCAGGTCGCCGCCGATGCGGATGTGCACGAACTCGCTGCTGATCTCTGTCGAACCGAACGTGGCCATCTGCACCACGTCCTGCGGTTCTGCGAAGCGGATCAGCGCGCGCTCGGGCATCGGGTTGACCGCCACGATCGGAATGCCGCGTTTGCGTGCCTCCACCAGGTTGCTCATCATCCGCGGCGAATTGGTGCCGGTGTTCTGGCCAATCACGAAGATGGCCTCGGCGTGATCGAAATCCTGCAGCACGATGGTGCCCTTGCCCACCCCGATGGCCGGCGGCAGCCCGCGGCTGGTCGGCTCGTGGCACATGTTCGAGCAGTCCGGGAAATTATTGGTGCCGAACTCGCGCACGAAGATCGAATACAGGAACGCCGCTTCGTTGGGCGTGCGCCCGGAGGTGTAGAACTCGGCCTGGTGAGGACTGTCCAGTGCCCGCAGGTGACGGCCGATCAGTGCGAAGGCATCGTCCCAGCTGCACGGCACATAGTGATCGGTCGCAGCGTCGTAGCGCATCGGCTCTGTCAGCCGCCCCTGCATCTCCAGCCAGTAGTCGGTCTGCGCCATCAGCTCGGTCACGGTGTGCCGGGCGAACAGCTCACGACCGGCACGGAACTGCGTGGCTTCCCAGGCCAGTGCCTTCGCGCCGTTCTCGCAGAACTCCAGCTTCCTGCGTTCGTCGGCATCGGGGAACGCACAGCTGGGGCACTTGAAGCCACCGGGCTGGTTCATCGCCAGCAGCGCCTTCGACCCCTTGCCGATGACACTCTGCTGCAGCAGCACCTTGGCCGTGGCACCAGCGGCACCCCAGCCTCCGGCCGGCTGGTTGTAGGGCTTGTAGCGCGGCGGTTTCTGCTCGGACATGTTCGGGAACCTGGCGGAAGGAACGCAACAACGAACGGCACAACGCGGTCCGGCGGTGCATTCAGTGGCACGACCAGCCGCACAGTCAAGCACGGCCCGCGGCGCTTCGCCAGAGGGCACAGGCTGTTTTCAGCACAACCTGCCATGGCAACGGTTACAGCCGAGTCTGCGCGCGACCACTGCGCTATCCTCGAAACCGCAGGCGGTGGCCCGCCCGCGTTTCTCCCTTGTCCGGACGCGCTGCATGCCTGATTCGATCCCGCTGCACACCCCGCCTGCCGGCACCGCCCAACGCCCGTTGCAGCGCTGGCGCGGCGGCACGCAACAGCAGCAGGTCGACGTGGTGGCCGAGGAAGTGCCGGTGGCGCTGCGCTACAACGATGCCGCCTTTGCCGTGATGATGGCCACACCCTGTGATCTGGAGGACTTCGCACTCGGATTTTCGCTCAGCGAAGGCCTGATCAGTGCGCCCTCGCAGCTGCTGTCGATCGATATCCACCCACAGCTGGAAGGCATCGAGCTGCAGATGACCGTGGACGAGGCTGCGCCCGGCGCAAACCTCGACCCCGACAAGGGGCGCCTGCTGCCCGGCCGTGGTGGCTGTGGCCTGTGCGGCACGCGCCAGCTGGAAGAAGTGCTGCGCCCACTGCCGCAGATCCGCGAGCGCCGCAGCTATTCCGCCACCGCCCTGCAGCGGGCGTTGGCCAGCCTGGCGCAGCACCAGCCGATGAATGCGGCAAGCGGCTCGATCCACGCCGCGGCCTGGGCCGACGCCAGTGGGCGCATCGGCTGGGTACGCGAGGACGTGGGCCGCCACAATGCACTGGACAAGCTGATCGGTGCCCTGCACCACAATGAACACGCCATCGAAGGCGGCCTGCTGGTGATTTCCAGCCGGGCCAGCTACGAGATGGTCAGCAAGGCAGTGCGCGCCGGCGCCAGCGTGCTGGCGGCGGTGTCCGCGCCGACCGCGCTGGCGATCGATCTGGCCCGCAGCGCCGGCCTGTGCCTGGTCGGGTTCGCGCGGGAAAGCGGGTTCAATGTGTATACCCATCCGGAGCGGCTGCAGGCGCACGACGGCCACGCCCGCTGAGGATGGCCGGGAGCACTGCGTCCCCCGGCCCGGTACACCTCAGCGCAGCGCGACCTTCGGGAAGTCCACCGGCACGTCGAACGCCACGTTGACGTAGTTGGTGAACAGGTTGAGCGCCACATGCGCGAGGATCTCGACGACCTGCTCATCATCGAAGCCAGCCGCGCGCAGCGCCTGCACGTCGCCGTCGGCGATCTGCGCACGCTGCTCGACCACCTTCAACGCGAAGTCGAGCGCCGCCGCAGTGGCCGGGTCGCTGGACTGGCCGATCTGCGCGGCAGCCATCTGCTCGCTGCTGGCGCCGGCCTTGCGGCCCAATGCCGTGTGCGCGGCCAGGCAGTACTCGCAGGCGTTGCGGTTGGCGATGGCCACGGCGATCTGCTCGCCCAGCAGCGGCGACAGGCGACCGCCGCCCAGCGCGCCGAACGAACCCCACATGCTCTGCAGGGCAGCCGGCGAGTTGGCCACGGCGCGGAACATGGCCGGGGTGGCGCCGAAGGCAGCGTGGACCTGGCCCAGCAGGGCCTGGCGGTCGGCGGTGGTGTTGGCGGCATCGATCAGGGGGACACGGGACATGGTGGATCTCCTTGGGAAAGCGCCCGGGATTGGACGACCCGCCCATCCTAGGTAGACTCCCTGGACGTAACATCCTCAATGCGCCACATATGTTGTCCATACGTCCATGAGCATGCGCGCCGCCACCCCTGCGCCAGATCGACTCTCCTCCCTGCTGGAACGCTTCCGGGTGCAGGCGGCCCTGTTCCACAGTGGCCCGCTGTGCGGGCAGCATGTCTTCGAGCCGCAGCCCGGTCGTGCGTTCCTGCACATCCTGCGCCAGGGTGAGATGGAAGTCCGTCATCCTGGGGGCGATAGCACGCTGCCCCGGTTGAAGATCGATACACCCAGCCTCCTGCTGTATCCGCAGCCGCTGCACCATGTGTTCTTCAACGCTCCGCTGGACGGCCCGGATTTCACCTGTGCCACGCTGGATTTCGATGGTGGCGCGCGCAATCCGATCGTGCTGTCGCTGCCACCGGTGATGGTGGTGCCGCTGGCCGCGATCACCGAACTGGATGACACCCTGCAGCTGCTGTTCGCCGAAGCCGATCGCCAGCGCTGCGGGTCACGGCTGCTGACCAACCGCCTGTTCGAGGTGGCGCTGATCCAGATCCTGCGCTGGGTGGTCGACCACCCGGATGCAGCCGGCGTCAGCCACGGGTTGATGCGGGGGCTGTCCGATGCGCGGCTGGCACGCACGCTGGTGGCGATGCACCAGGCACCGCAGGACGAATGGACGCTGCCGCGCATGGCCGCGACCGCCGGCATGTCGCGCAGCGCGTTCGCGGCCGTGTTCAAGGACGTGATGGAGGCAACGCCAGCCAGCTACCTGCTGGACTGGCGGCTGAGCCTGGCCTGCGCGCAGCTGCGGGCAGGCGTGGCGGTCAAGCAGGTGGCGATCGAGGTGGGGTTTGCCGATACCGCCTCGCTGTCGAAGGCGTTCCGCAAGCGATTGGGGGTATCGCCGAGGGCGTGGCTGGCCGCGAGCGCCGCGCAGGCTGGGCAGACGCGCGAGCGGTAGAGTCGACTGTCAGTCGACTAGCGCGCGAAGCGCGGGGTTTCGTTGTCTGACCGAAGGGCAGTCGACTGACAGTCGACTCTACCGAAGCGCATTTTCGTGGCCTGACCGAAGGGCAGCCGACCAGCGGTCGGCTCTACCACGGGCGATGTCTGCGCGCCGGCGGGCCGCTCAACTGGACGTTCCGTCATTCTCGCTGTCGAAGGCGTTCCGCAAGCGGCTGGGGGCCAGGCTGGGCAGACGCGCGAGCGGTAGAGTCGACTGTCAGTCGACTATCGCGCGAAGCGCGGGGTTTCGTTGTCTGAGCGAAGAGCAGTCGACTGACAGTCGACTCTACAAGTGCGGCGATCCGTCAGACTTCGCCAACAGCCCGGCGATGCGCTCGGCAACACGGGCGCGCACGCCTGCATCCAGCTGGCCCTGGTACATCGCCTCGTAGATCCACAGGCCATCGGCAGCCAGCCGCGCCACGAAATTGTCGAGCGCTGCGCTGTCTTCTGCTGTACCCGCCTCCGGCGGCAGCGGTGCCCAGCGACGCACCGCCGGTCCCCACGGGCGCTCTTCGGCGTCCGGGTCGGCCGATTCCAGCATGAACATCAGTTCGGCACGGGTGGCGCTCTGGGCAGACACGCGCACGAAGGTCTGGTAACGCTCCAACGCAGTGGCCTGCTCGGCGGTCTTGCCCAGCAACGCTTCCATCGACGTCTCCCAGGCCTGCACCAGGTGCTCGTCGATGCCGCGCAGCAGCGCCTCGCGCGAAGGGAAGTGGTACAGCAGGCCGCCGCGGGTCAGCTTGGCCTCGGCCGCCACCGACTCGAAGGTCACCGCACGCACGCCGTCACGATTGATCACGTTGACGGCGGCGTCGAGGATGCGGTCGCGCTTGCTGGTTCTCATTACCTCATTTTACGCGATCGGCCGCGCCCTCGCGGCTGCCGACGCGGCCGCGCAGCAGGCGCGCGATGATCGCCGCACCCAGCGCCAGCACCGCCGTGATCACCAGCAGCACGATCTGGTAGCCACGGTCATACGCGGCCGCAGCCAGTGCGAACCACTCGCCCTGCCCGCTCTCGCGCGCGGCATGCAGCGCCTGGGTGAAACCCTCGCGGGCAAGCGCGGGCATATCGGCCGAGACCGGCAGGAACGCGCTGTACATTGCGGCACTCAGGCTGCCCAGCATCGCCACCGCCAGCAGGCCACCGAACTCATAGGACACTTCTTCCACCGACGAGGCCATGCCCGCACGGTGCGCCGGCACGTTGTTGAGGATGGCGGTGGACGCCACCGAGATGGCCGAACCCATACCGAAGCCGGTGATGGCCATGCCAGCCACCACCCAACCAAGGCCATGCGGGAAACCGAACGCCACCACGCCGACGCCCAGCGCACCTCCGGCCAGGCCACCACAGATCAGCGGGCGCAGGCCAACCCGGTGCAGGATGCTGCCGCCGAGCAGCGCACTGGGCAGGCTGCCCAGTGCCGCCACCGACACCAGCAGGCCCGCCTGCAGCGGCGTGAAACCTGCCACCAGCTGGAAGCGCTGCGTGGTGACCAACTGCAGGCCGGCCATCGCGAACAGGGTGAACACCGCCGACAGCGTGCCGGCCAGGAACGCCGGATTACGGAAGATCGCAAAGTCCAGCAGCGGGTACGGCAACTGCTGCTGGCGGCGCGCGAACGCCGCACCGCTGATGACGGCCAACAGCAGCGCGCCTGCACCCAGCGCATACGACGGCGGCGTAGCGATCAGCGACTTGATCGCCAGCACCAGGCCCGACAGTGCAGCCAGAGCCAGCAGCGACGAAACCAGGTCCCATGGCCGCGAGGTGTCGCGCTGGCCTTCCGGTGCCAGCAGCAGCGTGGCCACGAAGGCGACCACCACCACCGGCACGTTGATCAGGAACACCGAGCCCCACCAGAAGTGCCGCAGCAGCCAGCCGCCAATGATCGGGCCGAGCGCCGCACCGACGATGGCCACCGAACCCCAGATCGCGATGGCGATGTTGCGTTCGCGCTCTTCGTGGAAGCTCAGGCCGATCAGCGCCAGCGTGGCCGGCATCATCGCGGCCGCGCCGACCGCCAGGAACGCGCGTGCGGCAATCAGCTGCGCTGCGGTGTCGGCGAACGCCGCCGCCAGCGAGGCCACGCCGAACACCACCAGGCCGATCAGGAACATGCGGCGGTGGCCGATGCGGTCGCCCAGCGTACCCGCACCCAGCAGCAGGCCGGCCATCACCAGCGGATAGGCGTTGATGATCCACAGCGCCTGGCCGGCACTGGCCGAGAGTTCTTCGGTCAGCGTGGGCAGTGCGGTGTAGAGCACGGAGTTGTCGAGCGTGACCAGCAGCAGGCCGGCGGCGACGGTGAACAGCAGTGCCCAGCGACGGGCACGCGACAGGGCCGGAGCACCGGCCAGGGGCTGGGACAAAGCCATGGGAGAACCTGGTGGGGTGGAATACGGCCATAACTATACCGGATGTCCTGTATAGTTATGACCTTCAAAGCCCACCGATTCAGCTTTTGTAGAGGCGGGCTTGCTCGACTGCGCCGCCAGCCAGGCATGGCCTGGCTCTACTGAAGCGGGCCAGGGGTGGCCTGGCACTGTGGGTGGACGCTCACCGGCAGTCTTCGGGCAGCACGGCAACCGCCGACACCACCGCGCTCTGCATGCCCTGCCCCACGGCGGCGTCCAGCTCGCCGCCGATGCCACCGTGCTGGCGCCGCAGTTCGTCCTCGCACAGGCCGCGCACCCGCGCACGGGCATTCGCGCGCAGGCTGCTGCACCGCCAATCGGTACCGCCCAATGGCAACACCGAATACACCACGCTGTTGCAGGCATTGCCGGCACGCTGCTGCAACGGCAGTCCACCAAAATCCCGCGGTTCGCTGCTGCGCTGCGGGTCGAAGTAGCTGTCCGGAAACGTGCGCGCATACTGTTCGATGTCCACGGCCATGCTGCGCCCACCGGCCAACGGCATCTGCAGCGGCTGGCCGCATGGCGTCGCATCGGCGCGATGCTGGATGTACTGGTAGATCGGTCGGTCCAGCGCTGGATCCTGCTGGGTCACCGCACTCACCGCCGCCAGCACCGGCAGTGACGCACGATTGGCCATGCGCGCCAGCAGCCCGGCCTGCGCCGGCTGGCAGCGGTCGCGCAGGGTCGCCGCGAGCAGGAACAGCACGTCGTTGCGGAACGCGGGGTCATCACCCAGGCGCTGTTCGATGCGCTGGCTGGCATCGGACGCCGGTGCCGGAAACGCGACCGCCGGCGGCGCGGTGGGTGCGCGCTGCCGCTGCCACCACACCAGCAGCACCACCGCGCCCAGCAGCACCCCGGTAGCCATGAGCCATCGCCTGCGCATCAGTTGCGGATCGCCGTCAGCGTGGCTGCCGCGGCATCGTAGGACGCGCTGGCGATGTCCGCGTCGAAACGCTTCACCTGCAGGCGGCCGGCAAGCCGGTACGGATCCCACAGATCGCCCAGCGCGATCGGTGTCGCCAGGGTCACGTGGATGATCTGGTTGGGTGGCGGCGGCGGCACATGGATACACGCGCCGTAGAACGGCACGAACAGCAGTTCATCGACCAGGCCGGCATCGTTGGTGCCGAGCGGTACCACGTAACCATCCAGATCCACCACGCGACCATCGACAGCGTCGACCACGCGCGAAGAGCCGAACTGCTTGGCGCGATCCGGGCTGGAATGGTCGATCTCCTGCCCCGGCGGCGTGCCTGAGCCGGTGTCGTCGATCAGCCCGCCCACGCCGTCCATGCCACCGCGTGACAGGCCGATCTGCGGCGGCGGGCGCTGGTAGGTCACTTCGTCGGGCCGCAACGCGTCCCAGCGGTCGATGGGGGCTTCGGCCGTGGCGGAGGGCGCCGGTTTGTCCTGCGGCGTGACCACCACGGCGTCGCCGCCCGGCGCCGTACAGCCTGCCAACCCGACGCACCCCAGTACCAGCAGCAGGCAACTACGGTTCATAGGGCCTCAACTGTGCGTCACGCATGGTGTAGGCCGAACCGGCCAGATCGTCGTCCAACCGTTCGGCACGCAGGGTGCCGGCCAGGAAGAACGGCGAGTACATGTCGGGCATCTCGATCGGGCGCGGCAGCACCACGTGCACGATCTGGTTCGGTGGTGGTGGTGGCACGTGGATGCAGGCGCCGTAGTACGGCACGAACAGGAATTCGGTCAGCCGCCCGTCCTGCGCGTTGGCCAGCGGTACCACGTAGCCCGGCAGGCGCACCGGTCGCTGCAGCACCGTCTCCACCGTACGGAACGTACCGAACTGCGGCATGCGCCGGTTGCCGCTGTGCTCGACCTCCGGGCCCTCGCCCCGCTCCAGCGCGGCCAGTTCGTCCTTGGGCATCATCTGCAACCAGTCCAGCTCCTGCTCCACAGCGCCTGCAGGCTCATCGCGGTCGACGACCGGCGAGGGTGGCAAGGCCTGTACGCCGGTATCCACCGGCCGCTCACAGGCGGCCAGCGCCAGCACCATTGCCGCTACCCGCATCCATCGCATGCTCAGCCTCCCGGTGAAAGGCCATCGGCCAAGGTGCGCCGGTAAGCGAGCAACGCCGGGACCAGCCCGGCTACGGCGCTGATCAGCAGCACGCCCGCAGCCCATGCCAGTTCACGGCCATCCGGCCAGACATGGGTGATCGACAGACCGAAGGTGGCCAGTACCCAGCCGCGCCCGGCAATGCTGGCGACCACCAGCAGCGACAGGGCCAGCACGCTGGCCACCGCACTGGTCGCCACCGCTTCCACCACGAGCAGGCCAGCGATGTAGCCCGGTCGCGCACCGGTGGCACGCAGGATGGCCATCTCGCGCCGCCGCTCCTGCAGGGTGGAGACCAGCAGCGCCACCAGCGAGACCATGCCCAGCAGCACCACCATTGCACTGATCAGCTGCAGGGCTCGCTCGGCGGTGCCCAGCGACTGCCACAGCTGCTGCAGGGTCACGCCGGGCAGGATCGCCAGCATCGCCTCGTCCGGATACTCGTTGATCCTGCGCTGTACCGAGAACGTGGCGATGCGCGAGTTCAGGCCGAGCATGAAGGCGGTGATGCTGGTCGGGGTCAGGTCCAGGTGGCGCGCCCGCTCGGCGCTGACGCTCTGGCTGCGCAGCTGCACGCCCGATCGCCAGTCAACATGGATCGCCTCGATGGCCGGCAGCGAGACCAGCAGCGACGAATCCACCGGCGTGCCGGTGCGCTGCAGGATGCCGGCAACGCGGAACGGCTTGTCGGCATGCGTGGCCAGCGTGACCGCGCCGGTGCCGTGCGCCAGCACGATCTCGTCGCCGAGGCCGACCTTCTGCGCGCGAGCCACCTCCGCGCCGATCACCGCGTCATACAGATCATCGAAGGGCCGCCCCTGTGCAAAGGCCAGCGCGTGGCCGGAACCATAACGATAATGTTCAAAGTAGCCGCCAGTGGTACCCACTACGCGGTAGCCGTGCCAGGAATCGCCCAGCGACAACGGCACCGACCACTTCACCTGCGGCAATGCGGACAGCTCCTGGTAGGACTGCCAGGACACGTTGTTGGTCGGGTCGCCGATATGGAACACCGAATACAGCAGCAGGTTCACCGGTCCCGAACGCGCACCGACGATCAGATCGGTGCCCGATACGGTGCTGGCAAACCCCTCGTGCGCCTGCGTGCGTACACGCTCGACGCCCAGCAGCAGCACCACGCTGAGGGTGATGACCAGCACGGTCAGGCCCACGCTCAACGCGCGGCTGCGCAGGCTGGCCCAGGCAAGCTCAAGCATGGCCGGCACCTGCCTGGTTGATCTCGGACAGTGAAATGGTGCGGTCGAACAACGGCTGCAGGCTGTCGTCATGGCTGACCACCAGCACCGTGGTGCCGGCCGCCTGGCACTGCGCGGACATCAGCTGCAGGAAGGCGGTCGCCGCTTCGCGGTCGAGCGCCGAGGTAGGCTCATCGGCCAGCAGCAACATCGGACGGCCGATCAGGGCGCGCGCTGCCGCCACGCGTTGTTGCTGGCCAACACTAAGCGTACCCGCCCGCCGCTGCATCAGCTCAGGATTGAGCTGCAGGGCCTGCAGCAGGCGGGCGATCTCGGCATCCAGCGGCCCGCTGATGCGTGCGCCGCGCAGGCGCGAGAAGCGCAGGCCCAGCGCGATGTTGTCGCGCACGGTGAGGAACGGCAGCAGATTGAACTGCTGGAAGATCACGCCCAACTGGTCGGCACGGAAACGATCCCGCGCCGCACCCCCCATGTCCTGCAGTGCGTGGCCGGCCACCTCGACACGGCCCTTGCCGGGCAGCAGCACGCCCGCCAGCAGGCCCAGCAGGGTGCTTTTGCCGCCACCGCTGATGCCGCGCAGCAACACGCTGCTGCCCTGCTCGACCCACAACCGCGGGATGTCCAGCACCAGCCGCGTGCCGTAGCCGAACTGCACGTCTTCCAGCGAGATCACCGGTGCCGCGCTCACGGTGCCAGCACCACGCGCAGGTTGTCGGGCGTCAGCACACTGCGGTTCTGGCCATTGGCGGTTGCACTGTTGACGATGACTTCGTGCAGGCCCGGGAACAGCACGGGCAAGCGCACGACGATCGCCCGCAGCTCGGCAGGTTTGGCACAGTGGTACTGCAGCGTCGCGCTGAAACCTGCGTGCCGGTGCTGTCCCGGCGGCGGCGCGGCGGCCGTCGCGTCGAAACCCTCCGCATCGGCTTTACCGGTGGCCAGACGGCACTCTGCAGCGGTGGGCAAGGTGACCCAGTTGCCGCCCTTCAGCAATGACGTCGCCCGTGCCAGCGCGGCCTGCTCGGCTGCATTGGCCGGCGGCCGCTCGTAATCGAGGATGCCGATGCCGGGGGCCTGAAGGGCGAATTCCAGGGTTTGCTGGTCAAGCGCAACATCCACTGTTGCCTGGCCATGCACGTGCGGTGCGTGCTGGCGGATGTCATGGGCCTGTGCGGCGCTGGCAGCCAGCAGCAGGAATAGAACAGCAGGAAGCTTCATGGGGGAGTCTCCAATTGTTACTATGTAACATTATGGACCATATCCCCACGACGCCCGCAAGGGCCCTGGCCCAGCCGCCAACTTCGGCACGCTGGCACCCCCGCTTCGATCTTGCCGGTGCCTGGCTGTCCCTGGCCTGCGCCGCCCACTGCATCGCCCTGCCCCTGCTGCTGGCCTTCGTGCCGGCAGCGATGATGGCGCTGCGCTCGTTCCAGCATCCCGGCCATGGCGCGATGACATTGCTGCTGATGATGTCGCGCTGGGAGTGGCTGTTCGCGCTGCTGGCCTCCTCGCTGGCCTTGGCGAGCACCTCGGCCGGGGTGCACCGGCACGGGCGCTGGCAGCCCCTGCGGCTGGCCTGCGCCGGCGCCATCCTGCTGCTGTCGGCCTCTCTGTATCTGCCGCTGAAGGAATCGCTGCTCTGGCATGGCGTAGTGACAGCCAGTGGTGGCGCGCTGCTGGCGTTCGCTCACATCGGCAACCGGCGGGCGCTGCGCAAACGATAGTGCCGGCCGCAGGTCGGTTGGAACACGCCATCCACGCATGGCGTGGATCTACCGATGCGCTCGACGCAGCCAACGGTAGTGCCGGCCGCTGGCCGGCAGCTGCGGTGATCCGGCAGGTGGGGAAAGCCGGCCAGCGGCCGGCTCTACCCTTCTCTACTCGTCGAACGGACGCTGGCCGAGCGTCTGCGTCACGTGGTCGACGAAACAGGTGATGCGGGCGGCCAGCGCGGTGTTGCGGTAGTACACCGCATTGATCGGCTGCCGCACCTCCTGCGTCTGCTTGGCGAACAGCTGCACCAGGCGGCCCTCACGCCGATCCTGGCGGGTCAGGAAATCAGACAGGCAGGCGATGCCCAGCCCGGCCACCGCCATCTGCCGCAGCGTCTCGCCACTGGATGAAGCGATCGCCGGCGCGATCACGAAAGGCCCGCCATCGGCATCGTGCAGCGGCCACTCGTTCAATGAACTGGGCTGGGTAAATCCCAGCAGATCGTGCTTGCGCAGCTGCTCCACGCGTGTCGGCGTGCCATGCCGTCGCAGGTACTCGGGACTGGCGACGACGCGGATGCGGCTGTGGCCGATCGGCCGCGCATGCAGGGTCGAGTCGCGCAACACACCGATGCGGAACGCCACGTCGGTGCGCTTCTCGATCAGGTCGGTGATGCCCTCGTTGGAATTCAGCTCCAGCTCGACCTGCGGGTAGCGCTCGCGGAAGCCCTCCAGCAACGGCACGATCACATGCAGCATGAACGGCGTGGCGGCGTCCACGCGCAGGCGCCCGACCGGCTGCAGCCGCCGCGCGGCCATCTGTTCCTCGGCCTCGTCCACCGTGGCCAGGATCGTGCGCGCGTACTCCAGGAACGCCGCGCCTTCCTCGGTCAGCTCCAGCCGCCGCGTGGTCCGCCGCAGCAGCGTGGTCTGCAGTTTGTCTTCCAGCCGCGCCAGGGTGCGGCTGGTGGCGGAGATGGTCAGCTCCAGCGCCTCGGCCGCCGCCGTGATCGAACCACTGTCGACCACGGCCACGAAGGCCTTCAGCTCATCCAGGGTGGTTTTCATTTTTTACCTCGGCGCAAAAGCGTTTCCCGTATACACAGCTTAATCAACAAATTTAAAGCGCCCACACTTCGCCCTGTCCCGAGCCCACCGGCTCTCAACGAAGTCCCTGGAGTCCATCATGAGCCTTCCTTCCTTTGGCGTCGGCACCTTCCGCCTGACCGGCCAGACCGTCATCGACTCGGTGCGCAACGCCCTTGAGGTCGGCTACCGTGCGATCGATACCGCGCAGATCTATGGCAACGAAGCCGAAGTCGGCCAGGCCATCGCCGAATCCGGCGTCCCGCGCGACGAGCTGTTCCTGACCACCAAGATCTGGGTGGACAACTACGCCGCCGACACGCTGATCCCGAGCCTGCGCGACAGCCTGGCCAAGCTGCGCACCGGGTACGTCGACCTGCTGCTGATCCACTGGCCGGCGCCGGGCAATGGCGTTGAACTGCGCGAATACATGACCGCGCTGGCCGACGCCAAGACGCTGGGCGTGGCCCGCCAGATCGGTGTGTCCAACTTCAACATCGAGCTGACCCGGCAGGCCATCGAGGTGGTCGGTGCCGGCGAGATCGCCACCAACCAGATCGAACTGAGCCCCTACCTGCAGAACCCGGCACTGACCACCTTCCTGCAGGACCAGGGCATCACCGTGACCTCCTACATGACCCTGGCCTACGGCAAGGTGCTGAAGGATCCGGTGCTGGCCGCCATCGCCGGCAAGCACCAGGCCACCGTGGCCCAGGTTGCGCTGGCGTGGGCGCTGCAGCGGGGTTACTCGGTCATCCCGTCCTCGACCAAGCGCGAGAACCTGGCCAGCAACCTGCTCGCCCAGGACCTGCGCCTGGATGCCGATGACATGGCCGCGATCGCCGCGCTTGACCGCAACGGCCGCGAAGTCGATCCGCCGGGCCTGGCCCCGGCCTGGGACTGAGGAGCCTCGCCATGGGCAGTGCGTTGGCGCGGCTGCAGGCCGGTGGTTTCAGCATCGGCATCGAAGCACCGCTGGACAATGACTGGACGCCGCTGGGCGAACAGGCACGACGCGCCGCGCGACGCCTGCCCGGCGAACCGGACCTGCAGCGCCATGCAGAACTGGCACGCTTGGCCGACCGCCTCGGCTTCCGTGCGCTGTGGGTGCGCGACGTACCGGTGTACGACCCAGCCTTCGGCGATGCGGCGCAGGTGTTCGAGGTATTCAGTTACCTCGGCTACCTGGCCGGCATCACCAATGACATCCTGCTGGGCACCGGTGCGGTGGTGCTGCCGATCCGTGAGCCGTTGCTGACCCTGAAGTCGGCGCGTAGCGTGCAGCGGCTGAGCGGAGACCGCCTGCTGCTGGGCGTAGCCAGTGGCGACCGCCCGGTGGAGTACCCGCTGTTCGGCCGCGATTTCGACACGCGGGGCAGCCGCTTCCGCGAGCAGATCGCATTGCTGCGCGAAGGCGCCGCCGCGCACCTGCCGCAGGGCTTGGACGTGCTGCCTGCGGTTGGCCCAGCCCTGCCGTTGTTCGTGGCCGGCCTGGCCCAGCAGCAACCGGCGTGGATCGGCCAGCACATGGATGGCTGCCTGGCCTACCCGGGCACGCCACAGGACCATGCGCAGCGCGTGGCGGCCTGGCGCGCCGTGGCCGGCAACAAGCCGTATGCCAGCTTCATCCACCTGGACCTGGTGGCCGATGCCGATGCCCCGCTGCAGCGCTGGCGCTTTGGGCTGCGCGGCGGCCGCAAGGCCCTGCTGGCCGAGCTGCACGCCATGCAGGCGGCCGGTGTCGACCACATCGGCCTGCAGTTCCGCCGCAACGAACGGCCGTTGGCCGAGACCTTCCACGAGATCGCCGAGTACGTGCTGCCGCACTTCCCGGCCCATGCCGACGCCGCTGCGCCGCATGCCCCGCTTGCCGCCCCCGCGACGGCCTGACAGTTACCGGAGCTTTGCCATGAAGATCAAGACCCTGGCCGCGCTTGCGCTGGCCACCCTGCCGCTGTCCTTCCAGGCCACCGCCGAGGACTGGTACCCCTCTGCCTACGGCGCCAACGACGAGATCGGCGCCGCCAACCTGCTCACCACGGACGTGGTCAAGCACGCGGTATCGCTGGTCAGGACCGGCAAGACCTATCCGCTGGCGGTGCCGGTGGACAAGAACCTGCCCGCGTTCCGCCACCGCAGCTTCCGCCTGTACAACGTGCAGGTCGGCCAGCAGGCCGGCACGTCGCTGGGGCCCAACAAGTTCACCTTCAACGATGAACTGGTGAACGCCTGGACCGGCGTTGGCACCCAGCTCAACGGCATCGGCCATATCGGCATCGACAACGTCTACTACAACGGCAACAAGGCCGCCGACTTCGTCACCGTGGACGGTGTGCGCAAGCTCGGCGTCGAGAAGGTGCCGCCGATGGTCACCCGCGGCGTCGTGCTGGACATGACTGCGTACTACGGCAAGGCGATCGTGCCCGGCGGCACCGAGTTCACCGTGGCCGACATCCAGGCCGTGCTGAAGAAGCAGGGCCTGAGCCTGCGCAAGGGCGACGTGGTGCTGTTCAACACCGGCTGGCTGGAACTGATCGGCAAGGACGACAAACAGTTCCTGGAAGTGGAACCGGGCATTGGCATGGAGGCGGCGAAGTGGCTGGCCGACCAGGGCATCGTCGCCTTCGGTGGCGACACCTGGGCCTCGGAGGTCTACCCGAACCCGATCGGTGCCGAGGAGTTCCCGATCAACCAGTACATGCTGGCCAAGCGCGGCATCTACAACCTGGAGCTGATCGACAGCCGTGCGCTGGTGCGCGACAAGGCCTGGGAATTCCTGTTCGTGCTCGGCCAGCCGCTGTACGTCGGCTCGACCCAGGTCAACATAAACCCGGTGGCGATCCGATGAACGCGGCGTCCACCCTGCCACTGTTCGCCGGCCGCCGCTTCCGCGTCAGCTATGACGGCCTGACGGCAGACAACGCATACAGTGCCGATGGCCGCCATGTGCAGTACGCCATCGTCTCAGGCGCCTATGCCGGTGCACAGGGTGAAGCCGCCTGCGAGTGGCAGCAGATCCGCGACGGGGTCTATGCCATTTCGTGGCAGGAAGCCGATGGCGCTACGGTCGTGCATGTCGATGACTTCGCGTGCGGGCATTCGCTGGCCTGGTTCACCGCCACCGATGGCAGTTTCCATCGCATGCAGGGGCCGCTGCACGCGCTGTGATGCCGGCCAGCGGCCGGCACTACCCCCTGCGGTCGGACAGCTTCGCGTGCCGCTCCGGTAGTGCCGGCCGCTGGCCGGCAACCCCGGTCTGCTCGAACACCCCGGCCACCCAGTCGATGAACACCCGCAAGCGCGGCGACGGCGTGCGGTTGCGCGGGTAGACCAGGCTCAACGGGCTTGGGGTCGGCGGCGCGTCCGGCAACAGCTCCACCAGCTGCCCGCGCGCGATATACGGGTCCATCCGGTAGCGCGGAGCCTGGATGATGCCCAGGCCCGACAGCGCGGCGCCGAGGAACGCATCCGCACCGGACACACGCACCCGCGCCGGCAGCGGCACGTAGCGTACCTGCCCGCCCTGCTGGAACTCCAGCGGAATCAGCTGGCCGGTGGCGCTGGAGCGATAGCCGACCATCTGGTGGCCGTCCTGCAGGGCATCGATGCTGCCCGGCGCGCCCCTGACCTGCAAATAGCTTGGCGAGGCCACCGTCACCTCGCGCAGCATCGTCAACCGGCGCGCCGCCAGATCGCTATCGGCCAGCGTCCCCACCCGCAACGCTGCATCCACGCCTTCGCGCAGCAGGTCGACATAGCGGTCGCCTTCGCTGACGTCCAGTTCGATCTCCGGGTAGCGCTGCAGGAAGTCCGGCAGCTGCGGAAACAGCAGGTGCCGGCCCAGCGTGCCGTGCACTTCAATGCGCAAGGGGCCGCGCGGCGGCGCGTCACGGAAGGCGGCCTCGGCATCGTCCATGTCGGCGATCAGGCGCAGGCAACGGCCATAGAAGGCCTCGCCTTCCAACGTCGGCACCACCAGCCGCGTGGTCCTGTGCAGCAGGCGCACGCCCAGCCGCTGTTCCAGCGCCTTGATCGCGTCGGTCACCGTGGCCCGCGGCAGGCCGAGGTCCTCGGAGGCCCGGGTGAAGCTACGGCGCTCGACGATACGGACGAAGGCGCGCATGGCCGTAAAGCGGTCCATTGTTCGGCTATCCGGATGATGTTGGCGGATTATGCAGGATTATCCGAACGTGCGATGGCGCGAACATGGCCCTGCGCCGCTCCGGCGCGCCCCAGTGGAAGCCACCATGACCCTCTCCCCCGCCCGCTCTGTCGCTCTGGTCACCGGCGGCTCCCGTGGCATCGGCGCGGCCATCTCCCGCCGCCTGGCCGCCGATGGCCACGCGGTCGCGATCAACTATGCGGGCCGCCGCGACGACGCCGAAGCCTTGGCGGCCGAACTCAACGCAGCCGGCGCGCAGGCCATCGCGCTGCAGGCCGATGTGGCCGATCCGCAGGCGGTCTACCAGCTGTTCAACGCCATCGAGGCCCGTTTCGGCGGCATCGACGTGGTGGTCAACAGCGCCGGCGTATTGCAGCTGGCGCCGCTCGCCGACACCGACGACGCCCTGTTCGAGCGGGTGATCGGCATCAACCTCAAGGGCGCCTTCAACGTGCTGCGCGAAAGCGCGCGACGGGTGCGCGACGGCGGGCGCATCGTCACGCTGTCCACCAGCGTGGTCGGGACCCGGCTGGAGAACTACAGCGTGTATGCGGCCAGCAAGTCGGCGGTGGAGACCATGGGCGCGATCCTCAGCAAGGAGCTGCGCGGGCGCAACATCACCGTGAACGCCGTGGCGCCGGGCCCGACCGCCACCGATCTGTTCCTGGATGGGAAATCGCCCGAGCTGATCGAGCGGTTGGCGAAGATGAACCCCCTGGAGCGGCTGGGTACGCCGGAGGACATCGCCGGTGCGGTGGCGTTCCTGGTTGGTGCCGATGGCGGGTGGATCAACGGCCAGGTGCTGCGCGCCAATGGCGGGATGGTGTAGTCCGCACAGGTGGCATCCACGCATGGCGCGACGCCCTTGTAGAGCCGAGCCCATGCTCGGCTGCTCTTCGCGCAAAGGCCAGAAGCAGCCGAGCATGCGCTCGGCTCTACAGGTAGGTCAGGCGATGCGCGCCTCGCGGCGGCGATGCACCCAGTAGTACAACGTGGGCAGTACCAGCAGGGTCAGCAGCATCGCCGACAGCAGGCCGCCGATCACCACCACCGCCAGCGGTTTCTGGGTCTCGGCACCAATCGCATGCGAGGTGGCCATCGGCAGCAGGCCGAACATCGCAAGCAGTGCGGTCATCAGTACGGTGCGCAGGCGCTGCAGCGAGCCCTGCACGACCGACTGCAGCAGGTCCATGCCCTGCTCGCGCAGCTGCGCGAAGCGACTGAGCATCACCACCCCGTTCAGCACCGCCTGCCCGAACAATGCAATGAAGCCGATCGCCGCCGACACCGACAGTGGAATCCCAGTCAACCACAGGGCGAGGATGCCCCCGATCATCGCAAGTGGCACGTTGGCCAGGATCAGCGCGGCGCTGCTGATGTCCTTGAAGGCATCGAATAGCAGCACGAAGATGATCAGCACCGACAGCGGAATCACCCAGCCCAGCCGCTTCATCGCACGCTGCTGGTTCTCGAACTCGCCAGACCACTCCAGTCGGTAGCCGTCCGGCAGCTGCACGTTGGCGTCCACGCGCTTGCGCATGTCGGCCACCACGCTGCCCATGTCACGGCCGGCGATGAAGATGCTCACGGCCTTGACGCGCTGTGCGTTCTCGCGCGAGATGTTGATCGCGCCGCTGGCCATGCGGAAATCGGCGACGTCGGACAGCGTCACCGTGTGGCCATCGCCGATGCCGACCGGGACCGTGCGCAACTGTTGCAGGTCACGGTCGGCGTCGTCCAGGCGCAGCGTGATCGGGAACCTGCGGTCACCTTCCCACAATTCACCGACCTGGCGCCCGCCCAGTGCGGTCTCGATCACCTCGTCGATGTCGCGCACGTTCAAGCCATAGCGCGCGGCGCGGTCGCGATCGATCTCGATCTGCAGCTGCGGCAATGAACCGTCACGGTCGATGAAGGCACTCTCTACGCCCTCCACGCTACGCACCTGTCCCAGGATCGCCTGCGCCTGCTGGTTGAGCACGTTCAGATCCGAGCCGCTGACCTTGATCACCACCTGGCCCTTGATCTGCGAGATGCTCTCCAGGATGTTGTCGCGCACCGGCTGCGAGATCGAGAACTCGGGGCCCGGAATGCGCTGCTCCAAGGTGCGCTGCAGATCGCTCACCAGCTGCCGCTTGTCCACGCCCTTCGGCCATTCCTTCTCAGGCTTCAACGCCACCAGCGCCTCGATCTGGTTGGCGCCCTTGGCATCGGAGCCGTCTTCCGGGCGTCCCAGCTTGGCCACCACCGTCGATACCTGCGGGAACGTGCCGACCAGTTCGCGGATGCGCCGCGACTGCTGCTGCGCTTCGGCCAGGCTGGTGCTGGGGTCTAGCGTGGCGGTCAGCCAGATCGAGCCTTCGTCCAGCTCGGGCAGGAACTCCGATCCCAGGCGGGTGCCCAGCGCCAGCGTGCCCACCAGCAGCGCGACTGCGGTCAGTACCACCGCACGCGGGCGGGCCAGTGCGCGCTCCAGGACCGGCCGGTACCAGCCGGTCAGGCGGTCCATCAGCGGATTGCCGTCGCGCATGCGGTCGCGCCGCAGCCACCAGTAGCAGAACAACGGCACCACGGTCAGTGCCAGGATCAATGCACCGATCAATGCCGAGGTCACCGAGTACGCCATCGGCGCGAACATGCGTCCTTCCTGGCGCTGCAGGGTGAAGATCGGGATATGCGCGGCGATGATGATCAGCATCGAGAAGAACGTCGGCCGCCCCACTTCCGATGCGGCCGAGAGAATGGTCGAGAACCGTGTCTTCCGGTCTGCCGCAGGTGGCAGCTTCGACAATCGCGAGACGATGTGCTCGGTCACGATCACCGCGCCATCGATGATGATGCCGAAGTCCATCGCACCCAACGACAGCAGGTTGGCCGGCACACCCCACAGATGCAGGCCGAGGAAGGTCGACAGCAGGGCCAGCGGCATCATCGCCGCCACGATCAGCGCGGCCCGGGCGTTGTACAGGAACAGCCACAGCACCAGGAACACCAGCACCGCGCCTTCCAGCAGGTTGCGGAACACGGTATTCAGCGTGGTCGAGACCAGCCACGAGCGGTCGTAGAACGGCTCGATGCTGACCCCGGCCGGCAACTGGTTGGCCTCGATCTCAGCGATGCGCGCATGCAGGGCGTCGAGCACGTCGGACGGGTTCTCGCCCTTGCGCATCAGCACCATGCCGAACACCGCATCGTCGTTGTCGTCCTGGCCGACCAGGCCCTGCCGGGGCAGCCCGGTATCGGCGATGCCGGCCAAGTCGCGTACCAGGATCGGCGTTCCTCCGCGTTGCGCCACCACCACGTTGCCGACGTCGGCCGGCGAGCGCATCAGGCCCACGCCACGGATCAGGAACTGCTGCTGGCCGCGTTCCACGTAGCCGCCGCCGGCATTCGAGCTGCCCCTCTCCAGCGCCTCGGCGAACTCACCCAGGCTGATGCCGCGATCACGCAGCTTGTCCAGGTCCGGCTTGACCTGGAAGGTACGCGCGAAGCCGCCGAAACTGATCACATCGGCCACGCCCGGCACGGTGCGCAGGCTACGCTCCATCGTCCATTCCTGCACGGTGCGCAGCTGGGTTGGCGTCATGTGCGGGCCTTTCAGCACATAGCGGTAGATCTCACCTACCGCCGAGCTCATCGCCTCCAGTTCCGGGGTCACCCCTTCCGGCAGCTCCACGCCCTGCAGGCGCTCCAGGACCTGCTGGCGTGCGAAGTAGTCATCGGCCTTGTCGTCGAAGGTCAGGATGATCATCGACAGGCCGAACTGCGTATGCGAGAACACCCGCACAGAATGCGGGATGCCGGACAACGCCACCTCCAGTGGCATCGTCACCTCGCGCTCGACCTCTTCGGCGGCACGGCCCGGGTGCAGCGACACCACTGTCACCTGGGTGTCGGATACATCCGGGAAGGCTTCCACCGGCAGTACGCGGAACGCGGCAATGCCAGCACCCATGAACAGCAGCAGTGCCAGCATCACCATCAATGGCTGGCGCAGGCAGTAGGCAATCAGGCGATCGATCATGGGGCGGCGTGCCCCGTGCCGGTGCTGGCGGCGGCCGGTGCGCTGTCCGCCAGCTGCTGCAGCAGCAGGCCGCCTTCTACCACCACCCTGGCGCCTGCGGCCAGGCCCTCACGCACCCACAGCCGGCCATCGCCCAGCTCCTCGGCATGCACCGCGTGACGCACGAAGCGGCCCTTGCCCTCCTCCACGAACACCACCTGCTTGCCGTCGATCAACAACACGGCCGCATCGGGCAGCGAGACACCGCCTTCGGCCGGCAACGCCACCTGGGCGCGCACGTACTGCCCCGCCTTGAAACCGCGTGCGCGGTTGTCCAGCTCGGCGCGCGCCTGCACCACGCGGCGTTCGCTGTCGACGAAGTCATCCACGTGCTGCAGGGTCGCCTGCAGCGGCTGTCCATCGGGCCCGGGCACGCTCACCTGCATGCCCGCCTTCAAACGTCCGGCCAGGCCCTCCGGTACATCCAGCTGCAACCACAGGCGGTCCGGATCGCCAATCACCGCCAATGGCCGTTCGCTGTCGGGGCTGACCGCCATGCCCGGGCTCATCCGCCGCTCCACCAGCACGCCATCGATCGGCGCGCGCAGCGGCAGGCGCTGATCGACGTGCTGGCCATTGCCATAGGCCTTGGCGAAGGCGGTTGCACGCGCATGATCGGCCTGGCTGCCGGCGAAGTTGGCCTCGGCCTCGTCCAGTTCGCGGCCCGACGCCACACCCGCCGCATGCAGCTCGCGGGTGCGCTCCAGCTCCTTGCGCGCCTGCTGCAGCTCGGCGCGGCCGCGCACGCCCTCCGCCTGGGCCTGGCCGAATTCGGGCGAAGTGATCCAGGCGATCACCTGGCCCGCCTTCACTTTCTGCCCCGGCTGTGCCTCGATACGCGCCACCTGCCCGGCCAACGGCGTACGCAGCGCGCTGGAGCGCGTCTCGTCCCAGACCACCCGGCCCGGCAGCTGCAGGCTGGCGCTGGCGCCGGCGGTGACCGCCTCGCTGCGTAGCACGTCCAGCTGGCGGCTACCGGCAGGAAACTGGATCTGGCCAGCACTGACCTTCGGCCCGTCCTCGGTATACGACGCCGGTTCGCGGCCGCAGCCGCCCAGCAGGGCCAGCGCCAGCAAGGCCGGCAGCACGGCCTGTCGCGCCTGCGGTCGATAAGCGACGGTGGACTTCATCGGGACTCTCCTTCAGCAACGGATGTGGCCGCTTCCCAGCGCGCCAGGGCAATGGCATGGTCGGCACGCGCATCGATCAGCGCCGTCTCGAAGTCGCGCCAGCTGCGGCGCGCATCCAGCAGATCGGTCAGGCTGGCGGCGCCGCGCCGGTACGCCAGTTCGATGCCCTGCACCGCCTTGCGTGCGGCGTCGGACTGCAGTCCCTCATAGTCGCTGCGGCGCTGTGCGGCGGACTGCGCGCTGGCCTGCAGCTGGTCCAGCTCGGCGCGTGCTTCGCGCTGCAGTACCTGCAGCTCCAGCGCGGCGCTGTCACGGTCGGCCTCGGCACGCTGGATCGCGCCGCGTGCACGTGACGGGCCGCCGAGCGGGATGGTCAATGACACTCCCCAGGTGACACCGCTGATGTCGGTCGGCTCGCGCTCGGCCTCCACACCCAGCTGGATGTCGCGATGGCGCTCACTGCGCGCCAGTGCCACACCGGCGTCGGCCGCGGCCAGGCGCGAACGTGCCGCGCGCAGATCGGCACGCTGCTGCGGATCGAACGCACGCACGCCGGCCACGCTGCTGGCCTCCGGCCAAGGATCATCGGCGCTGAGGTCATGGCTGTCGTCGCGGCCGAGCAGCAGCCCCAACGCATGCCGCGCATCGCGCAGATCCAGCGACGCCTCGCGCGCCGCATCGGCCACCGCCAGGTCGTCCACTGCCAGCCGCGCGCGGTCGACCGGCGCCATCGCCCCGGTGGCGACCTGCTTGTCCGCCGCCGCCATCTGCTCGGCCGAACTCTGGCGGTTGGCATCGGCAATCTGCGCCCGCTCCTGTGCGCCCTTCAGAGCGAAATAGGCTTCATGCAGCGCCACCTGCTGGCGGCGCCGCGCATCGAGCATCTCCAGCCCGGCCACTTCCAGCAGCGCATCGGCCTGGCGGATACGCAACGCACGCTTGCCACCGCGCTCCCAGGTCCAGCCCAGGCCCACGGTGCTGTCCACCCGCTTGTCCTGCCAGCGTCCCGAGCCGATGCCATGCTTGGGGCTGATCTTGCTGGTGCCGATCGACAACTCGGTGGCCGGGCGCAACGCCGCCGTCTGCACATCGCCCTGCACGCCGCGCAGCTCCAGTGCCGCCGCACGCAGGTCCGGGTTGTGTGCTTCCATGGCGCGCTGCGCTTCCTGCAGGGACAGCGCCGAAGCGGTGGGCGCGCACAGAAGAGTGGCCAGCACGGCCGCAAAACGAGGGGAGAAATTCATGCACGTCACGGTAAGGTGATGCACTTGCGCCAAACTTGCCCCAACCTTGCACGAAGCTTGCAATGCGAATCCTGCTGATCGAAGACGACGCCGCGCTGGCCGATGGACTGATCCGCGCCCTGCAGGGCGCCGGCCATCTGTGCGACCACCTCTCGCGCGGGCTGCACGCGCCGGCTGCACTGGCCAGCGCGCCGTATGACGTGATGGTGCTCGATCTTTCATTGCCCGACGTCGATGGCCTCGACCTGCTCTCGCGCCTGCGCAACGACGGTGTCACCCTGCCGGTGCTGATCCTGACCGCGCGCGACGGTGTGGAGGACCGCATCCTCGGCCTCGACCGGGGTGGCGACGATTACCTGGCCAAGCCATTTGCACTCGGTGAGCTGGAGGCGCGCCTGCGTGCGCTGTCACGCCGCCGAAGCGACGCACCGGCAAAGAAGCGGCTGGGCCGGTTGTGCTTCGACAGCATCCGCAATGAAGTGCAGGTGGAAGGCCAGCGCATCGAACTGACCGCGCGCGAGCTGTCGCTGGTCGAGGCACTGATGCAGCATCCCGGCCGCACCGTCACCAAGCAGCGTCTGTTCGACGCGCTGTACAGCTGGGACCACGAGGCCAACCTGTCAGTGATCGAAGTGCATGTCAGCCGCCTGCGCCGCAAGCTGGAACAGGCGCGCGCCGGCGTCGGCATCCGCATGCTGCGTGGCCTGGGGTATCGGCTGGAAGCCGGCGGTGACTGAGCGTGTGCACAGCCTGCGTGGGCTGCTGCTGCGCCGCCTGTGGCTGCCCCTGCTGGTGCTGCTGCTGTGCAGCGCGGTCGGTTCATTCACGTTGGCCCGCTTCTATGCCGGGCAGGTCTATGACCGCTGGCTGCTGGACTCGGCGATGTCGTTGTCCGAGCTGGTGACGGTGCAGGACGGCCGCGCGTCCATCGAGATCACCCCGGCGGTGTCGCGCATGTTCACCTGGGACACCGCCGACGAAGTGCATGGCGAGGTGGTCGACGCCGCGGGTGGGCGCCTGTATGGCGACCTGCCCGAGGCATTGCCACGCCCGTCGATGTCCGCCGGCAGCGACGACCCGGTCTACTATGATGCGCGGCTGCGTGGGCAGGCCGTGCGCATGGTCGAAGTGGTGGTCAGCGCCGGGCCGGGTCATGACATCCGGCTGCGCGTGGCCGAGACACTGCGCAAGCGGCACCGGCTGGAGCGCAAGCTGCTGCTGACCAGCGTTCCGTTCCAGGCTGCGATCCTGGCACTGGCGGCATGGCTGGCCTGGTCCGGTACAGGCGCTGCCGCACGCCATGCCAACCTGGTTGCGCGGAAGCTGGCCAGCCCGCGGCCGGATCCATTGGCGCCGCTGGATCCGGCGCAGGAAGCTCCGCGCGAACTGTGGCCGGCGGTGGAGGCCTACAACGCGCTGCTGCAGCGCCTGGACGCGATGCAGGATGCACAGCGGCGCTTCGTCAGCAATGCCGCGCACCAGCTGCGCACGCCGCTGGCAGCGATGCAGGTGGAGCTTGAGAGTTCATTGCGCCAGCACGATCCGCACGCCCAGCAACTGGCGCTGTCCGGCACGCTGGCCGGGCTGGCGCGGCTGCAGCACCTGGTCAACCAACTGCTGATGCTCAGCCGATCGGAAGATCCACATGGCAGCGCACTGCCGCTGCAGCCGCTGGATCTGGCCGCGCTGGCGCGGGGCGTGGTCGAGCGCTACGCCGACCGTGCGTTGGCGGCCGACGTGGACCTGGGTTACGACGGACCCGACGACGGTGTGCAGGTGCAAGGTGATCCGCAGCTGCTGCGCGAGGCGCTGGGCAACCTGCTGGACAACGCGCTGCGCTACGGCGCGGCGCCCGGTGTGATTACCCTCGGCGTTCGGCAGGACGCGGGCGGCGTGCAGGTATGGGTGGACGATGACGGTACAGGCATCGCCGAAGCCGAACGCGCGCGCGTCACGGAACGCTTCTATCGGGCGAGCAGCGAGGGCGACGGCTGCGGGCTGGGGCTGGCGATCGTGGCCGAGATCGCGCAGCGGCATGGCGCGACCTTGATGATTGATACCGCCCCGATCGGCGGTGCGCGGGTGGGGTTGCGGTTTCGCTGACCTTTGTCGAATTGCCCTTGTAGAGCCGAGCCCATGCTCGGCTGCCGTTGACGCGATACCTGAGCCGAGCATGGGCTCGGCTCTACAGGTTCCTGGTCACCCGTGAAGCGTGCCGACCAAGGTCGGCACCTACCGAGTGCGCGTCATCGGCTCATCGAATAGGGCGCCTGCGCGCCCTGCCCCGGCCAGTCCTTGTCCGGCTCGGCCTGCATGGTGAAACGCAGCTCGCCACCTGCCAGGATCTCGTCATGGCGCAGGAAGGTGCGCTGCAGCGGCCTGCCGTTGAGGCTCACGTTGCCGACGTAGGTGTGCCTGTCATCCAGCCCATCGGCCACGATGGTGAACGCCTTGCCGTTCGGCAGGCGCATCGCGGTCTTCGGCAGGAACGGGCGGCCGAGGATGTACTCGCCCGAGCCCGGGGCCACCGGATAGAAGCCCAGGGCGGTGAACACGTACCACGCCGACATCTGGCCGACATCATCGTTGCCGGCCAGGCCATCGGGGCGATCGGCGTACTGGGTGTCCATGATCTGCTTCAGGCGCGCCTGGGTGCGCCACGGCTGGCCAGCGTACGAATACAGGTAGGCCACATGGTGACTGGGCTCGTTGCCATGCGCATACCAGCCGATCAGGCCGGTGATGTCTTCCATGTGCTCGAAGATGGACGGATCCACCTTGGCGTTGAATACATCGTCCAGGCGCGCGAGCAGCTTGTCGCTGCCACCGTGCGCTGCTGCCAGTCCGGCAACATCCTGCGGCACGTACCACGAATACTGCCAGGCGTTGCCTTCGGTGTAGTCGGTGCCATAGCCGCTGGCGCTGGGGTCGAACGGAGTGCGGAAGCTGCCATCGCGCTTGCGCGCACGCATGAAGCCGGTGTCCTTGTCGAAGGCATTGCGCCAGTTGCCGGCACGCTTGTCGAAGGTCGCCGCCACATCGGTCTTGCCCATCGCCTGCGCCATGCGCGCGATGGTCCAGTCATCGAAGGCGTACTCCAGCGTCTTGCTGGCGGCCTCGCCTTCCTCGTCGATCGGCACATAGCCCAGCTCGCGGTATTGCGCGATGCCGTCATAGGGGCCGTAGTTGGCAGTCTCGATCATCGCCTTCAGTGCCTTGTCGGCGTCGAAGCCACGAATGCCCTTCACGTAGGCATCGGCAATCACCGGCACGGCGTGGTAGCCGATCATGCACCAGTCTTCCAGGCCATGGAACGACCACACCGGCAGCATGCCGTACGGGCTGTGCTGATGGTGCGCCAGCATCGAATTGACGAAGTCGCTGTTGCGTTTCTCCGGCTGCACCAGCGTCAGCAACGGGTGCAGCGCACGGTAGGTGTCCCACAGCGAGAACGTGGAATAGTTTGTGTAGCCCTCGGCCTTGTGCACGGCATTGTCCGGCCCGCGGTACTGGCCATCGGCATCCATGAACAGCGTCGGCCCCAGCAGGGTGTGGTACAGCGCGGTATAGGCACTGCGGCGGGCGTGCTCGGGCGCATCGATATCGAGCACCGACAGCGCCTGCGTCCATTCCTGTTTCGCCTGCGCACGCACGCGGTCGAAATCAAAGTCGGCCACTTCCGCGTCGAGGTTGGCAATGGCGCCGGCTTCGCTGACCGGCGAGACCGCGACCTTGACCACCAGCGGTGCATCCAGCTTGCCGAATGCGAAGGTACCGACCAGCTGGCGGCCCTCGACCTGTGCGCGCTGCGCTGGATCCTTCTCGCCCGGCGGCGGGAAGCCCTTGTAGACGATGTCCTGCTCGGTGTTGTGCAGCTCATGCCCGGAAAGCGGCCGCGAGAAACGCATCGCGAAGTACAGCTGGCGACCCGGCGCCCAGCCGCGCGTCTCCCGGAAGCCGGTCACGGTACCATCGGCGCGCACCCGCACCCGCGACCACAGCACCTTGCCCGGGTAGTCGTACATGCTGGTGCGCATGTCCAGCAGCACCTTGGCGTCGGCGCCCCTGGGGAAGGCGTAGCGATGCACGCCCACGCGCGCACTGGTGGTCAGCTCGGCGCGCACCTTGTAGTCGTCCAGGGTGACGGCGTAGTAGCCCGGCTCGGCCTTCTCATCGTCATGGCGGAAGCGAGAGGCATAGCCGCTGCCCGGCTTCTCAGGATCGCCACGCTCCAGGCCGGGACTGCCGGTGAACGGCATCAGCAGGATGTCGCCCAGATCGGAATGGCCAGTGCCGGAAAAATGCGTGTGCGAGAAGCCGACGATGCTGCTGTCGTCGTAGCGGTAGCCGGCTGCCCAGCCATAGGCCTTTTCGCGTGGCTGGATGCGTGTGTCCGGGCTGAGCTGGACCATGCCGAACGGCACCGTGGCACCCGGGTAAGTGTGGCCTTCACCACCCGTACCAATGAACGGGTCGACCGAGGCATAGGCCTTGTCGGCGGCGGTTCTGGCAGGCGCGGCCGACGCCAGGCCGGAAGCGAACATCGCCGTGGCGGCGACAGCGATCAGGAGACGACGGTCCAGCGTGGGCATCGGCATTTGGATCGATTCAGGTGATAGCGGGATCCTAGCACCGGGCCTGTCACGCCGCATGCTGCAGTGCGACTGCCCGGTGTCCCGCACCGGGTTCACTCTTCAACCGGGAAGTGCGCTCTGCAACGACATGAGATCCGCGCTGTCCAACGGCCTTACCACCCGCGCGATCTCCTCTCCATCGCGCAGCAGCACCACCGTCGGCCACAGCTTCACCTTGAACGCTCGCCCCAATGGCCTTCCCTTGCCATCCTCGATCTTCCAATGCGGCAGATCGTTCGCTTCGACAAAAGCCTGCAACGCGGGCTGCGCGGCCTGGCAATGACCACACCAGGGCGCACCGAACTCCAGCACCTGCCAGCCAGGCTGCGCCGCCACCTCCGCAGAGGTGGGCTCGTTCGCAAGGTGATCACGCATGAACGGCATGAGCGCTACGCCGCCAGTGCCTTCTGGATGTCTTCCAGCGGCGCGTTGGTCAGATCCTTGGCAATATCCCCGAGCAATCGCGCCTGGACCTCTTTATGCAGCAGCGGACGAATGCGGCCCAGCGTGGTCGGGTCGGCGATCAATACCAGGTGCGCATAGCGGTTCTTCAAGGCATCTTCGTTGAGCTGTTCGGCCACCTGCTTGGCGAACGTGGCCTCATTGAGCTGCGAGACCGACATGTCCTTCGGCACGGCACCCGCAGGCCCCTGCCCGGATACACCCTGCTCGCTGATGTCCTGCAGGCGCAGTTCGCCTTCCTGCTTCAGGGTCAACTGGTGGTTGCTGCCCACGTTGGTGAACACCCGCGCCGAACCACCGTCGGCTACCACGATCAGGGTTCCTTCGGGAATCGTCCGCGCCATTGCATCCTCCATCAATCCGGAAAGTGGGTGTGCGCTCCACCTTATGCACGCCGATGTCACCAGAGCGGGTACAGGATGTGATCCCGTCATCGCAATCTGCAATCAGCGCTAAATTTGTCCGCCTGCCTGCCGCTATGGCCTCCATCATCGCGAGGAACCTCTGTGTACGCTGGCTCACTGTTCCACGTCTGCTTTGCCACCAGCCTGGCCATTGCCGGCTGTGCCGGTTGCATCCACCAGTTCCTGCAGGGCCAACCGTTCTTCGCCCTGGCCATCATGCTCTCGGTGCTCACCATGATCGGCGCCGCACTGGTCACGCGGAAACTGGCACTGCCGGGCGCCTTGGCGATGGCCTGCACGGTGTTCGGTTTGGTGGCGAAGTCGGCCTGAGCCTTCTGAACAGGCGAGGTGGAACACAGCGTGCAGATCGGCCTGCTTCGCTGCATGCTCACGCCGATGCCGTTATGATGAAAGGATGATCGACACGACCCACTACGTGACGGGCGCACCTGTTACGTGGGAAGCACTGCCGACCGGCGCTTCGCTTGCCACGAATGCTCCCGCCCTGCATTTCCATCGCCTCGCGCTGGATCCCGGCGGATGACGCCAGCAGGCGCTCTGCCTGCACCCCTACGCTGATGTGATACCTGGCCGCTGACTGCTCGGCCGCTGTGATCCCGTTTTCGCGTCTCCGCCCCTGCGGCGGTGCTCTGCCGTGCGCGTGGCGTTGCGCCTGCACACATTCCCCGGCCCCCACGCCGCCTTCCGATGCCCCTGCGCCACTTGCGCCTGCATCGCCGTTTCCGATTTCCGGGATACACCACAGCACCCATTCCCCTATTCCATACCTACAAGGGAGCCCCTATGCAGGACACGCCCGATTCCCATGCCCACTTCGGCTGGTTCAAACGCCGCCGCCACCTGAAGGTCGATGAGATCACCGTCGTCGACAAGCCCATGCTCAAGCGCGCCGTGGGCGCCGCCGCACTTGGCAATGCCATGGAGTGGTTCGACTTCGGTGTCTACGGCTATCTGGCCGTCACCATCGGCCAGGTGTTCTTCCCGTCCAGCAACCCCACGGCACAGGTGATCGCCGCCTTCGCCACCTTCACCGTGGCATTCCTGGTGCGTCCACTCGGCGGCCTGGTGTTCGGCCCGCTCGGCGACCGTTATGGGCGCCAGAAAGTGCTGGCGTTCACCATGATCCTGATGGCGCTGGGCACGTTCTCGATCGGCTTGATTCCCTCCTACGAGCGCATCGGCATCTGGGCACCGGTGCTGTTGCTGCTGGCACGTGTGGTGCAGGGATTCTCCACCGGCGGCGAGTACGGCGGTGCGGCCACCTTCATCGCCGAGTATTCCACCGACCGCAACCGCGGCCTGATGGGCAGCTGGCTGGAGTTCGGCACGCTGGGCGGCTACATCGCCGGCGCCGGAACCGTGACCGCGCTGCACATGCTGTTGAGCAGCGAACAGATGCTGGACTGGGGCTGGCGCATTCCATTCCTGGTGGCCGGGCCGCTGGGCCTGCTCGGCCTGTACATGCGCATGAAACTGGAGGAAACGCCGGCCTTCCGCGCCTTCGCCGAGGAAGCCGAGAAGCGCGAGCACGACCGGCCCGGGCTCGCCGCGCTGTTCCAGATACATGGCCGCCAGTTGCTGGTCTGCATGGGCCTGGTGCTGGTGTTCAACGTGACCGACTACATGCTGCTGACCTACATGCCCAGCTACCTCAGCGTCACCATGGGCTATGCCGAGAGCAAGGGCCTGCTGCTGATCATCATCGTGATGCTGGTGATGATGCCGCTGAACATTGTCGGCGGATTGTTCAGTGACAAGCTTGGCCGTCGCCCGATGATCATCGGTGCCTGCATCGCGCTGCTGGTGCTGGCCGTACCCTGCCTGCTGCTGATCGGTAGCGGCAACGACTGGCTGATCTTCCTCGGCCTGATGCTGCTGGGCCTGGCACTGGTGTGCTTCACCAGCTCGATGCCGTCCACGCTGCCGGCGCTGTTCTATACCCCGGTGCGCTACAGCGCACTGTCGATCGCCTTCAATGTGTCGGTGTCGCTGTTCGGTGGCACCACGCCACTGGTGACCGCATGGCTGGTGGAACGTACCGGCGATCCGCTGGTGCCGGCCTACTACCTGATGGGCGCGGCAGTGATCGGCCTGGTCACCATGCTGTTCGTGAAGGAGACCGCTGGCCTGCCGCTGCGCGGTTCACCGCCGGCGGTCGGCAGCGACAAGGAAGCCGCCGCACTGCTGAAGAGCGATGTGCCGGTGACGGTGGACCCGATCTTGCCGCCGCTGCCGGACGTTGCGGAGCCCGAGCAGGTGAAGCCGGCCTGAGGCTCGCCGAAGCCGGCGTTGTACGGCCAAGCCCGCGCGCGGCTGCCTTTCGGGGGATCAGCCGAGCGTGGGCTCGGCTCTACAACGTACGCGCCCTCAATCGCGCGCAGCGTTCAACTCCATCGCACGCATTACGATGGGTTTGGCCCAGTCCGGCGTGTGCAGCAGCTCGGCCACCGAGACCGGGTACTGCAGCTGGCCGTGCGCCATCGCCAGCACCGGCAGCGGCTCGACGCAGCCGTCGGCGCCGGCGGGAGCGCTGTTGTCGTAGACATGCAGCTCGGCCAGGTGTGGCAGCAGTTCCAGCAGGTTCTCGCGTGCCGAATCGAAGCGGGCGTGGATCTTCTCCACCGGAATGTCATGGCCGCCGGCGGCCACCCGCGCTGCAACACGGGCAATGTGCAGGTCCACCGTGGCCAGGCCACAGAACCAGATCGCGACGTGATGGTGCTCGCAGGCCTCGCGCAGCAGGCGCGGAACGGTGTTGCCGCCCAGCGTGGTCTCGAAGGCGAAGTCCGTGCCATCGGCCATGGCCTGGCGCAGGCGGCGGGTGCCTTCCTGCCAGGCCTCGGCATTGGCGTCGGGCAGCGGCCAGCCCGCCTCTACCAGGCGGCGGGTGAACGAATCGGGGTTGAACCAGCCCAGCCCTTCGGCTTCCAGCCAGGTTCCCAGCAGCGAACTCTTGCCGGCGCCGTTGACGCCGGCCAGCACCAGGATCCGCCCCATCGGTCAGAGCGGACGGCCGAGGGTGACCTTGCGGCCGCGGCGGATCGGCTGGCCCAGCACCTTGCCCAGCCCCTCACCGCGCTGCAGGCCAGCCAGGGTCTGGTCGAATTCGCCGCGCAGGCGCAGCAGTTCTTCACTGCGCTCACCGGCATCGCTGCCGGCAGCCTTGGCCAACAGCTCTTGGTAGGTGCGGATATCCACGATCACCGCTTCGGGGTGGTTGTGGTTGGTGATGACCAGCGCCTGCTTCTCACGCACGGTACGCATCAGGCTCGGCCAGCCCCTGGTCTTCACAGACGAGGCCGGGGCCTTCTCAAGTCCAGGCAGATCCAGTGGCAGGGTCATGGCACGGCTCCAGGCAGAAGTGGATAATGGCCACTATACCCAATTTGGCCAAATTGGATATAAATGACGTTTCACGCGCCGGAGCCGGTCTGTGGCGCATCGGTCTGCAGCAGGCTGTCACGCTCGCGCAGTGGGAAGCGGATCCAGGCATCCAGCCCCTGCGGATCGAAGTGCAGTTCACCACTGCCGGCCAGCTCATAGGGCACGCGCTGCTCGATCAGCGCACGGCCCAGGCCGCGCTGGCGCGGCAGCTCCCAGTCTTCCACGGCGGCATGGCGTTCACACCAGTGCAGGCCCAGCCATGGCTGTCCGTCCTGCACCTGCAGGTGCCAGGACACGTCGATCCGGCCATCTTCATGGGTCAGCGCACCATGCCGCAGGGCGTTGGTCGCCAATTCGTGGATCGCCAGGGACAGCACTTCGGCCGCCTTCGGTGGCAGCAGTACATCCTCGCCCTGCAGGCGATAGGCGGCGGTGACCGGCGTCTGCGCTGCGATCTCCTCATCGAGCATGCCACGCAGGCAGACCCCGGCATTGGCGCCACGGGTAAGCAGGCTCTGCGTGCGCGCCAGCGACATCAATCGTCCGCACAACCGTTCAGCGTAATCATCCACACTGCTGACCGACTCACGGGTCCGCCAGGCAATGGCATGGATGGTCGACATGATGTTGCGCACCCGGTGCTGCAGTTCGGCCAGCAGTACCGATTGGCGCTCGGTGGCACGCTTGAGATCGTCGATGTCCACAGCGATGGCGAATACGCCCGTCACCTCGCCGTCTGCATCGCGCAGCGGCGCGGCGGCCACACGGGTCCAGCGCGCGCGCCCGTCGTCATGCTTGAACTGGAACTCCAGCCCGGGCACTACCGTCTCACCGCGCAAGGCCCTGGCTATGGCGAAATCCCTGGGTTCGATGCGCGAGCCGTCGGGGTGCCATCCCTGCCAGCGGTGGTGGTTGGGCAGATCCGTGGAGGGCACCTTGCCGGTGGGAAGGTAGGTGCGCATCTGGTCGTTGGAGAGCTGCAGGCACCCCTCGGCATCGACGATGCAGACGCCCACCGGCAGTACCTTGAAGGCCAATGCCAGGCGGCGGTCCGCCTCCCGCCGCTTCTGCTCTTCGCGTTCGCGGGCCGACTGGGCCACATGCGCCGCCGTCGTCTCGAACATGGTGACCAGCACGCCGCTGACGCGCCCCTCTTCGCCACGGATGGGGCTGTAGGTAATGGTGAACCACACATCCTCCAACCGCCCGCGGCGCGCGAGGGGATAGAGTTTGTCCTCGTAAGTGATGGTTTCGCCCTGCCAGACGCGCTGGTAGATCGGCCCGTTGATATGCCACACCTCGGGCCAGCATTCACGGGTCGGCTGGCCGAGTCCGCCGGGATGCTTGTCGGCCAGGATCTCGGCATAGCCATCGTTGTAGAGCTGCACCAGCTGCTCGCCCCACAGCACGATCATCGGGAAACCATGCGCCAGCATCAGGTCGACGGTGGCGCGCAGGTGTGGCGGCCACCGCTCATACGCTCCCAGCGGCGTGGATGACCAGTCATGGCGGGCGATCCGCGCAGCCATGCCATCGTGGCGCCCGTGCGGGTGCGCTGCAGGTGGCATGCCGCCACACAGCTCGGTGGCGCGGATGCCTTCAGGACGGCGCGACATGCCGCGCGATCAGGCGATGCCCGCAGAGACCTGCGGCGTCGCCACCAGCCCGGCCAGCTGCTGCACCAGGGCTTCAATGTGATACGGCTTGGTACAGCGCGGCGCGCTGGCGAAGCGGCTGGGCAGGTTGTCGTCGTAACCGGAGGTCAGCAGGAAGGGGGTACCCGCCTCGGCCAGCCGATCGGCCAGCGGATAGACCTGCTCACCGCCCAGGTTGATGTCCAGCAACGCCACATCGATGGGATGGGTATCGACCAGCTGCCCCAACGCCTGCAGGTCACCGGCAGGCCCCACCACCTGTGCGCCTTTCAGCTCCAGATAGTCGACCAGGAACATCGCGATGGCGAATTCATCCTCCGCCACCAGTACACGCAGCCCTTTCAGGCCCTCTGGTTTGTTGCCCGCTTCCAGCACGACCGGCGCTCCTCGATACACGCGGCCCACCTCTGCCGCAACGCCCGCAGGATGCGCGAACCGGGCTACAAGAGCGCGTGATGATGGATGAAGGTCGCGGCCACGGCGCGTTCACCGCGGCATTGCAACGCCGCGTTCAGAAGGCCCGTTCCCACTTCAGGCTGAGCAGGCTGCGGTCGTGGCTGTACAGCCAGCCGACGTTGCTGTCGATGCGCGCGTAGCGCAGGCTCAGGCTGGGTACCAGCCCGGCCACGGCCAAGCGCTCGCTGCGCACGATGGCGATCAGGTTCTGTTCGTCGTCCTGCCTGCGCGCCTCCAGCAACGGACTCCAGGTGTCGTAGTCGCGCTGGCGCAGCGACACGAATACGGTGGCCGTGGTGCCACTCCACTGCCGCGCCGCGCCCAGCCGCAGGCCGCGCTGGCGGTAGCCGTTGGCCGGGTCGGCTGCGCTGCTGTCGGTGACATCCAGCCCGGCGAAGACCGTCCAGCGTGGATTGAGAGCGCGGAACCAGGTGGCGTACAGCGATGCCAGCTCGCCGTCGTAGTTGCTGGCAAGGCCCTGCTGGCGATAGCGCTGGCGCTTCCAGTCAGCCTCCAGCTTGAGCAGGCTGCGTGCATCCAGGGCGTACTGCCATTCCGCGTGCACGCCGCTGCCGCCCTGCAGCGCATGGTTGCCCAGGGCCTGGTAGTCATAGCTGGGGGCGAGCATCACGGTCTGCCGTGCACTACGCCAGCTGTAACCCGCCTGTACGTTGGCATTGAGCTCGTCGTACGCACTGTGCCCGCGCCATGTCTGGCCGAAGGCGAGACCGCGCACGTACAGCCCATGATGCCCGCCGAGCACCCAGCGCCGTTCCAGGCTGGCGTCGTAGTCGAGGCCCGCCGCGCGCTGGGCGTCCGGCAGTTTCCGTTCGATGATGCAGGCGTCGCCCACGCCGAACAGGCAGGTGCGACTGGCCGAACTGCGGTTGATGTTGTCACTCCATGCCGGGCCGGCGGACAACGCGCCTTTCCAGCGCTGGCGCGCCTGCAGGGCACCCAGGTAGCCGTCCACGCGCGCGCGGACGCCGGCCGTGGCCGGATCATCGGCATTGATGCCTGCAGCGATGGCCGTGAACAGCGCGACCGCATCGCGATCGCGCTGGTCTTCCGCATAGACACGCGCCAGCTCGAGGCGGGCTGGCAGAAAATCCGGCTGCGCAGCCAGCAGGGCTTCGTACTCCTTCGCCGCGCGACGATGGTTGCCGGCCACCCGTGCCAGCGCTCCCTGCGCATGGTGGCGCAGCAGGGGATCATGCCCAGGCAGTTCGATGTACTCGTCGAGAAACGCAGCGGCGGCCTGCCATTGCTGATGCTGCAGAGACTGGTAGAGAGCCTGGCCCAGATCATCGACGGTGCGCTCCACGCGCAGCGTCTGGCCGTCGATGGTGATGGTTGGCCGCTCCGACTCGGCCTGCTGCAGGCGCTGCTGGTCCTGCTGCTGGTGGCGCAGCTCAGTGCCCTGTTCAAGCACGCGTCGAAGATCGTCCTGCTGGGCGCGCACATCGGTGGCGGCCAACAGCAGTACGACAAGGAAGATGGAATGGCGCATGGTCGATCCGTGGTGATGCATGCAGCGGGCCGAAGCAGGGACTGGCGGATCGCGGCTTGTCCCTGCCCTGCCCCGTCAGGGGCGTGGCGATCAGTTCTTGCTGCCGCCGAAGGCGGTGTCGTACTGGCTGTTGCCGCTGAAGGTGGCGATACCGGCCAGGGTGGCCGCGTTGGCGCCGAAGAACTGGCCCTGGGTGGTGCCGGCAACGCTGCCGTTGGCGGTGGCGGTGCCGGCGAACGAGGCGTTGGCGCTGTTGATGTTGGCGTTGACGTTGATCGACAGGCCTCCACCGCTCAGGCCACCGAGCAGGGTGCCATTGCCGAAGTTGGCGCGGAACGTACCCGACAGCAGGTTGCTGCCATTGAACTTGTTCAGGCCTGCCACGCTGTAGGTGGCCACGCCGGCCGGCAGCGTGGTGCCGGCACGGTCACCGACGAAATAGACCTGGCGGTTGTTGAAGCCACCAGCGGCGCCATCCTTGGACCACTCGCCGAACCACACATCGCCGCTGCCGACCTTCACGAAGTTGAAGTGGCCCATGCCGGAATGGCTGCCAGGGGTACCGGTGATCGGCATGGCCAGCGTGCGTACGGTGACACCATTGACGGTGGTCGGGGCCGAGTAGGCCGCCAGGCCCTGGAAATCGACCGGCTTGGCATTGGACACGGTGCCAACGCCGATACCGGCCTTGCCGGCCGAGTGCGGGCCGCCGTTGACTTCCGACGCACCCACCTTGACGTACAGCTGCGCATCGGTCGCCGGGCTGGCAGCGCCGACGATGTCGGCCGCCTGCGCAGTGCCGGCCAGGGCCAGTGCAGCGGCGACGGCCAACAGGGAACGGTTGATCATTTTCATGGTATTGCTCCTTGGGTTGAGGGAACTACGGGTACAACACAAAAAGGAACGGCGGCGGATCAGTTGCGCTGACCGCCGAAGGACGTATCGAACTGGCTGTTGCCGGCAAAGGTTGCGATGCCGGTCACCGCACTGGCACCGGCGCCGAAGAACTGGCCGCTGCTGGTACCGATGATCGAACCATTGGCGATGGCCGAACCGCTGAACGCACCGGTGGCGCGATCCAGCGTGCCGCTCGCGGCGAGCCTGTATCCGGTCCCGACCAGGCCGGCGGTGACGGTGCCGGTATCGAAATTCGCCCGCAGTGCGCCTTCCAGCACGCCGCTGCCATCAAAGCGGTTGATGCCAGCCAAGGCGTAGGTCACGATGCCTGCTGGCAGCGAAGTACCGGCACGGTCACCGACGAAGAACACCTGGCGGTGATTGAAGCCCGCCTGCGCGCCGCTGGATGACCATTCACCGAACCAGACATCTGCATTGCCCACCTGCACGAAGCTGAAGTGGCCCACGCCAGCGGTGGCGAACGGCAGGCCTGCGTCCGGGCCCAGCGTGCGGACAGTGGTTGCGCCACGCACCACCGTGGTGGCGTAGGGCACAAGGCTGGCCACGTCCACTCGCGCCGCGTTGGCATACGGCCCCAACGAAATGCCTGCGCGACCGGAACGGTGCGGACCGGCATTGAGTGTCGATTCGCCTGCGTTGATGTAATGGACGCCGTCCTGGGCCGGGCTCTGCCCGCCAGCGATGTCGGCAGCCATGACCGGCATGGAAGCCAGCAGGCCGATCGAAAGTACAAGGGTGCGGGGCTGTTTCACGGTTGATTCTCCCTGTCGAATGCGGACTCAGAAGCGTGCGGTGATGCCAAGCTTGATCGTGCGGCCCGGTGCCGGAAGCGTTGAGCGTGTTGCCGGGTCGACGTAATAGCGGTTGCCGAGATTGCTGCCGACCAGCTCGACGCTGGCGTGCTGGTTGAAACGCCAGCGGGCGTAGGCATCCACCGTGGTGATGTTTCCCCAGGTGAAGGGCACGTTCTGCCAGAGCAGGCTGCTGCCCCCGGCGATCAGGCGGTCGCGGTAGGCCTGCAGGTCCGGATTGTCGTGCCGCTGGTAGTGCACGATGCGGCTGCCCAGCTCCAGGCGCTCATCGAACAGGCGGGTGCCGAGTGACCAGTTCACCGACAGCTTCGGCGTGGCCTGGGTCAGCAGATAGCCGCTGACGAAGCCATCTTGGACGCAGTTGGGCACCCGCCCCTGGTCCGCATCCAGCCGTACCGCCGAGCTTTCATCGCAGACTTCGTTTTCAAGGATGCGGCTGATGCCCAGATCGGTGAAGAAGCGCCGGTTGTCGAAGCGCGCCTGCAGCTCGATGCCGCGGATGGTCTGCTTGTCGATGTTGTCGAACATGAAGTACGCATCACGCTCGATGACATTGCGGGTCTTGTGCACGTAGTAGGCCAGCTTGACGTCGGCATCGGCGGTGTTGCCGAACAGCCCGGAAAGGTTGTGCACGTACCCCAGCTCGTAGTTGTAGGCATGCTCCGGCTTGAGTGGATACAGCGGATTGAGGCTGCTGGAGAACGCAATGGTGCTTTCGAACATGCTGGGGAAGCGCACCGCCTCGCTGTAGCGCAGATAGGCACGAGCGGCCGGCGAGAAACGCACAGTCGCCGAGAACGTCGGCAACCAGGCGTGATCGCGGTGCCGTTCGTTGCGCCCGGCCACCGACTGCATCGCCCCGCCCCCGATCCTGCAGCGGATGTCGGTGCCGAGGACCATCGGCAGCAGCCCGGGGATGGCGGCGACCTGGCCGTTGAGGCAGGGATTGGTGGCTCGGCTGTAGTTACCGTTTGCATCGGGCAACCAGGGAATGCCGTGCTGGACCTCCCTGGGTGTCTCGTACTTGCGCAGCAGGTCGGCCAGCGACTGATCGACGATCCAGCCCATGCCGATGCTGTCCCAGAATTCCCGCTCACTCTCGAGTGCGTCGATCTCGCCCTGCAGGCTGTCCGGCCGCGGCGGCAGTTCATTCACCCGGTACTGCGCTTCGCGCGGCACGATCGAGGTCGTCTGCAGTTCCGGGTGGGCCTGCAGGAAGTCGTCGAACGCCCAGTAACGGCTGTAACGCACGCCGGCATTGAGGGTCAGGAAGTCGACCGGACGCCATTCCAGAGTGAGGTAGCCCTCGCCCTCCTGGCGACGGCCGGCACGCGGGTACATGCGCCAGCCGTCGGACGGGCCGAAATACGGGTCGCGCGAGCCGAGCTTTTCGTATTGCCAGTTGCCACCCACGGTCAGGTCGAGGGTGGAATGCAGCGCGAAGCGGTTGCTCAGGGTCAGACCGGTGCGGTCGTTGCGCGCATTGGCCAACGCGGTGTTGCGCAGGATCGGGCTGGCGTCCGGGTTCCATGCCGGGTTGCCTGGCGCGAAGTTCGGGAAGCCGCCTGCAGTGTAGGTATCGCTGTCTGTCTCCGTGCGCCACAGGTTGGCGTAGAGGTCCAGCCAGCGGCTGCCGGCCGGCTGGAAGCGGTACTCCAGGTTCCAGGCATCGGACGCAACCCGGCTGAGCGGCCACTGGATGCGCCCATAGTCCGGTGCCGACAGGATGCGCGACGGCATGATCTCGCCATAGTGGGACAGCGTTCGCCGCCAGGTCGCCTTCAACCGCTGGTCATCGTTGATCTGCCAGCTGCCCTTGACCAGCCAGGACTCCTGTTCGCTGGAAGTATTGGGCACTTCATCGCCGGGCTTGAAGTAGCGCGCCAGCGTGGTGATGTAGTCGATGCCCTGGTACTCGAACTGCTCGCGCCGGTCCTGGTCGTAGTAGGCGCTACCGTTGGACCCGGAGAAGTAGTTGCCGCGCTTGCGCCAGGCATAGGCGGCCATCAGGTCGACGTTGTCCCCACGCACGCCCAGCGCAAGGCGCCAGGCCTGGTCCTCGCCATCGAAGGGGGTGTTGCCACTGCGCGATTTCACCGGCACCACCAGGGTGCGGTCGTCGTAGGGCGAGTTCGGCGAGCCCTGCGGGAACCCCGGCACGGTGCGGTAATCCTCGCCGGTGTGCAGCCGCGGCAGGCGTGGCGCCACCGCATTGCTGCTGCCTTCGATCTTCAGCTCCCCGCCGAAGCGCTCACCCGTTTCCACGATGTCATCGACGTCGATGGTCTTGATCACCAGCGCGCCACCGATCCCGCTGTGCACATCGCGCACCAGCCCTGGCCCCTTGATGACCTGGATGCCACCCATCAGGTTGGGATCGATGTAATTGCGGTTGCTGACGCCGTTGTAGCCGCGCCAGACCGTGAGCGCCTGTTCGCCACCGTCGATGCTGACCGGCACCCGCCCCGGACCCTGGATGCCGCGGATGTTGATGTCCAGTGCGCCGCTGTTGCGCGCATCGCCACTGAACACACCGACCAGATCCTTGACCACGTCGGCCGGGTTGGAGCCGCGGTAGCGCTCCACCCGATCGCGCCCCGAATACGCCGTGGTCAGGTCCAGCGCGAACACATCATCGTAGCCGCGCCGGTCACGCGCCTCGCCCCCTTCCGACTGCAGGCGACCGGCCACGTCCAGAGTCTCGGTTACCCGCACCCCTTCCCCTTCACCCGCCTCCACTGCGGCCCGCAGGCTCCAGGTGCCGTCCATGCCGCGCTGTGCGCGCACGCCACTCCCGCGCAACAGCTGCTGCAGCGCCTGCATCTGGCTGTACTCGCCTTTCACCGCACTTGAGCGGCGGCCCTCCACCAGGTCACTGCGGAACACCACCTGCACATCGGCCTGGCGGCCAAAGGCACGCACAGCGTCGGCCAGGGGCTGTTCCGGAATCGTGTACTGGCGCAACGGCGCGACGACCGCCGGTTGCGCCTGCACGCCCGGCGCCCAGGCCAGCGGCAGCAATGCAGTGGAGATGGCCAGGGCCAGGGCGGTGACGCGACTATGACAGGCGGATGCCGTGGACGGCATGGACAGGAACTCCTCAAGCGTGGCGGAACCACGGGCACATCCGGTGCCGGTGGCATGTCTGGCTTGAGGAGAAACGGTGTTTCGCTCTGGCTATACCTCTATAGACAGGGCGATGTGGCGATTGCCCACGGTTTTTTCATGTTTTTTTTTATGCGACCGGTTCATCCGGGCATTGCGCGAGCCTCACCACACCAACAGCGCGCCGCCGGGCAAGCGCTGCACACGCAGCCCTGCCTGCGCGGCCACCGCATCGATGGCGGCCTCCGGTTGCTGCAGATGGAACAGACCACTGACCCGTAAGTCCGCGCCCTGCCCGCCCAGTACCCAGACCGGTGCACGACGGTAGCGCGCGAGATCAGCGATGGCCTGCGCGGCCGGCTGATCGTCGATCACTACCTCGCCACGCCGCCACGGCGCCATCGTCTCGAGATCTTCCAGCTGCACCGGCCGCAGCCAGCGACCGTCACGGAACACCCGTGCCTGCCCAGCATGCAGGCGCTGCACGCTGCCATCGCCTGGGCGCACATCGACCACGCCCTCGCTGACCTGAGTCACGACCGTGGTGTCCCGCATCGACACGCTGAAGGCGGTGCCCATGTCACGGATCTGGCCACCGCCGGCCTCGACCTGGAACGGTCGCTGTTCATGCACCACCTGGAACCAGGCCTGGCCGCGCAGCAGGCGCAGGTGCCGCCGCTGACCATCGAACTCAACCGCCAATGCGGTGCCCGCATCGAGTACGGCGGTGCTGCCGTCCTCCAGCTGCACCACGCGCGGTGCATCGCTGCTGCGCAGGTCACTGCGTGCCAGCAGCAACGCCTGCGGTGCGGCCGCGACCACCAGTACCACGGCGGCGGCACTGGCCAACAGCCACGGCAGGCGGCGGCGCGGTGCGATCGGGCGCCACCCTTCGCGATCAGCCGTCAGCCCTGGCAGCGCGGCCAGCACCTCTGGCCCGGCGGCATCCAAGCCCTGCCAGAAGGCCTGCTGCTGGCGCCAGGCCAGCGCATGGCAAGGGTCGGCCTGCAGCCAGCGCTGCAGGGTTCGTTGCTGACGTTCCGGCAGCGGGCCTGCACTGCACCGGATCACCCAGCGCAACGCCTGCCTGGCCTGACGCGGCGAGGGTTCGGACGTGTTCATGGTTGTGGCCTGCCGCACCACGAACGGGTGCGCCTTCCTGTTGTGACAACGGCGGGCGCGATCTGCCCACGGCAATCGCAGCTCATCAATGCACTCCCTGCTGATGCTGCTGGATCAACAGCGCCGCCCGCAGCACATTCTTGCCGACCAGGCTCTTGGAAATACCCAGCCTGGCGGCGATCTCGCGCTCGCTCAGGCCCAGGTAGCGGTTGAGCACGAAGCACTCACGCACCTGGGCCGGCAGCGCGAGGATGGTATGAGTGATCTCGCGCAGCTGCGCCTGGTCCAGCGCCTGCGCCTCGCCATCGCGGCTGGCCTCGGCCATGTCGAGGGCGTACTCGGCCATCGCACGCCGCTCGCGGGCGTCGGACTTGCTGCGGTTGAGCGCGTGGTGGTAGGCCATCCGGTACAGATAGCCGCGCGGCTCGAGGATGGGCGGATCGCCGGGCACGCTGCTGGCCTTCAGGTACAGGTTCTGCAGGGTGTCCTCGGTACTGGCCGGGTCGAGATAGCGCGCGATGAAGCGAGACAACGCACGGCGCTCGCGGATCAGCAGCTCGACCAGCGCCAGGGCATTGGGAGACATAGGTGCCAAGGCCGGACCGGGGAATGATGGGCGTGATGGCGACGGTCCGGACGTGGATTGTGGGCTGCGCGGCCGCAGGCGGCAAGCAGAGGCCCCGATATCATCCACGCATGGTGTGGTTGGAAGACCTAGGGTTCCTCCAGCGCCTCGAAGCGCTCGGCGAGGTAATCGATCAGCGCACGCACTGCAGGCAACAGGCCGCGTCGCGATGGAAACACCGCGTGCACGATGCCATGCTTTGGCACCCACTCGGGCAGCACCGGCACCAGCGCACCGCTGGCCAGTTCGCCGCTGATCATCATCCGCGGCAGCATCAGCAGGCCCACCCCGGCCACCGCGGCGGTGCGCAGCGCGATCATGTCATCGCTGACCAGCCGCGGGCGATGGTGCACGCTGGCCAGCACATCGTCCGGCCCGGTGTATTCCCAGACATGCTGCTGGCTGGGCGACGCCAGATCGACGGTCGGCATCATCGCCAGATCGGCCGGCACCTGCGGCGCGCCCAGCCGCTGCAACAGCGCCGGGCTGGCACTGGTGCACCAGACCCGGCGCGCCAGCACGCGTACCACCAGGTCACTGTCCTCCAGCGGCGGCGGTCGCACGCGGATCGCCACGTCCACACCCTCGCCCACCACGTCGACGCGCCGGTTGGTGGCCTCCAGCTGCACCGTCACCTGCGGGTGCAGGGCGAGGAAATCGGCCAACATCGTGCCGATGCGTGCATGCAGGATCGCGATCGGGCACGCCAAGCGGATCGTGCCGCGCGGCTCGGCGCGTGACATCGCAATTGCTTCTTCGGCCGCTTCGGCCTCGACCAGCATGGCCTTGCAATGGCGGTAGTAGTCCTGGCCGACCTCGGTGACCGAGAAGCGCCGGGTCGAACGCTGGATCAGGCGCACGCCCAACCGTTCCTCCAGCAGCGCGATACGCCGGCTCAGTTTCGACTTCGGCATGGCCAGCGCCCGGCCTGCCTGCGAGAAGCCGCCGTGCTCGATCACCATGGCGAAGTAGAACAGGTCGTTGAGGTCACAACGGCGGATATCTGCGATGAACACGGGGCGATCTCCTGCGGCCCACGGCCTGCGACCATTGTTCACCAGATAGGACTATGACGGCAAATATTGGCGCCTACTGGCCTCATTGTCGCGGCGATATCGTCTTCGCAACGAAGAACAGCGGCCGGCAGCCCCGGCCAGGAGATCGCCATGAAGCGTGTCACCGGTTCCTACAGCGCCCCCCGCCCGCACTGGGTGGGCGACGGATTCCCCGCCCGTTCGATGTTTTCCTACAACACCCACGGCCAGCACCTGAGCCCGTTCCTGCTGCTGGACTATGCCGGCCCCTACACCTTCGCTCCCAGCGATACCCCGCGTGGCGTTGGCCAGCATCCGCATCGCGGTTTCGAGACCGTCACCATCGTCTATGAAGGTGAGGTCGCCCACCGCGATTCAACCGGGGCCGGCGGCACCATCGGCCCGGGTGACGTGCAGTGGATGACCGCTGCCTCCGGCATCCTCCACGAGGAATTCCACACGCCGGAATTCAGCAAACGCGGCGGCACGCTGGACATGGTCCAGCTGTGGGTGAACCTGCCGGCGCGCGACAAGATGGGGTTACCGGGCTACCAGACCCTGCTCGACGCACAGATCCCCTCGGTGGATCTGCCCGATGGTGCCGGCCGCGTGCGTGTCATCGCCGGCCGCTTCGACGGTCATGCCGGCCCGGCGCGTACCCACACGCCGATGGATGTCTGGGACATCCGCCTGCGGCAGGGCCACCACGCCGAACTGCCGGTGGCCGATGGCCGCACGCTGGCGCTGGTGGTGCTGAAGGGCTCGGTGCGGATCAACGGCGGCCAGCCGGTCGGCGAGGCACAGCTGGTCACCTTCGACCGCAGCGGCGAGGACGTGTTCGTCGACGCCGATAGCGACGCCACCGTGCTGCTGCTCAGCGGTGAACCGATCGACGAGCCGGTGGTGGGCTATGGCCCGTTCGTGATGAACAGCCAGGCCGAGATCGCGCAGGCGGTCAACGACTTCAACAGCGGCCGCTTCGGCCAGATCGCGCACTGATCGTTTCAATGCTGCGGGTATTGGCCCGCCGCACCTTCCGGGCCATCGCCCACCTTCTCCAGGAGACTGACCATGTGTACCCCCGCCAACTTCAACGGTGCCCGCCCGGTGATCGATCCGGACAACGCCGCGATGCTGCTGATCGACCATCAGAGCGGCCTGTTCCAGACCATCGGTGACATGCCGTTCACCAGCGTGCGCGCCCACGCCACCGCACTGGCCAGGATGGCCACGCTGGCAAAGATGCCGGTGATCACCACCGCCTCTGTTCCGCAGGGCCCGAACGGCCCGCTGATCCCGGAGATCCACGACGCAGCCCCGCATGCCCAGTACGTGCCGCGCAAGGGTGAGATCAGCGCTTGGGACAACCCGGAATTCGTTGCCGCAGTGAAGGCCACCGGCCGCAAGCAGCTGATCATTGCCGGCACCATCACCAGCGTGTGCATGGCCTTCCCGTCAATCGCCGCCGTTGCCGATGGCTACCAGGTGTTCGCAGTCATCTACGCGTCCGGCACCTATTCGAAGATGGCCGAGGAGATCACCCTGGCCCGCGTGGTGCAGGCCGGCGTGGTACCGATGGACACCGCCGCGGTGGCCTCGGAGATCCAGCGCACCTGGAACCGCGACGATGCCCAGCAATGGGCCGAGGTCTACACGAAGACCTTCCCGAACTACCAGTTGCTGATCGAAAGCTACCTGAAGGCGCAGGAGGTGCAGAAGAGCCACGAACCGTTGGATTCTCAACGCAGCTGAGCTGTCCCGGTGCCGGCCGACCGCCGGCACTTCCCCGAACCAGGAGACCCATCATGTCCAGTGAACCGATCCGCGACCCGGTCAGCGACCACCTGCTGACCCCGCAGAATTCCGCCTTCATCATCATCGACTACCAGCCGGTGCAGGTGAACTCCATCGCCTCGATGGACCGCCAGCTGCTGGTCAACAACATCGTCGGCACCGCCAAGGCCGCCGTCGCCTATGGATTGCCGATCGTGCATTCGACGGTGAACGTCAAGACCGGCCTGAACAAACCGCCGATTCCGCAGCTGCGCAAGGTGCTGGGCGACTATCCCACCTACGACCGCACCACCATCAACTCCTGGGAGGACGTCGAGTTCCGCAAGGCGGTGGAAGCCACCGGACGCCGCAAGCTGATCATGACCGCGCTGTGGACCGAGGCCTGCCTGACCTTCCCGGCGCTGGATGCGTTGAAGGAAGGTTATGAGGTGTATGTGGTGGTCGACGCCGTCGGCGGTACCTCGCTGGCCGCGCACGATGCCGCGCTGCGCCGAATCGAACAGGCCGGTGGCCAGTTGATCAGCGTGCCGCAGCTGTTCTGCGAGCTGCAGCGCGACTGGGCACGTTCGGAAACGGTGCCGGCCTTCATGAACCTCTTCATTGAAACCGGCGGTACGGCGGGCATCCAGTTCTCGTACGATCGTACCGAGTGATTGCGTGGCGGCGCCGACCCTGGCTGGCGCCGCCCTTGGGAACGGTCGAGCATGGCTCGACGCTATAGACAGATGGAGAACGTGATGGCCTACGCACGCATTGTTTCGACCGCCGACAACTACCTGCACCACATCAGCAACGGCACATTCGATGTGGATGCGGACGAGCCTGCCTCGCTGGGCGGCCAGGGCAAGGGCTTCGCACCGTTCGACCTGTACCTGGCCTCGCTGGCGGCCTGCACCGCCATCACCCTGCGCATGTATGCGCAGCGCAAGGGCTGGGAACTGGGCGAGTTCCATGCCGAGCTGCGCTCGGAACGTGACGCGGATGGACGCTTCCACGTGCACCGCGTGCTGCATGCCAGCGCCGCGCTGAGCGATGCGCAGTGGCAGCGGTTGCTGGAGGTGGTGGAAAAGACCCCGGTGACCCTGGTGATGCGCGAAGGTGCACGCATCACCAGTGAGCGTGGGGCCGCAGCGTAGCCCCATCCACGCATGGCGTGGATCTACAGACGACGCTAGCCGGGCATGGCCCGGCGCTACCGGAGCGGCGCGGGGCCATCGGGTAGCGCCGGGCCATGCCCGGCGGCCGCTCAGCGCCGTGAATGCAGCACGGTGCGCTGGCGCATCGCGTTGAATTCCTGCTCCACCTGCTGGATATCCTCGGCCTGGAACCCGGCCGCGTCCAACAGCTGGTCGGCGGCGGCCGCCGCCAGCGGATCGTCGTCACGCTGGCGCCAGCAGCGCGCCGGCAGGAAGTAACCCACTTCGCTGCGCCCGCGCATGATCACCACCGGCCGGCCTGCATACAGCAGGAACTCCGCCAAGTGCTGGCGCAGCCCCTCCACCGAGACATAGGCCGGCCCGATGCCCAGCGATCGACTGGACGGTTCGGAACTTTCAAACAGCTTGCGACGGCTCATCCACTCCTCCATATGTGCAACGCGTGGTCTCCTTTCCCTAGACGGGCGCATCACTGCGCCCCCGCCACGCACTACCTGATCCACATCACGCCGTCACTCAGAACCCGGAATTGAACTCCAGCTGGAACACGTCGATCGACAGTGGAGCACCGGACACTTCCTTGGCCGCCATCCACTTGCCGCTGATCCAGCTGCGCGCGTCCAGCGCGTAGGCGCCGCCCACGTAGTAGCCGCGGGCGTTGGTGCCACCGAGGTGGAAGTTCGGGTCGTTGTAGGCATCGGGCAGCGCATCGGCCTCGATATGCTTGTAGCCCAGCAGCGCCTGCCACTGGCCCTTCTCCTTCAGGTCGGTGGCACCGAAGGTGGCCTGCACCATCCATGCGGTGTCGCCACTGCGGAAGGTATCGATGCTGGCGGCGCCACCGGCACCGTAGTTGTTGACGATGCCGTTGTTGGCGCGGCTGAACATGGCCTGCTTGTCGTAGGCCAGGTTGCGGATGTAGTCGCCATCCAGGCGCAGGCCGATGCCCTGAGCCAACTGCGTATCCCAGCGCAGGTTGAGCGTGGCCAGGCGGAATGCCGAGGCCAGGCCGACATACTGCGGGGTCGGCGTGTTGGCCGGGTCCAGCGGATTGCGCGCGATGTCGCGGATCAGCATCAGGGTATTGCCCTTCTGCATGAACGCTGGGCGCGACCAGTCGGTATCGCAGCCCACCGCGCCCGCATATAGCGCGCACGGCGAGGACAGGCGGCCGCTGATGTTCTTGAAATCGTAGTAGCCCAGTGCGGCACGCAGCGCATTGTCGTCGTTGAAGCGCCAGTTCATGCCGACCTGTGCACCGGACAGCCACTTGTTCTCGTTCGGGGTCTTGACCCGGCTCTGGCTGGGCGAGCTGTCGGAGGTGTACTCCAGCGGTACCACCGCAAGGTTGCCGAACAGCTCGAGATCTCCCCCGTTGAAGTCGTGTTTCAGGTTGGCGGCCAGGCCGTCGAAGTTCAGGTCGTTGGAGAACAGCGTATCGCTGGTCCAGAACGGATTGCCGAAGCGGCCGCCGCGCACCGTCACCCAATCGGCCGGGCTGTAGGCCAGCCAGGCCTGGTCCAGCCACACGTCCTTCTTGCTCAGGCCACCACCCAGCTGTTCGGTGGTTGACACCGGGCCATTGCTGCTGCCGCTGGCCAGGCGCACGCCGGCCGTGGTGTGCTGGCCGATGGTCGCCTCGATGCCCAGGCGAGCGCGGATGCGCCACAGGTTGCGGCGGTCCTGGCGGGTGTTCAGCAGCGGCGGCAGCTGCAGGTTGGTGTTGGTGTTGGTGTCGAAGCCGTTGCCGGAATTGATCGACGACCAGTTGCTCACGATGTCGCTGTTGCGTTCGGAGAAGAAGCGCGACTCGCTGCGCACGCGCATGTCGCCGGTGACCTTGATGCGCTTGGTCCACTCAGCCACTTCGTTCGGTGCCGCCCAGCCCTCGGACCTGGCCTGCGCCATCACGTCCTGGCGCACTTCGTCACGGATGCCGTCGCGCACGCTCTGCGGCACGTAGGGCACGCGCACGTCGCCGGCCTCCAGGGCCACGCCACCGCTGGCGGCCGAAGGTACGGTGGTCGCGGTGCGCGACGCGGCCGCTGCTTCAGCCTCGGCCTGCACCAGCAATGCCTGGCCGTCTTCGGGCTTCAGCGCGCCACTGGCGATCAGGCCCTTGATCAGCTTGACCATGGTGGTTTCTGCGGCCATCGCACCGGCCGGGGCGGCCAGGCTGAGCAGCACGGCGCAGCACAGCAGCGCCCGTCGGGCCGGCCGCGAGCAGCGGGAGTCGGTTCGTGCGCGGTCGTGGTCGTTCATCACGGTTCTCATCCAAAGAAGGGAAATCACGGAAGTCGGGAATCAGGCCCCGGGACGGCGGCCCTGGATCAGCACGCGGGCGGGGAAATCGAGCGACGGCGGCGGTGCCTGGTCGACCTTGCCGATGCGTCGCAGCGCATCGAGCACGGCCGCGTCGGCCTCCCCGTTGCCACTGCCACGCACCAGCTCGACCTTTTCCAGGCGGCCATCGTTGGACAGCCACACATTCACCTGCAGCTGGAACGCCAGGCGCTTGACCTTGTCGTCGCGCGAGATCGCCTGCTGCATCAGGTAGCCGAGATAGCGCCCATAGGTGGCATTGCCGGCGCCGCCACGGCCGACGCCGGACGAACCGCCGCCACTGCCGGACTGGATGCCGAAGTTGTCACCACCGGCCTGCGCATCGGCATTCATCGTCACCGGGTCTGCATTGTCCGGCGTCGGTGTGGGCTCTTCAGCGGGCGTCGGCTGATCCAGCGGCTCCGGTTCGGGCATCGTTTCTTCCGGCGGCGTCTCCGGCTCCGGTGGCTTTTCCGGCGGCGGTGGCGGCGGCGGAGGGGGGGGCGGCAATGCCAGCATCGGCGGCTGCACCACCGGCCTGCGGGTGCTGGCGGTGTCCTTGAACAGCATCCACCACACGGCGATGCCGAGCACCAGCAAAGCGGCAAGCACCAACGCGAAGGTCACCAGCAACTGGCGTCCGCGCATGCCGGGCTCCGGCCGAGGGGGTTGATGGGCCGTCATGCCTCAGCCCTGCGCCTTGCCGGTGACCAGGCCAACCTGGGCCAGCTCCAGCCGCCGCAGCAGGTCCAGCACCTCGACCACACGGGCGTACTGCACCTGCGCGTCACCGCGCACGATCACCGGGAAATCCGGCGTGGTCGCGCGCTCGGTGCGCAGGCGATCTTCCAGCTCGGCCATCGTCACCGGATAGGCATCCAGGAATACCTGACCACTGGGGTCGATGGTGATCGCCTTGGTCTTCGGCTTCTCCAGCGCGACGCTGTTGCTGGCCTTCGGCAGGTTGACCTCGATGCCGGGAATGGAGGCGTTGCTGGTCAGGATGAAGATCACCAGCACCACCAGCAGCACGTCGACGAAGGGCGTCACGTTGATGCCCTTCTCGCGCTTCTTGATGCCGAACTTCGCCTTCTGGCCCATGGCGCGCCCCTCAGCCCTGGACCGCGGCCGGGCCGCGCCCGTCCTGCTCTTCGGCCAGGCGCGCGGCGAACTCGTCGATGAACACCGCCATGTCGGCGCCGATCGCCTCGGCACGTGCTCCCAGGTAGTTGTAGCCGAACAGCGCCGGAATCGCGACGCCGAGGCCGGCTGCGGTACACAGCAGCGCCGCGGCCATGCCCGGTGCCACCGAATTGATGTCCACCGCGCCGGCCATCGCCGCCACCACGAACACCAGCATGATGCCGATCACGGTACCGAACAGGCCCACGTACGGCGCGCCTTCGATGGTGGTCGACAGCCAGTTCATGCGCCGTGCCATCGCTTCCTGCTCGCGCACCATCACCGCATCCATCGAGGCGCGGATCGCGGCGATGGTGGCGCCACTGAGGTAACCGCTGTTGCCATCGCGCTGGTGGCGCTGCTGCATTTCATCGATGGCCACTTGGTAGATGCGCCACAGCGAACCGTCGTACATCGCGGTGGGTGCCTTGCCCTGGCGGTCCATGTCGGACAGGGTGCGCAGCGGCACACCGGACAGCTTGCCGAAGCTCTCGGTGAACACTGCATTGGCCTTGCTGGTACGGCCGAAGTGCCGCCCCTTGGCGATCATGATCGCCCACGACAGCAGCATCATCAGGCCGAGGATAGCGACCACCACCCAGGCGTCGAACGGCATCGCCTTGAGGATGAAGGCGAAGTGGCTCTGCCCGGCGGACTGCTCGTCGGCACCGTAGCTGATCAGGCGCGAGTCGGCGCCCTGTGCGGTGGCATCGGCCAACAGCAGTGCCGCCGGTCGTGCCACGCGCGAGATACGCAGCTCATCCAGTGCGCCCTCGAAATTGGCAAGCGGCTGCACCGCGCCCGGCGCATCAGCGCCCACCACCGGCGCGGTGGTCAGCGCTGGCAGCTCGCCGCTCAGCTGGGCGACCACGCGGCCATTGAGGTACAACTGCAGTGCGCCCTTCTCCGCAGTCAGCGCCACATGCGCCCACTGCCCTTCCGGAATCGGCTGCGCCGGCGTGCTGCGCTGGCCATTGAGCTGCACGAACGGCACCCGGTTTTCGATGCCCAGCACCAGTTCGGACGCACCGTCGCGACGGGCGTAGATCGCCTGTGCAGCGTTGTTGCTGCCTGGCTTGATCCAGGCCGAAACAGTGAGCGGCGCGCCCGCCTCCTGCGCAAGCGATGCGCTGGCCGGCAGCGGCAGCGGGGCTGCACCCAACTGAACGCCGCGGCCGATCACCGAGCCTTCCGATGGCGGCACCACGGCACCGGCATTGTTGCCATAAGCGGTGGTGTCGCGTGCCGGCGCATTGGCCTCGGCGAAGTGATAGACCAGCGTATAGTCCGGATCGAACACCTGCTGGCCGTTGCCGCTGGCGGGGGCCTTTTCATTGCCGTAGTACATCCAGATCGTCTGCGGTGCCGCAGCGCTGACCGCCGGCACGTCCACCCAGACCAGCGCCAGGCCCAGCTTGGGATCGAACTGTTCGATCTGGTGGGCCAGCACGGTGCGGCCATCACCCGAGACAAAGCGCAGGTCGTTGCCCGCATCCTGGGTGCCGTCGAAGCCGAAGTTGCCGGTATGCAGGCGCAGCAGCAGCGGCGTGCGACCCGGGTCACCGGCCAGGCCCGCGCCCTGCGGGCCGGCGTCGACAGTGATCGGCTTGCGGTACTTCCATTCGGCCTGCCACCAATTGGCATCGGCCGCAGCGGCCGGCAGCGCAACCAGCGCGGCCAGCAGCAACAACACTCGGGAAAGCAAACGGTCCATGCGAAGGGTCTCCGGAGAACGCATGTTCAAGGGAAGGGTCAGTAGCTGGTGCTGATGTTGAAATGCAGGCGCGGGTCGTCCTTGCGCGTGACCGGGCCATCGGCATAAGGCCAGGCGTAGTCCAGGCGCAGTTGCAGGTGTTCACCCAGGCGCAGCTGCGCGCCCAGGCCGACCGAGGCCAGGTTGTACTTGTCGCGCTGCTCGGGCAGCGGCTGGCGCAGGCGCAGGTAGGCCGCGTCGGCAAAGCTGTAGACACGCAGGTCGGTACCGCTCCACAGCGACCACGCCGGGGTCCGCCATTCCAGGCTGGCCAGGCCGCCGTAGTCGCCGATCGCCTCGGCCGACAGGTAGCCACGCACGGTGTACATGCCGCCAGCAGCGAACTGCTCGGCCGACACCAGTGGCGCATCGGTTACCTGCAGCGCGCCACGCGCATACCACTGCCAGTCACTGCTGAAGGTGTGGGTGTTGGCCACGTCGGCCTTGAAGGCGACGAAACTCGGATCGGCCCAGTAGCGCTTCTGGCCGAAGGCGGTGGCGTCACTGCCATAGCCGAACAGGCGGCGGGTACCGGCCACCAGCTGGGTGTTGATGCTCAACTGATCCTGCTCGCCCTGGCGCACACCCACGAAGGCCAGCGTGATAGGCGCGTACTTCAGCGGCGTCTTCAGGCTGTCCTTGCCCATCTGGGTGTCTTCCTCGGTGTCCTTGAAATCCACACCGAGGCTGAGTTGGCGCCACCACTGGCTGCTGCCCGCCAGGCGGTAATTCAGCTTGACACCGATTGAATGGCCATTGCCGATCACATTGGTACCGCTGCCGGCGCCGCCCTGCCCACCTGCGTTCAGCACACGGCTGTCGGACTTGTAGCCAGACGCTTCCAGGCTCCATGGGGTACCTTCAAACGGCATCGTGTACGAGGCCGAGAACACCTTGGCCTGTTTGGTGTCTTCCGGTGCCAGGTACACGCCGATGTTGGCGCTGTGCCCGCGCTTCCACAGGTTGTCGTAGGCCAGCGATGCACTCAGGCGCAGCTTCTCGGTGTCGGCGCTGTGGTCGTTGTTGAGTGACGCGCTGGCACGCCACGGCGACTTTTCTTCGACCTGCAGGTCCACATCCATCGTGCCCGGCACCTGGCCTTCGCGCACCAGCGGCATCACCTGGCGACGCCCGCCCTCATTCAGCGCGGTCAGTTCTTTCTGGGCCTGGTCGAAGTCCGGCACCTTGCCTTCCGCCAGCGCTGGTACGCGTTCGCGGATGCGCTTGGGCGATTCGTGCTTCGTTCCCACGACCCGCAGCTGGCCGATCGGTGTCTGCTGTACCTTCAGCAGCACCACGCCACCACTGACCTGCTGCTCGGGAAGCTCCACATAGACCGACTGGTAGCCCGCCTGCTGGTACAGCGCATTGACTGCATCGCGTGCCTTCTCGACATCGGCCAGGGTCTTTCCCGGGCCGAGGAAGGGCTCGACCGCGCGCTCGATCTGGCGCGGATCGAGAACGGTATTGCCACGTACGATGTATTCATTGATGTTCACGCTGGGCGCAGGCGCTGCCTCCTGCGCGAACAACGGCAGCGGCATCGCGGCCAGGGCCAGCACCAAGGGATGCAGGCGCAAGGGAAGGCGGACGGCTCGGCACGGAACAGGAGTCATCGAAGGCATCGCGTCGTATCGAAGGTAATGGCCATGGAGCGGCGCGTGGGTCTACCAACAGGACGTGCACGTCGCGTCAAAACCGCCAACAGTTTTATGACAGCACTGTCATCTTTTGACAGCGCCGCAACGCACGCAGGCGGACCCTGCCTTCGCCACACGTCTTCATTGCAGAACGTCGATTGCTGCGGGAAGTTCGAGATGCGTGAATCATTGATAATGGAGCTGCGCGCTGCCCTCACCCTTGCGTTGCTGCTGGTGCTGGCCCCGCTTCGCGCCGACGAGGCGAAGAAGCAGGAAGGCGCCGCGCCCTGCATCGAAGTACAGGTCAATGGCGAGCGCATTCCGGCCTGGGACTGCCTGCAGCGCAAACTTGCGCCGGCATCGAAAACGGCGAAATCACCGGCGCTGCCGGAGGCCGAACGCCTGATGCGGCAGCCCGGCAACCAACTGATGCAGTACAACCTGGAAGGCACACGACAGCGCATGGGCGATGCGTTCGGGCGCTCGGTGGTGCCGCAGCGACCTGCGCGCTGAGCCAGCGCCTTTGTAGAGCCGAGCCCATGCTCGGCTGTCTTTGCATTCATCGGCGATGCCGCGCAGGCGCAGCCGAGCGTAGGCTCGGCTCTACGGTGCCGCGGGCACGATGCCATCGATCGGCACCGGCGGCAGCTCAGGCACCGGCAAGCTGCGCGATTGCCCGGCCTGGTTCAGTTCCACCGCGCTGGCACTGATGCTGGCCAGCACCGTGCAAGGTCCGAGCCGTTGGCCGGGCGCATACGCTTCCGCCGGGCGTCCATCCACCGAGAGCAGGGCCAATGGCGCATGGTCACCGGCCATCACGCCCAGCACCACCACCTCGGTCTGCACTGCACCGGGGGACAGCAGCCGCACCAGCGGCAGGCTGGCCACTGCATCGAACATCGGCCGTACCGGCGCCACGGCCTTCGCCTCACTGGCCGCGGCCGCTGGCGCCACGGCAGACAGGGTGACACTCCAATAGGCCACCACGGCCAGCAGCAGCGTCGCCGCCAGCAGGGTCAGTATGCGATTGCGATCCCAGCGCCTGCCATCCATGTTCCGCACCACCGCCACGTTCGTGTCCGCCTACGCTAGCAGCTGTGGCTGACGCTTTTGTTTCATCATGCCGGCCTACGCTGGCAGGTATCGACCCGGACAGGAGGCAACGTCGATGCAGCGCGTGCCGCGTGGTTTCACCCTGCTGGAACTGATGGTGGTGCTGGTGATCATCGGCATCTGCACGGCCGGAATCGGGCTGGGCCTGGGCAGCCTGCTCGACCCGGGCCGGCAGCTGCGACAGGAAGCCGAGCGGTTGGCGCAGCGCCTGCAGGTGGCGCGCGATGAGGCGCGCATCGATGGCCGCCCCCTGCGTTGGCAGGCCGACGCCAACGGCTATCGTTTCAGCCGCCGCGAAGGCAGCGGTTGGGTGACCGTTGAACACGATGATCTGCTGCGTCCGCAGAAGTGGCAGGCAACCGGCATTGCGGTGCAGCCCGCCAACCCCATTGAGCTGAGCCCGGAGTGGATCGGTATCGCCTGGGAGCTTGGCTTGTCGCTGGATGGTCGCAAACTGCGTCTTCGTGATGATGGCAGCGGACAGTTGCAGGTCGTGCAATGAAGCAGGCGGCACGCGGATTCACCCTGATCGAAGTGCTGATCGCATTGGCGATCGTATCGATTGCACTGGCGGCGTTGATGCGCTCGGTGGCAGTGGCGACCGACGATCAGTCACGGCTGCGTGACCGTCGCCTGGCACTGTTGTGTGCGCAGGATCGCTGGCAGGAACTGCGTCTGAGCGGACAGGCACCGCAGGATGACCGGCAGCGCTGCGTGCAGGGGCGCAGCAGCTTCCTGGTGCTTCAGCATCTGGGCACGGGCAGCGACGGCCAGCCGCAGCTGGAGCTGAGTGTGGTTGCCGAAGATGCACCCCGGCAGTCGCTGGCGCGGATGCAGTTGCCATGGACGGCGGCGCAATGACGCGCGCCGTGCGCGGTTTCACCCTGATCGAGGTGATGATTGCGATCACCATCATGGGCGTACTGGCGCTGATCTGCTGGCGGGCGCTCGACAGCGTGGCCAACAGCAATCAGCGCCTGCGCCAGGCCGATGCCGAGACCACGACGGCGCTGCGCGTGCTGCAGCAGTTCCAGCGTGATATCGAAATGCGCGCAGACGATGCGTTGATGAATGGCGCAGTGCGGCCGGCCGATCAACCGCAGCGGTTGCTACCGCCGTCGCTGGTGAGCGAGCGGCACCCAGATGGGAGCTTCGCGCTGGAGATCACCCGCAGTGTCGGCAGCGATGGGCTGCACTGGCAACGGGTACGCTGGTGGCGGCAGGGAAGTACGCTTTGGCGGGCCAGCGGCGCAGCGACGGATCGGTATCCCCTGCCGGCGCCGGATCTGTCGAAGGGCATTGCCGTGGCGCGCGAGGTACAGCGGTTCGAGGTGTGGGCATGGCAGTCCGGTGCCGGCTGGGCGCCGTTGCCGAGCGAAGGCGAAGTGCTGCCGGCCACCGGGCTGGAACTGCGGCTGGGCCTGCGTGATGGGCGTGGGCCGTTGAGTTACCGGCGCGTGCTGGAGCTGTAGGATTCTTCCCAGGCAAAGCATCCACGCACGGCGTGGATCTACGGTGGGTGCCGACCGTGCCTTGGTGGGTGCCGACCGTTGGTCGGCATTGTTGTTGGCTCCGGAATCCGCGCATTGCATGGATCCCCCCGCCTGCCGCCGGGCACTCTCCTGCACCCGGCGGCGTTGTGTCGGTGGTCCTCACCGCTGATGGCCGTTCCCTGCCCTCCGTGCCGTCCTGGCTGGGGCCGCCACCGCTCCTTGGCGGCTGGCCCGATGCTGTCCGTTCTTCCGGCCCGATCGCATCCACGCATGGCGTGGATCTACCTTGGTGCCGACCGTTGATCGGCACCGTTGCAAGAGGCCTACCGGCGCTGCGTGCCCTCGTCGCGACTTGCCTGCGGGAACTGGAAGGCACTGTTGGCGTCATAGCCAGCGTTGGCAGTATTGCCACGCGCCGGCGGGTTGATGCTGCTGGTGCCGCTGCCGAAACCGAGGATCTGCACGCTGATCACCGATGGCTGGTTGCGCCGCGCATCATCCTGGCTCTTGCGCATCACATCCTGTGCCGCCTGGCTGGCGCTGTTGGCTGCTGCACTGGCCGAGGCCAGCGCGTTGACGTTCACCGTGGCCAGCACGGGCAGGCCCTTGCTTTCACCCTGTACCTGGATGTTGGCGGCGTTGAGCACCTGCAGCGCGGCCAGGTTGATGTTGCCCGAGACGCGGATGCCAGCTTCGCCCGCATCGATGGTGCCCAGCGGCGCGATCAGGTCGACATCGCCCGGCCGCACTTCGGCAATGGGGTTCAACGTTGCGATGCCTGCACCACTGGCCGGGGCCTGCGGCGACAGGAGCACATTGCCCCAGCCGTCATAGACGCGGCGCGGTGGCGTGTACAACAAGGTGGTCTGCGAACCACGGCCGGCATTGATGTCACCCTGCTCCGACCAGGCCAGGATGTCACCGCCGAACGTTGTCATCACCCGCGACAGGCCCAGCAGCACGCTGTCCTGGCTGAACAGCCGGATGTCACCCTGCCCCTGGGTCACCAGCCCGGCACTGGCCGGCGGCACCACGCCCTGCACACCCACCACGATCTGTCCGCCCGGCGCCATCAGCTCGATGTTGCCGCCGGCTTCGGTACGCACGCCGGAGCTTCCGTACAACAGGATATCGCCGGTACGGTCGATGGCCGTTCCGGCAGCGTCCTTGTCCGGCATCAGCGTGGCGATGGCCTCGCGGCCGCGCAGGTAAGAACCAACGCGTGGCCCATTCCGATCATTGTACTCGCGCCCACCTTCACGCAGTTCGGCGTAGTAGACCTGGCGCAGGAAGATGCGCTGCTGTTCCTTCGGCAGCCGGTCGAATGCCGCCAGGGCCTCGGCGCCACCAACCGCCAGACCGAAGCGCTGCTGCAGCCACTCCCTCAACTCCTTGTCGTAGATCTTCACCGCCTTGCCCGGTTGCGCAGCCAACGACTGCGAGGGATCGGCGAGGTTGGCCGGATCCAGGTAGCGCGTGCGCAGTGCATCGAAATCAATGGCCTGATTGCCCGCCGTCAAGGCAATGCTTGCGCCCGGGCGCGTATCGCCCTGCACGATGCCGCCCAGGCTGACGATGCTTCCTGCCTCTTCCTGGCGCAGCTGGCGACCGGCGCTGACCTCGACATTGCCCGTGCCGGCCACCGTCAGATTGCTGCGGATGATGTCCCGGCCCGCCTCGATCCCGCTGATATCGGTTCCGCGGGTGTTGAGCGCGGTGACATCGGCGCTGATGACATCGCGGCCGGCGCGCAGCCGTACCGCCGAGCCCGCCTCAAACCAGTCAAATACGGTACGTCCGCCATTCTGGCCATTGCGCGAGAGCTGCCGCCTGCTGCCGCTGCCCAGCCCGATGATATCGCCGGCCACGGCATAGAACCGGCTGACCGCCGTCGGCGTAGCCGACAACGACGCACCAAGCGCGGTATTGGGACCGAACGCGAAATACGGCAGCACGGTGTCAGGGCTGGCGGCGTTCCCATCGACGGATACATTGCTGCGCACCGTTCCCGCGTTTCCGGGCCCCTGCGCGATGAAGCCGGGATCGAACGGACCAGGGATGCGGGCATCACTGCTGGAGCGCGCGATCTGTGTCGCTCGGTTGGCGGCCAGGATCGATCCTCCCGCCAGCACCTCCAGCCGTCCCGACGCCGAGGGCGCCAGCAGGATGACGTCCTGGGCATCAGGCACACTGCCGCTGCGCAGATTGGCGAGATTGATGTTGCCCGAGGCTGCAATGGCGGTGAACCGGGAGGGATACAACCAGTAGTTGAGATAGATGTCGCCATTGCTGGCGTTGATTTCGACCACCTCCCTGGCCTGATTGCTGCCGCTCGCATGCTGCGTGCCCACCAGGCCCGGCGACAGATTCCCGCCGGCGGAGAACAGGTCCAGCGCGGTGCGCGGCGTCCATAGCGAGAACCAGCTCGTGCCAGACGCGCGGCTGCCATCATCCAGCACGATCGTGTTGAAATTGGCCACGGGAACCCGGCCTGGATCGGCGGCACTACCCAGCACCACGTCGCCGCGCGCCTGCAACTGCGCGGTTGAGTCGCCCAGCACCAGCACCGGTCCGGCCATCGCAACCGGGCTGTCGGCCACCAGCGGATCCTTCAGGCCCAGTTGCCCATAGCTGGCCTGGACTGTACTGAGGCCACCAATGCGCGCAGCGTCGATGCGGGTATTGCCACGAACATTGGTCACCACGCCATTGACGTCCAGGTCCTGCTGATCCGATGTGCTGCCACGACTGCTGGCACGCAGGCCCGGATTCAGTGCACCCCCGCTGCGCAGGGCCATGTCACCACCGCCGGTGACATGCAACTGGCCATCGACCACGCGCCCGGTTGATCCGACCGCGACCGAAAGCGCACTCGAATGCGGCGAGATCTCGTATCCCAGCGCGTTGCCCATGCTGTCCAGCATGCCCATATGGCGGCCTGCGTCCAGGCTCAGATTGCCGCCCCCCAACGTCCCGAACCCGGTAAAGCCCACCAGGCGGGGGGTTGCATCCAGTTCGGGCCTCACCGTGCTGTAGGTTCCGAAATTGATCCACCAACTGGTCGGCGTCTGCACGACACCGCCGGTGGTGCCCGTTCCCTGCCGCCACAACCAGTTGCCCACCGCTGCGCTTGAGTGGCCAGCCTGGTCGCGCTGGACCGTGCCCGATTCCGCGCGGAAGCTCCATGTATCGCCGATGATGTCGCGCCCCGCCTCGATGCGCAGATTGCCGCCCTGGTCCGGATACCACGCCTGATAGCTGGCGAGGGCCGCGTCGTAGGCCCCGGAGGCCTGGGTCGAACCAAGCAGCAAGGTGTTCTCCGGCTTCGGCGCACGCGCCGCGTTGAAGCGCGGATCGCTGCCATCACCCAGATGGGTGGGCGTACCTGCGGTGTAGACACCGAAGCCGGATTTCATGCGCACGTCCTGCGCCGCCAGCAGCGCCAGGTCTCCCTTGCCGGTACGCAACACGCTCCAGGCCGGCGAGCCCAGGCGCTTGCCGTAGGTAGTGACTTCGGTAAGCGTGCCGCCGCCGTAGCAGTAACCGGTGACTGCACAGATATCTTCCTCGGACATGCCCATCTCGGCGCCAAGTTCCGACGCAGGCCTGCCGACCCAGGACTCGTCCCCCCACCACATCAGCGAACCCTCCTTGTCCACCAGGCGCGGCGCCGCGCCGCAGAACGGTCCCAGTTCACAGATGTCACCTTCGGCGACACCCAGCATTTCAGCCGCCTCCCGGGGCGACTTGCCGACCAGACTGTCGTCCCCCCACCAGAACAGCGAACCTTCCAGGTTGACGACACGATCGCCTTTCCATTCCGTCGTGGTGGTCACTGTACCGATGGTGCTGTAGTGGCTGTCGGCGAGCACGATGCTGCCGTCACTGCCCCAGCGACGCGTGCGCGGATCGGCAGACGCTGTATCTGCACCAGCCACCGCAGTCAGGTCCCATGACGTGGTCCCTTCGGGCAACATCGAGGCCAACGCCCAATTGCGCCCCTGTCGGCCGCTGGCGTCGGCCACCCGCAGCTTCACCGGAGCGTCGCCGGCCAGTTCCACCTTGGTCATCGAGGGGATGATGGCACCGGCGTGCAGATCCAGCGCGCCGGAGAGCCGCATCACCATCGGCAACGCCACTCCGGCAGGCCAGACCTGGGCCGCCACCGGTGCCGGACTGCGCAGGCGGAAGCCGGCGCCCAGCCGTGCGCCTGCCTGAAGGGTGAGCGCCTGGGCCAGCACGGTGCCTGCTGCCAGCACCTGGCCGCCATCGGTGGTCACCGCCGCCCCCAGCACACTGCCGGCGGGCAGCGTGAGCTCTGCGGAAAGTGTCATGGCCACCGGCAGCACCGTACCCGACGGCAATGTCAGCGCCTGGAACGGCAGGTCGTAATTCAGTGTCGCACCGGCGCGGAACTCAGTGCCGATCTGGAGCTTGACGCCCTCGCCGGGCACGATCAGATCGCCACCAAATGCGGTGTTCGGCGAGCCCGCGCTCCGCCCTTCCAACAGCACCCAGCCGTCCTCATCCGGGTTGGCAGGCGGCGGTGCGAAACCGTCGTTGATGCTGCCGTAGACGTTGATATCGCCCTCGGCGCGCAGCACGAGCGCGGCCGATTCACCGAAGCCACGGCGCGCTGGATCAGTCCGGTTCGACTGCGGTCCGTAGCGGTAGCCGGACAGATCGATATCACCGGCCACCACCAGGTCGCCACGCGGATTGTCACTGCTGCTCCGCGCCACCAGCTGCACGCCGGGACGCAGGCGGTAGCTGCCCAGGGCGGCGGTGCGCTGCTGCAATCCCGTATTGGCCAGCGCGGCGTTCATCCACAGGCTGTTGTCCGGGTCCACCACCGTATCCAGCCATTGCTGGTTGATCACCTGCGGACGATGGCCGTGCACGTCTGGAGCGCTGGCCAGCGGCGCCGAATCGTAGCTGCGGAAGGCGTTGACCTGGAGGTCGCCGGCGCCGGCAATACGGATGCCGCTGGCCACTTCGATTGCTGCATCGTTGCTGCCCACGCGGGGCACGTTGAGCTTGACGCTGCCGCGTGCGCGGCCGTCGTTCTGGCCCGGGCCGCTACCGGTCGCCACCGACGTACCGGCGCGCAGGTCCATCGAGGAAGCCGCACCCAGCTGCAGGCTGCCGTTGGCCGAGGTCAGTTCAATCATGGCCCGGTTCGGGCTGTCGATGATCTTGCCGTAGCTGTCCACGCGCAGGCCGCTGCCATGCGCGTCCAATGTGCCATCGATACGCAGCACGTCGCGGGCGGACAGGCGGATGCTGCCGACCTGTTCGCCACTGGCATCAACGCGGCCATTGACCTGCAGGCTGCCGCCATCGACGCTGATATCAACGTTTCGGGCCTTCACCTCATCGCCGATCACCAGGTCGCCTTCACTCAACTGGAAGGTCCGGCCACCGGTGATGCCACCGGCGGTAAGCCGAGCGTTCAGGCCGGAGAAGTCCTGCAACTGGCGTGCACGCACCACCAGCTCGCCACCGTCATAGGGCACTTCGGTTCCACCGGCATCGTAGCGACCGCTGGCGCCGCCCAGCAGGGTCCCGGCCAGATCGATACGGCCGCCCTGCGGGCCCAGCGCAGCAACGGTCAGGCGGCCGCCGCGGTTGTTGCGGGCGGAAAGATCGATACGCGACCCGGCGTCGGCAACGATGTCACCTTCGCGGCTCGTCAGCGCCACGTCGCCACCCCAGCTGTACTTGTCCACGTCGAACAGGCTGACCTTGCGGCCGGCCATGTCAAGCACCGCGTTGCTGCCAAGCGTCATGCCCTGGCGGGCATTGGCTTCGAACCGGCCGGACGCCAGCGCCACGCGGCTGTCGATGCCGATCCGTTCGGCCGTGATCGACAACTCTGCACCCAACGCATCGCTGCCCGTGGTCGCCGCAGCACCGCGCAGCTGCACCGTTCCTCCATTGCGGATGGCCAGCTGCGCACCCGCGTTGCCGGTCAGCAGCGGGGTGACGATATCCAGCGCGCCGCCATTCAACTGCCAGCCGCTGCCTGCCCCGTAGTCGCCCTGGCGCTGGAAGACGTCCAGGCTGCCCTTGCCGGAGAACAGCATGCGATCCGACGCCGCCAGCGTTACGCCGGCGAAGCCGAGCACCTGGCGATCTGCGGCCACCGTCGAGCTGGACCGGGTGAAGGGCGCACGCCCCAGCTCCAGCACCCGCGTATTGATCTCCAGCTGCCCTTGGCCAAGCCGGCCCACCATCGCCTCGCCGGCTGGTTGGGTCTGCTCACCGCCGGCCAATGCGGTGCCGGCCAGCGTACCGTCCCAGACCAGCGTATCGGCGTAGATGCGCGCGCGGTCGGTAGCGCTGCCGTAGCCGTGAATGGCAGGGGCACCCAGCACCAGACTGCGTAGACTGCTGCGGCCGGTCGCACTGTCACGCGTATCCAGGTCCACGCTGCCGAACACATTGATGGCATCGCGCGCGGTCAGGCTGAGCGCCTCCAGCGCCGGCGCGCCGGTGGCGGTGTTTCCGCGCAGTAATCGCTGCAGTACCTCCTGGTTCATGGTCATGCCGGCCGGCAGGCCACCAGCTGCCGCTGCCGTCGCAATGGCTTCGGCACTACCGAGGTTGAGGGCCGACATGCCCAGGCCGAGCTGGCGCGTGCCATAGCTCACTGCGTCGCCAATGTTCAAGGCGCCGTCGGTGACCACATTGATGCTGCCTGCCGACAGCAACCGGGTCTGGCCACTGCAGTCCACCTCGCATCCGCCGATGTCGATCGCCACCGGACCGGCGGCACTGCCGCCCTGCGCACTGAGCGCCGTCAAGCGCTGGTTGGACACGGCAAGCAGGCCGCCCGACACCAGATAGGGCGCCGTGGGCTGCGCCACGCGCGAGGGATCGGCTGCGGCCAAGGTATCGATCGAAGCGCCCTGCTCGACCAGGATCCCCTTGCCCCCGAACGCAGCCGACAGCAGCACTTCCTGCGCCGTCAGGGTGACGCCGTTGCGCACCACGATGTGCTGCGCGCTGCCCTCCAGCGAATACGTCGTCGCGTCACGTCGCAGCACGCCGCCGATCAGCATCGTTTCCGGGCGGAACGCATTGAGCGCCGAATCGAAGAGGGTGGCACCGCTTCCACTGCCGGCACTAACGCCCTGGGTGGCAATCTCCAGCATCGCCTCATTGGAAGCGAGCAGATTGACCGAAAGCGTGCCGCCCCGTCCGTCATTGCTGCCGGCGTTGAAGCGTGACACGCCCTGGAAGATCGCGGCTGGCACGCTCGAACGTCCGGCGCCATCACCCAGCACCAGGTTGAGGTTGCCGGCATCCGTTGGCCGCCAGCGCAGCGCTTCACCACGCCGCTCGGCCACGCCCTGTACGAACGCGCTGTAGGAGGTCTCGTTGTAGCTGGCATGGCGGCGCACCACATCCGCCGGCGTCAGCACCAGATCAGTGAGCAGCGATGAGACTCCACCCCCCAGGCTCTGCGCCTGGTGTCCACTGACGCGCCAGGAACCGGTGCCGGTCGCCACTGGCTGTCGGCTGCCGACGGCGCTTTCAGCCCCGACTTCGACGCGGAATGCGCCCTTCTGCAGTGCGTAGCTGGCCGGCAGCAGCGTGTAGGTTCCCGCCGGTAGGCCTGGAACCCCGGCAGGGATGACAATCTGCTGGCCAACGCGCGGATCGGCGCTGCCGTCAGCGAGCGCCTGCGGCGCCTGCGTGCCCGAGCGTCCCGGCATGATCGCGTAGACCGCATTGTCACTGCCGCTGAAGCGGTAGCGCGGGTTCGCATCCGCCAGCGCATGCCGCAGGACGTCCACCGAGCCACCCCGTCCGGCCACGAATGCAGCGCCGGACAGCTCGCCGCCGCCGGACATGTCCAGCACGCTGCCCGCCACGCCATTGAAGGCGTTGGCCACGATGTCGATACCGATCGGGATGTTGTTCGAGCCGGGGCCCAGCACATCGAAGTCGGCACCGTTGCGGCGCCAGCCAACACCATCCACGGTGCCGCCAAACGGCAGCTGCAGGCCCGCTCCGCTCACCGACGTCACACTGCCTGCAAGCAGGTCGACGCGGCCGGCGACATCGGCGTTGAACTTCCGGCCGCCGAGCTGCACATGGCCCCACGGCACCTGCACATTGCCGCCCTGCACCACCGTCGCCGCCACCAGCTCCAGGCTTCCGAACGCAGAATCCGGTGCCGGTTGCGCGCCGCCTGCAATGCCATGAATGCGCAGCACGGCGTCGGGGTTCTGCCAGAACGGCTCGCCTGAAGGTCCGATGTCGGGGACGCCGGCCACGATGCGTCCCTTGGCCCGGGCTGCCGGGTACAGGCGTGCGGCGCTGATGTCGATAGACCCCGGGCTTGCCAGCGTGGAGACCAGCGAACTGCTGGCGACCGGGGCCAGCAAGCGGATGTCACCGCGGCTGCGCAGCGCGACCTGATCAAAGCCCGCCAGCCAGGTCACATCGCGCAGGTCGATCAGATCGGCGCCCACCTCCAGGCGATGCTGCCGGCCGGCGTCGAGGGGCGCCTCCAGCGGGCGCAACGTGCCTTCGCCGGCCGGTTGCCACCAGCGGCCCTGCGCAAGGCGGACATACGGCGCGGCCAGTTGCAGGTGCCCGCCCTCGCTGCCACCCGGGACGAAGCCGAGGTAACGCTCGTTCGAGCCCTGGATGCGCAGGCTCTGGTCCATGCGCAGATTGACATCCCCCTGCGCACGGATGTCACCGAACAGGGCCAGATGATCGAAACCACCGGCCTCGATCTGCTCCACCGACAGTGCCGCATGGCCGTACTCAAGGCGTGCAGGCAGGTCCGCCGTCTGCGCGGCGTGCTGGGTCAGTGAGATCATCCGCGGTGCCAGCACGTCCTTGCCGTCTGCCGTCCTGCCGTAGGTGCCACCACCGAAGGCAACCCCCAGGGTGCCGCCGCGCGCGCCGTCGCCGCCGGCCGCTGCGTTCAGTTCACCCTGCAGGTACAGGGAATTGCCGCTGCGCAGCACGATGCTGCCGCCATCGCTGTCCACGCGGGTGCGCCCGCTGCCATCGATATCGAGCAGCGCCGACGCACCGGAGGCATCCAGGCGCGCCCCACGCTCCACCACCACGAAGGTATCGGGTGGCAGGTGGCGTACGTTGTCCTGGTCTTCCCAGTCCAGCGCGCCCCCGATCTCGATCGTTCCGCCCTTGCGCACCTGCCCGCGCAACGTCCCGCGCGCGTCGCGCAGCGAAACGGTATCGCCACTCACGTCCAGCAGCGCGCCATCGGCGATCGTCCACTGGCGCTCGCGGCGTGCATCACCACGTACACCGGATGGATCGAACGCCTCATCCAGGCGGATGCGGCCGCCGGCTGCCCTCAGATGACCGGCCACGCTCAGGTTGCCGGCGCTGGACAGTTCGATCGACTGGCCCGGGTCGACCTCGATCCTGGCCCCCTTGCCAACGCGCAGGTCGGCCGTGGACAGCAGATGCCCCGCGCGCAGTGTCAGGCTCGCGCCGCCACGCTGCGCCACGCGACCACTGCTCGGATCGGCTTCGTACAACGATGGCATCCAGGCCTGCACGCCCTGCTCGCGGACCAGAGCCTGTGCTGCGCCGTCGGCCAAGCGCAGCGCAGGTCGTTGCACCTGCAGCGGGGTGCCCTCTTCAACCGTCAAACCGTTGTGACCGGCGATGTCATAGCCGGCGAAGCCGCTGTTGAACAGCGCTGCCTGCAATCGCAGCGAGGCTGCCGATGCTTCCGTGCCAGGCACGCCGATGGACACCGCACCGCCGGTTGCCAATATGAAGTTGCCGCTGCCATTGCCGAGCGCGCTGAAGCGCGCGCCCTCGCCGAAGCCCAGCCGGCCGCTGCCGTCGGTGGCGACCTCGGTGCTGGCCGCGAGCAGACTGACGCTGCCGCCCTTGCCGACGCGCCCCTTGCCGTTGGCATCGATCGCACCGCCGGCATCAACCAGAATCGCTGCTGCCTGGCCCACGTCGATATCGTGGCTGCTGTTGAAGCGCACCTGCCCGCCGTCGATCCACGCCTGTGCGGGACCGCCCTCCGGCGCTGCAAGCGCGTTGCTCCAGCCACCGCCAAGATCGATCCGCGCGCCGGCCGCGACATCCACCGCACCACGTCCGGACGTCAGCAATGCCGTGGGCCCGCCAAGCGCCGCAAGCAGATTTCCGGCTTCCACCTGCCCGCCGGCAATCTGCACCGTTCCACCGAAGCTGACGCGGCTTGCGGTGAGCCCAAGCCGGCCGCCCTCCTGCAACCTGAGCGTGCCATCGAGGTCGATACGGCCGGCCGAAGCGAGGTCCACCTGCCCCCATCGCTGGGCGCTCAGCACCTCACTGTCCAACCACACGGTATTGCGCTGTGCTTCCCCGACCGGCGCCTGCAGCGTCCACGGCCGGGGATCGGCCTTGAGCGCTCCAATGCGGACATTCGAGTCGAACACCGCGCTGCGCCCGCTGTTGTCAAAACGCCCGAGCCACAGCTGGGCGTTGCGGGCCACCGCCGTCTGTGCCTGCGCATAGCCCTCCTGCCCCTGATCGGGCCGGCGCGTCTGCTGTGCGCCCTGGAAGGCCAACGTATCCACCTGGCCCTCCAGGACGGCCGTGGGCGCCGAGATCAACAGGCGGCCAGCATCGCGTCCCACGGTGTAGCCATTGTCGAAGCGCTGGCCCGGGGCAACCAGCGGATTGCGGAACGATTCGGTCACCCCCCAACGTTCCTGCTTCACTTCATAGCCCTGGTACAGGCCCTCGTACAGCATCTCCGCCGGCGCGTCGTCAAGGCGGTACAACTGGCCATCGCGGCCACGCAGCCAGCTCTGCTGCACCACGCCGGACTGCACATCCAGGCTGCCACCGGCCAGATTGATGTGCGAACCGGCGTGGCTGACGACTTCCTTGCCTGCCAACTGGACGGTGCCGCCCTGCGCTGCCCATTCGCTGATCGAATGCCCCTGATTGTCCAGATAGCCACCCACTTCCAGCAGGCCGCCGCCGGCATACCAGCGCGTGCCTTCATAGCCACCGGTACCGGCGGCAACTTCGGTCAACTGGCGGCGGTCGATCCACACCTCGCTGCTGATCAGCTTGCCGCTGTCACGATTGTCCGGCGAGTCGCGCAGCTCGTTGCCCTGCACCTTCACCTTGACGTTGTTGCTTTCCATCGCCACCTGCACACCCACCGCACCGGAGACGTCCACGCGCGCGCCATCATCCAGATAGCTGCGCCGGCTGGCGTCGGCGATCACCTGGCCGCCGGTGGCCACTGCCAGCGAGCCGGCCTGGAAGTTCACATCGCCGCCGGACACGACTTCGATGCGCGATTGCTCGCGGCGGTCCTGCAGGCGCGAGAGATTATCGAAGGTGCCACTGTTGCTGGAACCACGCAGCTTGTCCTGCTCGGCCGATTCCTTGATGAGCGCGTTGCGCTGGCTGTCCAGCGCCGTGCTCTTGCCATCGTCCTCCAGCAGTACTGCCGTGGTCGAGCCGGCGGCCAGAGTCACGCTGCCGGCCGCATCGGACGCCGAGTTCAACAGGTGCACCGTACCGCGCTGGTTCAACGTGGTGGTAGCAACGGCCACTCCAGCCTGCTCGACGGTGCGGCCGGCCAGCGTGACATCGCCTTCGCGCGCCTGGATCAGACCACTGTTGCGAACACTGCCCGCCGTGCTGTCAGCGACGAAGCGCGGGGCAATCTCATTGCCGCGGGTGGTGGACGCGGTGTTCTGGGCGGTTCCCACGCCGCGACGGATCACGAAACTGTCACCGGCGGCCAGCTGGGCCTGTCCCTTGCGGGTTTCAATCTGGCCCGCGTTTTCCACGCTGTGGCCAGCCAGCAGCACATGACCGCCGCCCCGTGTAGCCGTGGTCGGTTCGTGCGTGGTGATGCGCGCACCGCGTTCGACCATGACCTTGCCCACGGCGTCGGTCAGCGCCGAGGTGTTCGCGTCGGCAGTGTACAGGCCCTGCTCGCGGAACTGCGCATCGCTGATGCGCGCCGCCGCCGCGACCAGATTGCGGACATTGACCTGGCTGTTGTTGCCGAATACCACACCGTTGCGGTTGGCCACGAACACCGTGCCATCGGCCTTCAGCTGGCCGAGAATCTGGCTGGGTCTTGCAGCGGGATCATTGACCCGGTTCAACACGGCCCAGTCGGGGTTCTGCAGGAAGTTCAGCGTGGTGTTGCCACCAATGTTGAAGGTCTCCCAGTTCAGGATCGCCTGGTCGGCGGTCTGCTCGATGTTGACCAGCACCCGCCCCTCGGCGGTCTGCGACTGGATGGCCTCACGGGCGTTGATCCAGCCTCGGGTCAGCGGATTCTCGTCGACCTTCAGGCCATCCTTGCCCAGGCCATCGGCCACTACGAAACCCGCCTCGCGGCGCGCCTGCCGTGCCTGCTCCTGCAGGCGCTGCTGCAGGGCGATGGCCTGCGCGGCCGTGCCGAGGTTGTCGATCGACTGCTGCAGCTTCTGCCGTGCCGCATCCTGCTGCTGCGCGGGCAGCTGGAACTGGATCGGCACGCCGTTGGGCATGCGCCCGCTCTGTGCCGCCGCGCCCTGCGCCGCACCGCGCTCGGCGAACCAGCCGGGGCTGAACGCCTGTTGGGCCTGAGTGGCCGGAGCCACTACGCTGCCCAGGGCCACTGCGACGGCCCAGGCCATCGGGTGGCTGCGCCACAGGGCAGCAGGGAAACGGGCGGTGGTCGAATGCGGGTGGGACATCGGGGACCTCGTCAACCTGATGGGCCGCGTCGGCCGCGGCGTGTGTACGGATGGGCCTGCGCCAGGCACGCCCTGCACCTCATAGACGGTGGCGACGGCGTGAAGGCGACAGGCGCATCACTGTCATGCAGCGGACATACGCAGAAGGCGCCGGCATTGCTGCCGGCGCCCTTGTGCATTTCCTGCAACTACAGAAGCAATGGCAGTTACAGCGGACGACCGATGCCCGAGCAGGTGCTCGGATTGTTCACCGCACCGGCATTGCTGGCGGTGGCGAAGCGGGTACGGACCGCATCACGCCAGGTCTTGGTCAGCGGAATGAACTTGTGCGCGCGGATCGCGTCGTCGTTCGGACCCTTCTCGACGCCGCTGGCATCGACGACACTGCCGTAGTGACGTGCCAGGAAGGCACGCACGTTGGCGCCCACAGTGCCATTCTTGTAGCACTGGCCGAACACGAAGTTGGTGTACCCGGCAATCGGATAGCCCGCGTTCGGGTTGCCGAACACCGGCACCCAGTTCGCCGGGTTCTCGGCGGCGGCACCGGTCGGCGGCGCAGCGGTTTCCAGCGTGGCCTGCACACTCACTTCATCCGGCGAGAAGCCCTTGACCTTGGCGATCTTGGTGGCATCGGTCAGGCTCGGGATCACGTCCGGACCGACATAGCCGACGCGGCCGTCAACGGCATAGACGGCGTTGTACAGCGCGGTGCCACCGGTGGCCGGGGCAGCGATGAAGTTCGACGGCAAGCTGGTGAACAGGTTGGCGAAGGTCGACTGCACCGAGAATGCCGGCACGCCGTTGGTCAGCTTCAGGTTGGTACCCGACACGTCAGCCGGCTGGCAGGCGCTGGTCAGGAAGCGGGTCAGCAGTTCGCTGGTGCCGCTGCTTTCGCCGCGGTAGACGACCTGGATGGCGCCGGTACGGCCCAGGCCCGCCAGCTGGCTCCAGTTGTTGATCTTGCCGGAGAAGATGCCGCAGATCTGGGTGACCGACAGGTCAACCGCCGAACCAGCCTTGTTGAACGGAATGGTGACCGAGGTGGCCACCGACGGGATCTGCACCAGAGCACCATAGCGGTTGGCGTCGCCGGACACGTTGTAGGTGCTGTTGTAGGTGCTCAGCTCGGTGCTGTTCAGCACCGAATCGCTACCGGCGAAGTGCACGGTACCGGTGGTGGAGAACAGCGCCGAATTGTTTTCCAGGAAGGCCTTCTTGCCGGTGCCCGAACCGGTCACGGCATAGCTGAAGTTGGCCGGCAGGATGCTGTCGGCCTGGCCCTTGTACAGGTCGGCCGGCAGCGAAGCGCCGCCGCCGGTGACGGCGGTCTGGGCCGAAGCGGCACCAGCAGCGGCCAGCAGCGCGGTAGCAACCAGCGCGGCCAGGGTCTTGTACTTGTTCATGATCTTCTCCTGAAGGGTTTACTGCGAAGGGAAACGCCAAGGGAGGAACGGTCACTACACGCCTGCTGCCGCCGAGGGCCTCCCAGCCCACTCTGCGGCGACGTGTCCATGCTGGTCCGCACCGATGACAGGCCGCTTAAGAAACCTGTGGAAGATCGAAAAAAGGTGTGGAGGATTGTGTGGAGAATCGGCCCATGCCACATTCCAACGACGCCGTCCGATCGACTGGATGGGATCGATTCGATGGAATCGACTGGATCGAATCGATTTGATGGGATCGGCTGGATCGAATCGACTGGGTAGAGTCGACTGTTAGTCGACTGCTCTTCACACGCAGCAGCAGTACGAAGCACGCGCGCTGCGCGCTAGTCGACTAACAGTCGACTCTACCTGTGATGCGCTTTGCGCATCACTGCACCAGCTGGTTCATTTCCATGATCGGCATCAGCACCGCCAGCACGATCGTCAGCACCACGCCGCCCATCACCAGGATCATGGTCGGCTCCAGCAGGGCGGTCAGCGCCATCGCGCGACGTTCGATCTCGCGTGAGATGGTCTGCGCGGCGCGATCCAGCAGCGGCGCCAGCGAACCGGTCTTCTCGCCACTGGCCACCAGATGCACCAGGATCGGCGGATATACCTTCTGTACCTTCAACGCAGCACCCAGCGCAGCGCCTTCGCGTACGCGCGCGGACACGTCATCGGCACAACGCGCCAGCAACGCATTGCCCAGTGTCTGCCGGGCAGCTTCCAACGCGCGCAGCAGCGGCACGCCGGCATCCAGCAGGATCGCCAGTGTCGAGGCGAAGCGCGCACTGTTCACACCCAGCACGAAACGCCCGACCATCGGCAGCCGCAGCAGCATCGCGTCCCAGCGCAGGCGCAGCTCGGGCCGGCGCAGCGCCAGTCGCCATGCCACCACCAGCGCAGCGATGCCCAGCCCCGCCCACACGCCCCAACTGCGCACGAAAGCACTGGCCGCCAGCATCACCTGGGTCAGCATCGGCAGCGTCTGCCGCGCCTGCACGAACGCGGTCACCACCTGCGGCACCACGTAGCTGAGCAGGAAGATGACGATCGCCACCGACACCAGGCTGATCGCCGCCGGGTAGATGAAGGCGGTCAGCACCTTGGCCTGCAGCGCGTTGCGCTCTTCGATGTAGTCGGCCAGGCGCTCCATCACTCGCGCGAGGTCGCCGGAGTCTTCACCCGCCCCCACCAGGGCCCGATAGATCGGCGGGAAATCGCGAGGCCGCGCGGCGAGTGCCACGGTCAGGCGCTGGCCAGCACGTACATCCGCACGCACGGCAGTAAGCGCCTGCGCTACGTGCGGGCGCTCGGCCTGCTCGATCACCGCACTCAAGGCACCTTCCAACGGCAGGCTGGCGGCCAGCAGGCTGGCCAGCTGGCGCGTGGCCCAGGCCAGCTCACTGGCTGACAACCGGCGAGCACCCCAGCCACTGCCGGCACTGCGCGCCGCACTGACCTGCACAGGCGTCAGCCCACGCCCGCGCAGCAGCTGACGCGCACCGCGCGGGCTGTCGGCGTCCAGCTGGCCTTTCTCGATGCGGCCCTGCGCGTTGGCGGCCTGATAATCGAACAGTGCCATCGTCGTCTCAGTCGTCGCCGGTGACGCGCAGGATTTCTTCCAGCGTGGTCACCCCGCTGTCGACCCAGCGCTGGCCGTCCTGCCGCAACGTGCGCATGCCGGCGCGCCGCGCGGCCTCGCGCAGCGCGGGCTCGCCCTGCCCTTCATGGATCAATGCGCGCACGCGGTCATCGACCACGAACAGTTCATGGATGCCGGTGCGTCCCCGATAGCCGCTGTTGGCACAGGCCGCACAGCCCACCGCGCGCCACACGGTTCGGCCTTCGCCATCCACCTCGGCACGCCGGCACTGCGTGCACAGCCGGCGCACCAGCCGCTGCGCCAGTACGCCGCGCAGCGACGAAGCCAGCAGGAACGGCTCCACGCCCATGTCGGCCAGGCGGGTCACCGCCGAGATCGCATCGTTGGTGTGCAGCGAGGCCAGCACCCCATGCCCGGTCAGTGACGACTGCACCGCGATCTGTGCGGTTTCCAGGTCGCGTATCTCACCGATCATGATCGAGTCCGGATCCTGGCGCAGGATCGCGCGCAGCGCGGTGCCAAAGCTCATGCCGATGCGCGCGTTGACCTGGATCTGGCCGATGCCTGCAAAGTCGTACTCCACTGGGTCTTCCACGGTGAGGATGTTGCTGGTGCTGCTGTCAAGCTGGCCCAGCGCGGCGTACAGCGACGTGGTCTTGCCGCTGCCGGTCGGCCCGGTCACCAGCACGATCCCGTGCGGCTGCCGGATCAGCCCGGTGAATGTGGCCAAGGTGTCATCGGCCATGCCCAGGCGCTGCAGCTGCAGGCGGCCGGCATCCTTTTCCAGCAATCGCAGCACGGCGCGCTCGCCGTGCCCGGTCGGTACAGTGGAAACACGGATGTCCAGCGGCCGCCCGCCCACGCGGATCGCAATGCGCCCATCCTGTGGCAACCGCTTCTCGGCGATGTCCAGGTGGGCCATGATCTTGATGCGCGACACCAGCGCTGCATGCAGTGCGCGCCGTGGCTGCACCATGTCGCGCAGCGTGCCGTCCACCCGGTAGCGCACCACCGAATGGGTCTCGAACGGCTCGATATGCAGATCGCTGGCACCGTCGCGTGCAGCCTGTGCCAGCAACGCATTGATCATGCGGATCACCGGCGCATCGTCCTGCGCATCCAGCAGGTCGGTGACCTCCGGCATGTCCTGCATCAACCGGTCCAGATCGACTTCACTCTCGACGGCCCCCACCACGGCAGCGGCATCGCCGCCGTCACGGTACTGCTCGCCCAAGTGCTGCTGCCAGGCTGCCGCATCCAGCATCTGGAACGGAAGCGGGCCATGCCGCCGGCGCAGCTCGGCCACAGCCCACGCTGCGGTGTCGGCGGTGCCCAGCAACACGGGCTCGCCGCCAACTTCGGACAGCATTACGCCATGGCTGCGCACCCAGGCGTACGCCAGCGGCGCGGAAGCGCTCACGGCCCGATCACCAGTTCCGGCGTGTAGCCCAGCCCGCGCAGCTGCTGCAGCGCAGGGTCCAGCGTCGCCGGATCGCGCGGCAATCGCACGCGCAGGCGTTGCCCGCTCTCGCCGGGCGTCGCTTCAGCATAGGCCTGCAGGCCCAGTGCCCGCACCTGCGCCACGCCCTGGCTGGCACGCGCCGGGTCCAGCCCCTGCGCGAACTGCACCAGCTGCGCATCGCCGTCACCGGACGGATACAACGCGGCCAGGCTGGTGTTCTGCAACGGCTGGCCCCGGCCATCGCGCGCATTGCCCTGGCCGAGTACAGACAGGTCCTGCGGTGGCAGCTGCGGTGCCGACAGCGCCGGCAAGGCCCAGCTCTGTACTGGCTGCGCGCCCGCCTGCGCGTTGCGCATGTAGTCGTAGCGGTCGCGGGTCAGGCGCTGGCCGGCGGCCGGGTCACGCACCACGTGCGGGCGCAGGAACACCATCAGGTTGGTCTTGGCGCGCTTGCGCGTGTCGCTGCGGAACAAGGCGCCCAGCACCGGGATCTTTCCCAGCCCCGGCACCGCATCACGGCCATGGCTGACGCTGTCTTCCAGCAGGCCACCCAGCACCATGATCTGGCCATCGTCCAGCAGCACGCTGGTATCCAGGGCGCGCTTGTTGGTGATGATGCCGGCCGTGCTGTTCGCGCTCTGCGCGTCGATGCTGCTGACTTCCTGGTAGATGTCCAGCTTCACCGTGCCGCCTTCGGAAATCTGCGGGCGCACGCGCAGCTTCAGGCCCACGTCCTCGCGCACGATGGTCTGGAACGGGTTGTTGCTGCCGCCGCCACCGTCGGTCACGTAGCGCCCGCTGACAAACGGCACGGTCTGGCCGACCATGATGCTGGCCGCTTCGTTGTCCAGCGTCATCAGGTTCGGCGTGGACAGGATGTTGGCGCCGCCCTTGCTCTGCAGTGCGTTGGCCAGCGCTTTCATGTTGAGGATCTGGCCGACACCTGGAAGGTTGATGGTGCCGTCGATCACGCCGATCTTCAGGCCATCCCGGGGAAGCACGTCCAGCGTGGTGCGGGCACCGGTATTGAGCCCACTGCCGCCGGTGGCGCCACCGAAGTGGGTGCCACCAAAGGTGCGTCCATTGCCCAGCATCCACTGCACGCCCAGCTCGGCCGCATCGGTCTGGTTGACCTCCACGATCAGGCTCTCGACCAGCACCTGTGCACGGCGCTGGTCGAGCTGGTCGATCACCCGTCGCAGGTTGCGGTACACCGGCTCCGGCGCCGAGATCAGCAGCGTGTTGGTGGCCACGTCCGCCTGCACCGAGATGCCGTTCTGGCTGAAGCCGGTGCTTCCCGCATCGATCGGGTCACGCCGGCTCGGGTCCAGCCGCTGCGATTCCAGCGCATTGCTTCCGGTCTTGGCCTGCTGCGGTTGCGACGGCTGCGCCGGTGCGGAACGGCTTGCATCGCCAGGCAGTGGCGTGATGCCTTCATTGCTGCCCACTGCCGGCGCATCGCTCTGCCCCGCAACCACGCCGCGCAGCACGCCGGCGAGCTGATTGGCCTGGGCATTGCGCAGGTAGACCACATGCAGGTTGCCGGACTCGTCCTGGGCGCGGTCCAGCTTCTCCACCAGCTGCCGCGCCAGACGGGTGCGGCCGGGGCTGCTGGAACGCAGCAGCACGCTGTTGCTGCGCGGGTCGGCCATCACCACCACCTTCTGGCCCGGCTCGGCACCCTGCGCATCCAGCAGCGGTGCGACCATTGCCGCCACGTCCACCGCAATGCCCTGCTGCAGCTTCACCACATCGGTGTCCATGCCGGCGGGCGTGTCGACGCTGGCGATCACCCGCGCGATGCGATCCAGGTTGTCGGCGTAGTCGGTGATCACCAGGGTGTTGTTGCCTGGATTGGCGGTGATCGGGTTGTCCGGGCTGATCATCGGCCGCAGCACAGCCACCAGCGCCGCCGCATTCTCATAGCGCAGCGCAAAGGTGCGCGTGGCGATCTCGCCCCCTGCACCACCGCTGCCCACCCGTCCACCGAGCAACTTGGCATCGGCCTGCGGCACCACCCGGCTGACGCCGCCGTTCTCGACCACGGCGAAGCCACGCATGCGCAATGCGCCCAGCAGCAACTGGTAGGCCTGGGTACGGCTGACCGGGCCATCGGAAACCACCGTCATCTTGCCGGTCACGCGTGGGTCGACCAGGAACTGGCGCCCGGTGAAGCGCGCCGCCATGCGCAGCACGCCGCCGATGTCGGTGTCGACCAGGTTCAACTGCACCGGCTCATCGCGGGTGTCCTGCGCCAGCACGGGTGCCGGCGCGTGGCCCATGCACACGATCAGTGCCAATGCGGCACTGCAGGCAAGGCTGCGCATCGCCCTCATGGATGGGCACCCGCAGTTGCCACCATCACGATGTGTCCTGAAATCCGTGCCGCCGGCATGTTCGCATCCCCTGTGCGTGTCAATTGCAGCTGCTGCAACTCGATGGCCGGGTCGGCCAGCAGCGGCAGCAGCCAGTTCCATAGCGCATCGGCGGGTACGGCCCGTACCTGCAGGTGCCAGCGCCCGTCGCGCGCTTCGATGTGCAGGCCGTCGGCCAGACCGGCAGCCTTGATCTGGTCACGCAGCCCGGCCAGGGTCGGATGCTGGCCCTGCGCCAGCTGCTGGCGCTCACGCGCGCGCAGCAGCGGCGCCAGTGCGCGGGACTGCGCCTGCAGCCGTGGCAGTTCGGCCTGCCAGTGCGTGCGCTGCTTCAGCAGGGGCTCCAGCCATAACGACCACAGGCCCGCTACCAGCAGCGCCACCACCATCACCCACAGCATCAGCCGGTCGCGCGGTGGCAGGCGTTGCCAGCGCTGCTGCAGGCCCACCAGCCCCTGGCCCAGCCGCAGGGTTCGGGTCGTCACTGTCCCGCTCCGCTCACCCGCAGGCGTCCACCGGTATCGCGCGCCAGCTGCAGTCCCTGCGCCTGCATCGCTTGCTGCCAGCGCTCAAGCCGCTGTGGATCGTCGGCCAATGCCTGGGCACCGGCGTCCAGCTCCAGGTACACCTGCCCGGGTTGGTAGTGCAGGCTGTGCACCTGACCCGCCAGCTCCGGAACCGCGTGCAGCGTGCTGGCGACCTGACGTTGCAGCGCCGGCAACGGCGGCGTCGGCGGTGGAACCGCAAGCGCTCGCCTTGCCTGCAACACCGGGTCCACCACATCGGTGACCTCCGGAAAGCGTGCGCTGAACTGCCGTGCCATGCCCTGCTGCAGCGCCTCACCCTCGATCCGCCAACGCGAGACCTGCCACTGCAGGCCAAGTGCAGCCAGCAGCACCGCCGCCAGTGCCAGGCCGATCGCCAGTCGCGGCGCTTGACGGCCTGCGCCGGGCAGCGGCAATGACCAACCCGGCAACGGACCACAGGCCTGCTGTTCATGCGCAACGGCGCTGGCCGGCAGGCTGTCCGGCCACGCCGGCGGTACGCTGTCGATCCATTGCACGGCCCGCACCCCGGCCTGTTGCAGGCGGGTGGCCAACGCCTGCATCACCGCGGACGCGTCACGTCCGCCATACCATTGGACAAGTCCCCGATCGCGCCCGCTGCGCACCAGCAGATGCTCGCCGCTGACCTGCAGCGTGGCGTGGCCGCGCTGCCAAGGCAGCAGCAGTGGCGTCGGATACAACGCCTGCAGCTGCAGCGCACACGAGGCCAGCAGCTGCTGCACCTGCGCGATGGCCTGCTGACCGAGCCAGGCCACCGGAACCGTACCGTCTGCCGCCTGCGGACCGTGGGCCAGCGCCACGTCCTGCAGGTCATCCAGCAGCATGGCCTCCACCTCGCCCTGCAACGCCGCCTGCAGGCGGCGCCCGGACAGCGGTGGCAGCTGCAGTTCCAGCAGGATCAGGTCGTTCGGGTCAAGGCAGGCATGCACTGTGGCCCGCGGATGCCGCAGACCCAGCGCGGCCAGCGTGTCGCGGCCGTGTGCCACTACCTCGTCCTTGTGCAGCTGCGCCCAGTCCACCGCGCTGTCGGCGCGCAGGTGCGCCAACGGCGGCAGGCGCACCCGAAGCTGCACCGTCATGCGCCGATCCTCGTCCACACCCGTTGTACACGTACCCCGTCGTCGCGGTACTCACGCCAGAGCAGCGCGCGAAAATCAACCGCGCTGCCGTCAGCCTGCACCCGGCCCACGGCCAGGAACCACTCGCTATGGATACCCAGCGGAAGCACGGCCATCTGTTCGTTGCTCAGTTGGAGTCGGTTGGCGATGTCACCGCGGTTGAGCAGCCAGTGGCCAGCGTCGCGCTCAGCGAGCAGCGCCTGCAGCCTTGCCGGTTCCACCGCAGGCGCGACCGCCTGCAGGACGCTCAGGTCGCAGGTGTTGGCGTTGACCAGGGTCTGCGCCGGCAACACCACGGTGCGCCGCGCCAGCGCCTGCAACGCCACCGGGTCAGCGCCGACCAGCGCCTGTTCGATCAGTGATTCGCGCGGCAGCGGTGCCTGCGCCTGCACATCGCCGTCGCGCAGGCGCGCCTGGATGTGGTCCACCGCGGATGCGCAGGTGCCCTGGCCCAGCCCCTGCCCGGCGCACAACGCGACGAACGCGCCCCGCGCCTCGGGGTCCGGCCTGCCCTGTGCCAGCAGGTTGCGCAGGTTGAACATCGACTGCGCATCGACCAGTTGCAGCTGCACCGGCAATGGCGCCTGCAATTCCAACGGGCGCGCCCAGCGCCCGCTGCGCACCGTGGTCAGCTGTTCCTTGACATCCTCACGCAGCTGCTGCGCCGCACGCTCCAGCGTCGCATCCACCGCCATGCGTACCTGTGCGCGCAACTGGTCGCCGCGCAGCGCGCGCAGCTGCGCCGACTGCCGGGTCAGCAGCGCAGTGGCAATCACGGCCACCAATGCCACCACCAGCAAGGCCACGATCACCGCCACGCCACGCTGGTGGATGCATGAAATCGAACGCGTCCGGGCTGCCATCAGCACGCCTCACAGCTGCCAGGAGCCGATGTCTGCGTTCCCGGCGTCGCCACCGGGCTTGCTGTCCGCACCCAGCGAGAACACATCGATGTCGCCATGAGTGCCTGGAACCTGGTACTGGTACGGATGGCCCCACGGATCATTCGGCAGGCGATCCAGATACGGCGTCACCGGCAACGCACCGCTGCCCTGCGGCGGCTTCACCAGCGCCTGCAGGCCCTGTTCGGCACTGGGATAGCGCCCATTGTCCAGCTTGAACAACTTCAGCGCCTGCATCAGCGCCGCGATGTCCTGGCGCGCCGCCACCACACGCGCCTGGTCCGGACGGTCCATCAACCGCGGCACGATCAGCGCGGCAAGGATGCCGATGATCACCACCACCACCATGATCTCGATCAGGCTGAAGCCCTGCTGCCGAGCCCTGCGACCACCTGCCTGCCTTGCCATTGTTCCGCCCTCGTCATCCTGGAAGAGACCGCTGCACCATGGTCAGCGGTGCATGTGTCAGTACGATAAACATCCGCCTGCGATTCGCTGCGCGGTTGCCTGTGCGGGCGCACGTGCAGCCGGCGCGCGTGCCGCCTCGAGCAGGTGCGGCGGCACGCTGGCCAGTGTCTGGTTGATGCACTCGCGCAGCAACGGATGCACGCACGCCTGCAGCAGACGCACGCACTGCGTCGGCGACCACGCGGTGCCGTGGTCGAGGCCGATGAACATGCGGTAGGCCTGGTGGTAGCGCAGGTCGTCGTACACGCGCTGCGCAGTGTTGAGATCACGCACGATCACCAGCAGGGCCGCACGTTGCAGCAGTCGCGCATCGGCTGCGCCAAGCGGCAGCGCGCTCATGGCCGCGTCGGGCCAGGGCCACAGCCGCAGGTCGAGGGCCTTTCGAAGTGCCGCCAGTGGATGCGCACTGTTGTCCAGTGCCGCCCAGCGCGCCGCATCCGCCCAGGCGTCACTGGACAGCACCCAGACCCACGAGCGCCCATAGCGCTGTACGTTCAGGGGCGTGTGCCGTGCCTGCTCCAGCGACTGGCTCAGGTGGCGATCCAGCTCCAGCATGCTGATCCTGCGACTGTCTTCCATCTGCGCCGCCCGTGCTCCACGACGCGTGGTGCGTCGTACTCTGGAGAAGACGTCAGCAAGGCAGGTGAAGCGACACCGCGAATGCAACTCTGTGCACGGGGTGGCGCTTCACCGGCAACGTCATCGCAGCGTCATCCGCCTGCAGGCTTCGCGCTGCAGCCGCGGTGCGTCACCCCCACAACGGCGGGCCAGTACCGCCACGTCGCTGCGGGCAGCGAATGCGACCAGTGCATCGGTCATGTCCACGTCATCGCACCATGACGCCAGCGCAACGCGCAGTGCGGGCAGCTGCCAGCCCTCCATCACCCCATGGGCGCCCGCCACGAACCAGTGCCAGAGCCGATGATGCAGTACCTGCTCATGCAGCTGCGTGAGATCGTCGATGCCATGCATGCCCGCCAACAGCAGTGCGCGTGCGAGCACCGCAGGCGGCAGCGCCCCGGATTCGACCAAAGGCATCTCCTGCTGCTGCAGCCGCAGCAGCATCGCCAATGGGTGTGACTGCGGATTGAAGTCCAGCAGCACCGCCTGCTGCTGCCACTGCGCGTCAGACACCACGCACACCCAGGGCGAACCATAGCGATGCACCATCAGGGGCCTTCGCTGGGTGGTTTCCAGCAATGCAGACAGATTGCGGCGCAGATCGAGCACACCGATGGTCTCGTTGCGCATCCTTGGATTCTCCTTGCTTGCAACAGCCCGGCGCGGCGCGCACGGCCAGCGCCTTCATCTATCCAAGGACGGCGATGCCACCCGGAAAGCGACGCAGATCCAGCGACATCGTCCGTCGCAGCTGCTCCAGCGCCGCGTCCGGATCATCGATGCGGAAGCGGCCGCTGACCGGGGCGCGCGCCAATGCCGATTCGCCCAGCAGTACCTTGCCGCGGCGGTAACGGTTGATCTCCTCCACCACCTCACGCAGCGGTGCGCGGCGGAACACCAGCATGCCCTCCGTCCAGGCACTCACTTCCGACGCCACGGCCTCGGCCACCACACCACTGAGGCGCTCGTCGTACCGGGTCTGCTGGCCCGCCTGCAGCCGCAGCCGGCCCTGCGGATGCTCAATGCGGGCACTGCCCTGCAGGCAGGTCACCCGCACCTGGCCCTGGGTGTTGCGTACGTCCAGGCGCACCGCGCCCTCATCGGCAATCACGCAGCCCGGGCCCGCGAACAACGCCAGGCGCAGACCGGCCTGGGTCTCGATCGCGGCCTGGCCCTGCACCAGCTCGAAGCCTTCGCCCTGCGTGTGCGCGCGGCGGCGCAGGCTGCTCTGCGTATCCAGTTCGATCTTCAGTTGCGGCGAGGGCGCGATCTGCAGTCGCTCACCGGTGCCGGTATGGAAATCGGCTGCCATGGCTGTCACCGAGGGCCACAGGCCCATCGGCGGGCGGATGGCCGCCACCACTACCAGGCTGGCCGGGGCGGCAATCGCGGCGCCCATGAAGGCGCGTCGGCTCCAGCGCTGGGCCGGCGTCGGCGCGACCGGTTGACGCGCGGCCGCTGGCAGCTGCTCGCCGGCCAGCCGCACCTGCTCCCACTGCCGGCGCGCACGGCCAAACGCTTCGCGATGGCGCGGGTCAGCCTCACACCACGCGCGGAACCGGCGCCCGTCGGCGGCGGTCGCCTCGCCCGAGGTCAGCCGCACCACCCACGCGTGCGCCTGACGCTCGACGGCATCCAGCGGGCGTTGCGGGCGATCGTCAGGATCCATGGGGGCTCATGCCGGACCCGCACGCTGCGGGGTTCTGCTCGGCGTCAAAGTGTAGACGGATGCCGCCGTTCAGAACCGCACCTGGCGCCCCGTTCCGCTGCGCTCGGCCAGATAGTCCTGGGCGGCCTTCAGCTCACGCTGCACCAGCCGCAGCGACACACCGAGGTGATCGGCGACATCGCGCTGCTGCAGGCCGTCGACACGGATCGCCAGCAGGATGCGGCGACGGCGCTCGGGCATGCGCTGCAGCAGGCCGACCATGTCTTCCAGCGCGAAGTCCAGTTCAGCCGCCTGCGCCGGGCCGGGTGCAGGGTCGGCCATGTCCATCAGCGTATCCACCTCCTCCAGGCTCAGCAGGCGGTGGTCAGCACGTTGGCGGTCGATCACGGTATTCATTGCCATGCGCAGCAGGTAGGCCGCGGGGTTCTGCACGGCATCCAGGCGGTCACGCCGCGCGCTCAGGCGCATCCACGTGTCCTGCAGCGCGTCGCCGGCCAGCTCCTCCGAGCCCAGCTTGCGCACCAGCCGGCGCTTCAGTTCATCGTAGGCACCCAGAAGGTGGTCCATCAGGTCAACTGCCCCAGCCGTACCGTTGCTCATGTTCGAATCCTTGAAGTCATGGAAGGGGCGTGCGCCCGCCACAGTCGTGGTCGGTGCCGGAAGGTCGGATCTGCAGCGTTACCGGCTGCGGCAGCGCAGCGGCATCGGGCGCCAGCACCAAGTGCTGCAGCGCCTGCAGCAGGCGCGCATCGCGGCGCTCGCTGCCACTGCCTGACAGCAGCTCGGGCGCATGCACCTGGCCCTCGCTGTCGACACGGAAACGCAGCATCGCGGCATAGCGGCCGGGAGCGATCTCCGGGTCGTCACAGAACACCCCACGCAGCCGCTGCTGCAGCCCACCATAGCGACGTCGACGTTCCGCATCGGCGAGTTCCGCGCCGACACCGGGTTCGGCAGCCAAGGGCGTGTTCCGGCGCAGCACCACACGCTGTTTGCCGATCACCTCGGCCTCGACGCCGGAGTCCTGCAGCAGCGCCTGCAGGGCGGGCAGCGGCGGCAGGCTGGCGCGCAGCGCACGGCTGCTGCGGCCCGCGGCAAGATCGCCCGGGTACATCACGGACCACCCACTGATGACGCTGAAGCGCTCGACCGCCTGTTCCAGTGGCTGCGCAGGGATGTCGTAGGCATGAACGCCGTCCTGCCCGGCAGCGGCAAAGGACAGCAGCAGCCATGCCGCGATGGCCACCTTCCAAGTTCTGACCGCATGGTGTCCATTCAGCCCCCTGACGTAGAACACATGACCCTCGGCAGCGACAGCAGCTGCAGTGGACGCGCGCCAAGACCGGAACCTCGGCCCGCGCGCGACCCGCAAGCGGGCTCAAACCGTACCGGGGTCACATGTCATTGCGATGACCGCCGCCTACAGCCGACCTGAAGCCAGTCACCCATCAGGAATCAATAGATCGAACAGACCACCTCATCCACGCCTGGGGTCAGAGCCCGTTGCGCAGCAACGGGATCCGACCCCGTGCCGACCCAGACGTGTCGACCAAGGTCGACACCCACCAATAGCAGCTCATGCCGTTCCGGCAGATCGTGGAAATCTGTCGAAGGCGGGTGGGTCCGGTTGCGGGGGCGTGAGCCGCATGGGCCCGAGGCATGCCTCGGGCGGGTTGGGCAGGACGCCCAACCCCGGTCTTGCCGTGTGCGCAAGACAGCGCACACGAGCAAGCGGCGACCGAGCTTACATGGGTGAGGGCGCTTTGCTTGCGAAGCACTGCTTCGCAAGCGCCCGAACGCACAGCCGCCAGCGGCTGGGCCGGGCCCCGGAGGGGGACTTGCAGCGTCCCCCGCAACCGGACCCACCCCGCCATCCCTCAGCAGGCCCGCTGTTGCTGTTGCTGTTGAGGTTGCCGGCCAGCGGCCGGCACTACCCGCGGGTGCCGGGTGCAACCCGGCCGCAAACCTCATCCCTCAAAGCGGCAGCTGGGTCGTCTGCTTGATCCGCTGCATCGGAATCTCCGTCTTGGTGTTCTGCACCCCGGCAATCCGGTTCAGGTGCTGCATCTGGAACTGCCGGTAGGCATCAAGGTCCGCCACCGCCACCCGCAGCAGGAAATCGCAGTCACCGGCCATCAGATGGCATTCCAGCACTTCCGGGAACGACTTGATGCTGTTGATGAAGTGATTGGTGGTGTCCTCGTCCTGCCCCCGCAGCCACACCCGCACGAACACCGTGAAGCCACGGCCCACCTTGGCCTCGTTCAACAAGGCCACATAGCGGTCGATGTAGCCGCCCTCCTCCAGCAACCGCACCCGGCGCAGACAGGCCGACGGCGACAGCCCGACCAGGCGAGCCAGCTCCAGGTTCTGCAGGCGACCGTCGCGCTGCAGGGCGTCGAGGATGCGCCGATCGAGGTTGTCGAGCTGGTACTGCATGGAATTTCACCCGTTTCGCTTCTGGCCGCATGAAATATCAATCATCCAGAATCAAGTGGCATCAACGCAACCCGATTTCGTGATTGGACCGCTAGCATGGGCCACCCCCACCTTGTTGTGCCGTTCCATGGACGCCCGTACCACCCTCCCCCCGCCCGCCACCTGCGATACCGCCTCGCGTGCCGAATTCCTGCGCGGCCTGCGCGCCGCCGTGCCGGTGATGATCGGCTTCATTCCGTTTGCCCTGGTGCTCGGTGCGCAGGCGGCCCAGAAGGGCCTGAGCGCACTGGAAGTACCGCTGATGACCGGTCTCAACTTCGCTGGTGGCTCGGAGTTCGCCGCCGTCGAACTGTGGACCTCGCCACCGCACATCGCGCTGATCGTGGCCATCACCGCCCTGGTCAACAGCCGCCACCTGCTGATGGGCGCCAGCCTGGCCCCGCTGCTCCAGCACCTGCCGCGCCGACGCGTGCTGCCGGCCCTGTTCTTCATGTGCGACGAAAGCTGGGCGATGGGCGTGGCCGATGCGCGCCGGCGCGCGCTTGGCTTCAGCCTGGCCTACTACCTGGGCGTGTCGGCAGGCCTGTACACGGTCTGGGTGGCCTGCACCGCACTCGGCGCGATCATCGGGCCGCTGTTGGGCGACATCCACGCCTATGGTTTCGACATGGCCTTCCCCGCCGTGTTCCTGGTGCTGCTGCGCGGCATGTGGCAGGGCATGAAGGCGGCGCGGCCGTGGCTGGTCAGCCTGGTCGTGGCCGCCGCCACTTATCTGCTGGTCCCGGGCGCGTGGTACGTGGCCAGCGGCGCACTGGCCGGCCTGGCCGCCGCCTGGCTGCTGGCGGAGGACGCAGCATGATCTTCAATGGCCTGATCCACTGGACCTCGGTACTGACCATCGTGCTGATGGCCGCCGCCACCTACCTGACCCGCATCGTCGGCTTCCTGGCGTTGCGCAATCGCACCCTGAGCAAACGTGCGGTGACGGTGATGGAAGCCGCGCCGGGCTGCGTGCTGATCTCGGTGATCGCCCCGGACTTCGTTGCCGACAAACCCGCCGACCTGGCCGCGCTGGCCATTACCCTGCTGGCCGCCACGCGGCTGTCGATGCTCCCGACCGTGCTGATCGGCGTGGTCTCGGCGGGTGTGTTGCGCTATCTGGTGGGGTAGCTACCGGTACGCCGGGCAACGCCCGGCGCACCGTAGTGGCGCAGCAGTGCAATCACGCGCTGCTGCTTGCCGCCAGCAGGCACAGGCTGCGCGGCGGCAGCGTCCAGGCGCCTTCCTCATCCGGCTCCAACGGCGTTTCGTCGGTCTGCAGGAGTACGCGCCGGAACGACAGGGCGTCGTCTGACACACAGAACCGCTGCGGCTGCTCGCCGGCGTTCAACAGCAGGGCCAGGCTGACATGCCGCCCGGGCTCGCGCAGGCCACTGTCCGGACTGCGACCGTCCAGCACGATCAGCAGCGCACGCAGCCCTGCGTCATGCCAGTCCGCTTCCTCCATGCCGCGACCATCGGGATGCCGCCAGTCGATATCGCGCAGGCCCAGCGACTCATCGTACTCGCCGCGCAGGAACCGGTTCCGGCGCAGCAGGCCGTAGCGCCGGCGCAGTGACAGCGCCCGCCGCACGAACGCCACCTGCGCCTGTGCAGCCGGCAATGCTGCGCGCTCCCAGTCGATCCAGCTCAGTGGATTGTCCTGGCAGTAGGCGTTGTTGTTGCCCTGCTGCGAATGGCCGAACTCATCCCCGGCGAGCAGCATCGGCGTGCCCTGCGCGAGCAGCAGCGTGGCCAGCAGGTTGCGCATCTGCCGCGCACGCAACGAAAGGATCGCCGCATCATCGGTGTCTCCCTCCACGCCGTGGTTGCTGGAAAGGTTGTGCGAGTGGCCGTCACGGTTGTCCTCGCCGTTGGCCTCGTTGTGGCGATCGTTGTAGCTGACCAGATCGTGCAGGGTGAATCCATCATGCGCCGTCACCAGATTGATGCTGGCCGACGGCCGCCTGCCGTGGTGTTCGAACAGGTCGGCCGAGCCGGTGAAGCGCGTGGCAAACTCCGCCAGCTGCCCGCCATCGCCACGCCACAGCGCGCGCACCGTGTCGCGGAAGCGGTCGTTCCATTCGGCCCAGCCCGGCGGAAACTGGCCCAGCTGGTAGCCGCCCGGGCCGATGTCCCATGGCTCGGCAATCAGCTTCACCTGGCTCAGGATCGGGTCCTGGCGTACCGCATCGAGGAAGCTGCCCGAGGCGTCGAAGCCATGCCGTTCGCGGCCGAGGATGGTTGCCAGGTCGAAGCGGAACCCATCCACCCGCATCTCGGTCACCCAGTAGCGCAGAGAGTCCATGACCATGCGCAGCGCACCGGCATTGGTCAGGTCGAACGTATTTCCGGTGCCGGTATCGTTGATGTAGTAGCGGCGATCATCGGCCAGGCGGTAGTAGCTGGCGTTGTCGATGCCCTTGAAGGACAGCGTAGGGCCCAGCTCATTGCCTTCGGCGGTGTGGTTGTAGACCACGTCCAGGATCACTTCGATGCCGGCATTGTGCAACCGCGCGACCATCTGCTTGAACTCGGCCACGATGCCCAGCGACAGGTAGCGAGGCTGCGGCGCGAAGAAGCCGATGGTGTTGTACCCCCAGTAATTGCGCAGCCCGCGCTCGAGCAGCTGCTGGTCATCGACGTATGCGTGCACGGGTAGCAGTTCGATGGCGGTCACGCCCAGATGGCTGAGGTGGTCGACCACTGCGTCATGGCGCAGGGCAGAGAAGGTGCCACGCTCGGCCTGCGGGACATCGGGATGCTGCATGGTCAGCCCGCGCACATGCGCTTCGTAGATCACGGTCCGGTCCCAGGGCGTGGCAGGTGCACGCTCGACACCCCAGCTGAAGGCCGGGTCGATCACGGCGCAGCGCGGCATGTAGCTGGCGCTGTCGCGGCGGTCGAAACTGAGATCGCCATCGCGGTGACCCAGGGTGTAGCCGAACAGGTGGGGGGCCCACTTCAGTTCGCCGACGATCTGCTTGGCGTAGGGGTCCAGCAGCAGCTTGTTGGGATTGAAGCGATGGCCCTCTTCCGGCGCATACGGGCCGTGCACCCGGTAGCCGTAACGCTGCCCGGGCCGCACGTCCGGCAGGTAACCATGCCAGATCTCGTTGGTGTACTCGGGCAGCGCGATGCGTTCCACTTCGCGGTTGCGTCCATCGAACAGGCAGAGTTCCACCCGTGTGGCATGCCGCGAGTACAGTGCGAAGTTCACACCCAACCCGTCCCAGGTCGCCCCCAGCGGGAAGGGCCGGCCTTCGCGCACGCGCGAGGTCTGCGTCCACTTACGGCTCGCCATCAGTGCCCTCCTCCCCGCGCGCGGCGGCAATCTCGGCTTCCACCAGCCGCTCGGCCATGTGCCAGTGCCGTTGCTGCTGGTCGTCCGGGCGCCCTTCTGCCTCCCAGATCTGGTGGGCAAGTGCCTCAATCCGCTGCCGTCGTTCCCTGCTGTCCATCCCTACCTGTCTCCTCGTTGATCCATATCGCCAACGGGCTGCCAGCCAGAAGCCCGGCCACGTCCGCGGTTGCGTTGAAATGTTCGATGCGCCCGTCCAGGACATTGCGCATGGGGCCTGCCGGCAGCCCACGCAGCGTCACGCCGCTGCCGACGTCGCGCGGAATGTGCAGGCTGGGCCCCGGCATGGTGGTGGGCGAACTTCGCCGTACGACCACCAGCAGCACCTGCGCCTGATGCCTGCGCGTGAACGCCAGCCACGGCGAGCGCGCAGGCGCGGACAGCGGCTGCAGCGCGCCGTGCAGGAAAAGATGCGGGTGCCTGCGGCGGCAATCGAGCAACTGCCGGAGCAGGAATGCCTTGATCCCACCGTCCCGCCAGTCATCCAGCAGCGCGGGCCACCCGCGCGCATCACGCAGCCACGCGTGCCGCGCCGGATAGTCCACCGCGTGCCGGTTGTCCGGGTCCACCAGGCTCAGGTCCCAGCCTTCGCCGCCCTGGTAGAGGTCGGGCACGCCGGGCAGGCAGTGCTGCAGGCACAGCTGTGCCAGGCCGTTGCAGGCGCCCGCCGGCGCGATGCGCGCCACGAACGTCGCCAGCGCCTCCCGCACCGGCTGCAACGGCGCTCCATCCAGCAGCGCGTGCAGCCACTGCGCGGCGCCCTCCTCCACGGCCACGTTGGGATCGGACCAGCTGCTGACCCGTTTACCCTCGCGCAATGCCTTGGTCAGCCATTGCACCATCCTCGATGCGAAGTCGGCGCCGGGGGTACCGTGCATCGGCCACGCGGCGACGAGCGCCTGCCATAGCGCATAGGTCTCGGCACCCGGCAACGGCATCGGCGCGCCGGCGTGGGTCGCCATCCGGCTCCAGCGCCGCACCGCGTCCCGCCACTCGACCGTGCAGGTACTGAGAACCGCCAGCCGTGCCCGGCTGTCGGCCCCGCGCTTGTGATCGTGGGTGGCCAGCGCAAGCAGCGCCCTGGGATGGCGCCGCAGGCGCCCGGCTGCATGTTCCAGCAGCTCGCGCCCTTCCATGCCCAGCCGCTGCGGATCACTGCCGACTTCGTTGCGCGACAGCAGCCTGAAATAGCGATAGAACCCGGTATCTTCCACCGACTTGGCATTCAGCGGCGCGGCCAGCTGCCCGAACCGTACGCGCAGCTCGGTTTCAGCCGGCGCCTGGCCGGGAAGTGCCTGCAGCAGCAGATCCAGCGCGGCGCGTGCGGCACCGTCCAGCGCCTCGCGCGCAGCACCGGCAGCGTCCACCAGCGCCTTTCGTTCACCCGCCCCCTCCAGCGAATAGGGCCGGTAGGTGCGGTAATGCCGCAGCAATGAAGCCAATGCGCGTGCCAGCGCAGCCACTCCGATATCGGCCTCGGCCAGCCGGGGCTGCAGGACCTGCTGCGCACTGCGCAGCAGCCGCTGGAAGTCTGCGTGAAGGCCCTGGCGCAACATCATGCCGCGAGCGTCCTGCTGAATCCGGTCAAAGCTGCGCGAGTCACCGCCCAGCGCCTGCCACGTGCGCGAGAGCGCGGGGGCAGCCGCCGGATCGTGCAACCAGGCACCGGTCTGGTCCATGAAGTCATAGCCGGTGGTACCGTCGCAGGCCCAGCTGTCGGGCAGCTGCTCGCCCTCGGCCAGTATCTTCTCCACATGCAGGCTCACCGCCTGCGGATCACGACCGCCGGCCGCACAGGCTGCGTCGAGCGATTCACGAAGGCGCCGCAGGTAGGCGCCCGGGGAGGACAGGCCATCCACATGATCGATACGCAGGCCGTCCACCCGTCCCGCGCGTACCAACCGCAGCGGCAGCGCATGCACCGCCTCGAACACGTCGTCGCGCTCCACCCGCAGCGCGGCCAGTTCATTGATATCGAAAAAGCGCCGGTAGTTCACCTGATCGCCCGCCGTGCGCCACCAGGCCAGCCGGTAGTGCTGCCGCTGCAGCAGCGTATGCAGCCGTTCAACGCTGCGGTTGCAGCGCTCGGCCCACGCCGGCCACTGCGCGGGGTCCAGTGGATGGCTGCGCGGCGACAAGGGCAACGCCAGACCATGGTGGCGCAGCACGGGACGCGCGTTGTCCACCACCACGCGCACTACGCCATCGCGCACCGCGTCGTGCAACGGCCGGTCCAGTGCAGGCAGCCAGAGCCGGCCCTCGCAGCCCGGCGCCTCCCAGTCGATGTCAAACCATTCTGCGTGCGGGCTTCGACGCCCGTGCATCAGCACATCGTTCCACCAATGGCTGTGCGCGGACGCCGCCAGATGGTTGGGTACGATGTCGAGGATCAGGCCCATGCCGTGCGCGCGCGTCGCTGTGGCCAGTTGCCGGAAGGCTTCTTCGCCGCCCAGTTCCGGATTGATGCGGGCCGGGTCGATGCCATCGTAGCCATGCGTAGACCCGGGCAGCGCAGCGGTGATCGGCGACAGGTAAAGGTGGCTGACGCCCAGCGCGGCGTAGTACGGCAGCTGCGTCGCGGCGGCCTCGAGGTCGAAGCCTGCATGCAATTGCAGGCGTACGGTGGCACGCAATGGAGTCATCGCCGCTCCCTCCGCCGCGTGGCGCTGAAGCGGGCAATACGTGCGTCAACCGCGTCCTGGTCCCACGCTAGCGGTAGCCGCCGGCGCCAGTTCGGATGGCCGTTGACGGTGCCCGGCAGGTTCACCTGCGCGCGACTGCCCAGGGCGTCTTCCAGCGGGAGCAGCGCCAGCCGTGACGATGCGTGCGCGACCAGCGACAGCGCACGCGCTTCAAGCGTGGCCCCCTCGCCCCGGGCGACTGCGGACAGCGCCTGGACCTCTCTGGAGCGCGCGTGCAGCGCCGACGGAAGCCCGCTCAGCTCACCCAGGCGGGCGCGCCAGCGCAGGTCGCGCCCGTGCAGCCAGCCGGACAGCGGTGGCAGATCATGGGTGGAGGGCATGGCCACCGCATCGCGGCGCCACCGTGGCGCCGGCAGGAAGCGCTCACCGTTGCGGGCGAACGGCAGCACCTCGATGCCCAGGATGCCGCGGGCTGCCAGCCGCTGGCGAACGCCCGGCGGCACCACGCCCAGGTCTTCACCAATCAGCACGCAGCGATGCCGCCACGATTCCAGCACCAGCAGGTTGATCAGATCATCGAACGGATAGCGCAGGTAAACGCCCTGCCCGGCGCCCGCCCCGCGGGGAAGCACCCACAGGCGCTGCAGGCCAAGGATATGGTCGATGCGCAGCCCGCCACGGCCGGCCATCACAGCGCGCAGCACGCGGATGAACGGCTCAAAGCCCTCGCGCTGCAGGGCGAAGGGTGACCAGCTGGTGATACCCCAGGCCTGGCCCAGCGGATTGAACGCATCCGGCGGCGCGCCCAGTTCAAGACCCTGCAGCAGTTGGTCGCCGCCGGTCCGCGCCTCGACGCCCTGCGGTGCGCAACCCACCGCCAGATCCGCGATCAGCCCGATCGACGCGCCGTCGTTGCGCAATCCCGCCTGCACCTGCGCCCAGCCCTGCCGCGCCAACCATTGCGCAAACGCATGGTCGTCGGCGCTTCCAGTGAACCGGTCGGCGGCGTGCTGGCAATAGCGCAGCAGGGGTTCGCCTTGCGCATCGCGCCACGTCTGCATCTGTTCGCACTGTGCCGGCGCCTGCTGCCGCAGCCACTGGTGCACCTGGCGCAGCCAGCGCCACTTCAACGCCGCCGAGTGCGGCCAGTGGATGCGGCGCGCTGCGGTGGCGGCTGCAACTGCCGTTGCCAGTGCTTGGTCTTCAGCCAGCACGGCGTCGGCTGCCTCCGGCAGTACCTGCGGCAGGGACACCTGCAGTGGATCGAGCCAGTGCCGGTCGCTGGGCGAATAGGGGCTGTAGCCTGGCCCAGGTGGCAAGCCGGCATGCAGCGGGCTCAACGCCACTGCATCGCCGCCGTGACGGTGCAGCAGTTCGCTCCATCGTGCACAGCCGGCGCTGTCACCGATGCCAGCGTCGCAAGAGGCGCGAAGGCTGTAGACCTGCGCCGACAGGCCCCAGCCGCGCAGCGTGCCCTGCGGCCACCAGGCACGTTGTGGCGCCACCGCAACCGCCTGTTGCCGGTCGCCCCGGCGCCACTGCCAGTAACCCGGCTGGTCCGGCACGCGCCAGCGCCCTTGCGCATCGGCGCGTGCCGGCAGCACTGCGCCATGCTCATCCACCCAGCACGCTGCGCCGGCTGCGTCCGGCATCGCCAGCAGCTGTCCACAGCAGGCCGTGCGCAGGCCACCGTGCTCGGGCGCTGCATCGCCCTGCAGCCCCTCCAGCACCGCGCGCAGCACGTCCGGTGCGACTTCGCGCTCGACACCGGCCACGTCGGTCCAGCGAACCAGCAGGCCCGCGCGCCGTGCCGCCTCCAGAACCGCCGCATCGGTCCTCATGCGGCGACCCAACAGGCAAGCACGCCGCCGCCTGCGGGCAGCAACGTGGCAGCGTCCGGCCCTACAACGTGCTCCCCGGCCGGCATCGCATGCACCACCGGCGACGGGCCGACATTGACCGCGATCCACCACTGGCCCGACGGCAGCTGCCAGCCCGCCTGCACCGCGCCTTCGCCCAGCACGCGCGCACCCAACGACCGCGCCTGCAGCAACCCGGGTTGCAGATAGCGCCTGCGCAGTGCCAGAAACCCGCTCGTGCAGCGCAGCCAGTCCTGCGACCAGGGATCATCGCCGGGCGGCGACGTGTAGGACGCCTGCAGGGTGGCCGGGTCGTTCGGGTCGGGAATACGCGCGCGCGAGGCGGCGTCGGCAAAGGCGCTGAAACCAGCGAACTCGCGGCGACGCCCTTCGCGCACCGCCTCGTCCAGCGGCGGCGCGTAGTCGGTGAAGAACAGGAACGGCGATTGCGCCTGCCACGGTTCGCCCATGAACAGCAGCGGGATCATCGGCGTCAGCAGGGTCAACGCCAGCGCCGCACGCAGCCGCGCAGGATCGGTCAGCATCGACAGGCGCTCGCCGAGAGCGCGGTTGCCTACCTGATCGTGGTTCTGCGCGAATACCACAAAACGCGCGGGCGACAGGTCGGCGCTGGGTTCGCCGCGGGGATCGCCGCGCAGGTCCGGTTCACCCTGCCAGGCGAATCCTTCGGCCAGGCAGCGCGCCAGCAGTGCTTCGGCGCGACCGGCATAGGCCGCGTAATAGCCCTCCTGCTCGCCGGTCAGCATCACGTGCAGCGCATTGTGGAAGTCATCGTTCCACTGCCCCTGGTAGGCGCCGCGCAGCCACCGCGCCTGGTTGCGCTCGTTCTCCAGCACCAGGTGCGCGTGCGGGGCCACCGCACGTACCTCATCGGCCAGCTGCTGGAGGAAACGGTCATCGTCAATGGCGTGCACCGCGTCCAGGCGCAGGCCATCGAAGCCGTAGTCGCGCAACCACATCAGCGCGTTGTCGATGAAAAAGCGCCGCACCCAGGGCTGGCGGAAGTCGATGGCCTCGCCCCACGGCGTGCTGCGGTCGTCACGGAAGAACCCGCGCGCGTAGTCGCGCAGGTGGTTGCCCTGTGGTCCGAAGTGGTTGTAGACCACATCCAGCAGCACCGACAGCCCTGCATCGTGCGCCGCTTCGATGAAGGCCCTCAGCGCTGCCGGCCCGCCATAGGCATGGGCCGGCGCATACGGGAACACGCCGTCGTAGCCCCAGTTGCGCTGGCCGGGAAACTGCGCGACCGGCATCAGTTCAATGGCGGTGATGCCCAGCGCGGCCAGCATCGGCAGCTGCGCGGGCAACGCCGCGAAGCCGCCGCCGGCCTCGATGTGTGCTTCATAGATCACCAGATCCTGCCAGGCATGCCCGCGCCAAGCGGGTTGCGCCATGGCCGTGTCCAGCACCACCGCGCTGTCTCCGTCGATGCCGTCCGGCTGCCAGCGCGAGGCCGGGTCGGGCACGTCCTGACCGGAAGGAAGGCGAAAACGGTAGCGGTCGCCATGCGATGCCGGTGTCCGCAGCCAGTGGCAGCCGTCCGCGTCACGTTGCATCGGCTGTTGCGTGCCGCGCAGGCACAGCGCCATCGTCCTTGCGTCCGGTGCCCACACACGGAACTCCACCCTGTCACCAGCCACAGGCCATGCGCCCAGGCGCGGCGTTACTGCCGTCATGCATCAACCTGCAGATACAGCGTGGACAGCGGCGGCAGGGTCAGCCGCAGCGACTGGGCGTGACCATGCATCGGCCTCGGCTCGGTATGCACTGCACCGAGGTTTCCCGCATTGCCGCCACCGTAATACGCGCTGTCGGTGTTGAGCCGTTCGCTCCAACGCCCCGGGTGCGGCACGCCGACCCGGTAGCCGTCGCGACGTACCGGAGTGAAGTTGCTCACCACCAGCAGGGTGCGGCCGCTGCCGGCCGGATCCCGGCGGATGAACGCGTAAACGCTGTTGCGGCTGTCGTCGGCCACGCTCCAATCGAAACCGCGTTCGTCGCGCTCGTCGCGATGCAACGCGGGTTCGGCGCGGAGCACGCTGTTGAGGTCTCGCACCAGGCGCGACAGGCCCTGGCCCTCACTGCTGGCCGCCTGTGCCCAGTCCAGTACCGCATCGTGCGACCACTCGTGGCCCTGGCCGAACTCGCCGCCCATGAACAGCAGTTTGCTACCCGGGTGCGCCCACATGAAACCGTAGTACGCGCGGAGCTGGGCCAGCCGCTGCGCCGGCTCGCCCGTCATCTTGGCCAGCAGCGCTCCCTTGCCATGCACCACCTCGTCATGCGACAGCGGCAACACGAACCGTTCGGAGAAGGCGTAGACCAGGCCGAAGCTGATCTCGCTGTGGTGATGCTGGCGATGGACTGGATCGCGTCCCAGGTACTGCAGGGTGTCGTGCATCCAGCCCATGTTCCATTTGTGGGTGAAGCCAAGCCCGCCCTCCTCCACCGGCGCGGTCACCCCCGGCCACGCGGTGGATTCCTCGGCGATCACCAGCACATCCGGGAAACGCTCACGCAGCGCCTGGTTCATCCGCCGCAGGAACGCGACCGCCTGCAGGTTCTCGCGCCCGCCCTGCTCGTTGGGTATCCACTCCCCCTCGGCACGGCTGTAATCCCGGTACAGCATCGACGCCACAGCATCCACGCGCAGACCGTCGATATGGAACCGCTCCACCCACTCCAAGGCACTGCCGATCAGGTAGGCAGCCACTTCGTTGCGGCCGTAGTTGTAGATCAGCGTGTCCCAGTCGGCGTGCACCCCTTCGCGCGGGTCGGCATGCTCGTACAGCGCGGTGCCATCGAACCCGGCCAGGCCATGCGCATCGTTCGGGAAGTGCGCGCTCACCCAGTCCAAGATCACCCCCACGCCGGCCTGGTGGCAGCGGTCCACGAAGCGTGCGAAGGCCTGCGGCGTGCCATGGCGCGCCGTCGGCGCGTAGATGCCCAGCGGCTGATAGCCCCAGGAACCGCCAAAGGGATGCTCGCTGACCGGCAGCAGCTCGATGTGGGTAAAGCCGAGTCCGGCCACGTACGGAATCAACCGGTCGGCCAGGGCGTCCCAGTCCAGCGGCGCACCCTCGTCGCTGCGCTGCCAGGAGCCCGCATGTACTTCGTAGATGGACAGCGGTGCGCAGGTTCCGGCCTGGCGCCGGGCCTCCAACCAGGCGTCATCGTGCCACTGCATCGGCGCCGCCGAAGGCACCCGCGAAGCGGTGGCCGGTGGCAGCTCGGCCCAGCGCGCCATCGGGTCGAACTTGTCGGGCATCACCCGGCCGTCGGCGCCGACGATGCGGAATTTGTAGCGGGCACCGGCCTGCACGCCCGGCAGGAACAGCTCCCACACGCCGGCGGTGTGACGCAGCCGCATCGGATGGCGTCGGCCATCCCATCCATTGAAATCGCCAACCACCGCGACCCGCTGGGCGTTGGGTGCCCACACCGCGAAGCGCACGCCCGCGATGCCCTGCACCTGCATCGGCACCGCCCCCAGCTGCCGCGCCGCATCGGCATCACCGGCATGGAACCGCTGCAGCAGTGCTTCGTCCAACAGTGGACCGAACGCATAGGCATCGTGCACCTGCTCCACGCCCTGTTCGAAATGCAGGGCAAGCAACGGTATCGCCGCGTCACCGGCCGCGCCCTCGAACAGGCCGGGCAACGGGCCAGGAGACAGGTCCCAGCGTTGCCCATCGTCTGCAATCACCTCGACGCGCTGCGCGTGCGGCACCAGCACGCGCAGCTGGCGTCCGCCTTCTGGCTGGCGATGCGGGCCCAGCCAGGCAAATGCATCGGCCGGGCGCGCGTGGACGAGGTCCTGCAGCGCCGGGGCGATACGCTGATCCAATCCCGTCTCCGTGATCGCTTCATCCTCCAGGGCGACCAGATGCAGGCTGTCGTGGCTCATGCAGCCACCTGGCAGGTCTGCTGGTACAGGGCCAGATAGGCGCGTCCGGCCGCATCCCAGCCACCCGGCCGCAGCATGGCCGCGCGGCGCATGGCCTGCAGCAGGCCCGGCAGGCGGAAGGTGCGCATCGCCCGTTCCACGCAGCGGCGCAGTCCATCAGCGTTGGCGCCATGGAACAGGAATCCGGTCACGCCATCCTCGACGGTATCCACCAGCCCGCCGGTCGCGTGCGCGATGGGCAGGCAGCCGAAGCGCTGTGCGTACATCTGGCTCAGCCCGCAGGGTTCGAAGCGTGAAGGCATCAGCAGGAAATCGGCGCCGGCAAACATCTGGCGGGCCAGCGCTTCCTCGAACCCGATGAAGGCGCCCACCCGCCCCGGGTAGCGGCGGGCCAGCGCCTGCACCTGGGCTTCCACCTGCGGCTCGCCACCGCCGATGATGACCAGCTGGCCGCCGGCCGCCACGATCTGGGGCGCCACGTCGCAGGTAATGTCCAGGCCCTTCTGGTGCACCAGCCGCGAGACCACCGCAAACAGCGGGCCGGTCGACGGCGCCAGGCCGAACGCCTTGCGCACCGCATGCGCGTTGGTGGCGCGCCCGGTCCACTCACCAATGCCGAAGTGGGCCTTGAGATGGATATCGCGGCGCGGGTCCCAGCTGGCATCGATACCGTTGACGATGCCACTCAGGTGCCCGCCGGCCGCCCTCCGTGCCAACAGGTCATGCAACCCGCAGCCGTCATCCGGGGCGGTGATCTGCTGCGCGTAGCGCAGGCTGACCGTGTTCAGCCGCGTGGCATTGGTGATGCCGCCCTGCAGGAACGACATCTGACCGTGGAAGTGCAGTTCATCCAGGTGTTCGGCCGGCACGCCCAGCACAGGTGCCAGCGCGTACGGAAACAGCCCCTGGTAAGCCAGGTTGTGGATCGTCAGCAGGGTCGGCACGGCGGTCCGGTCCCAACGTACGTAGGCGGCCGCCATGGCCACCGGCCAGTCATTCAGGTGCAGCAGCTGCGGCGACCAGTCCAGCCCGGCACGCCCTGCCGCGATCTCCGCAGCCGCATGCGAAAGCGTCGCGAAGCGAACCGCGTTGTCCTTCCACTCCTGCCCCTGCCCGTCCACGTAGGGCGAGCCCTCACGCTCGTACAGCTCCGGCGACAGCAAGACGTAGATCGGAAGGCCGTCGGCCTGCACCGCCATGCCGATCGTGCACGCTGGCAAGCCGGCCCGCGCGCTGACGTGCCCCACCCGCTGCAGCTGTGGCAGGCGCTGCAGTACCTCCGGGTAGCCGGGCAGCAGCACGCGCGAATCACACGCACCGCGCACCGCACGCGGCAGGGCCGCAGCGACGTCGCCCAGGCCACCGGCCTTGACGAAGTCCGCCATCTCGGTGGCAACGAACAACACGCGCTGCACCAGTTCCGGCAGATCCAACGGTTGCGAATGGCCGCGGCGCGTGCCGATCGGCACGGGCGTGACGGGAGAGATCGCAACGGGTGAAGCGGACTGGGCGGCGCGGGCCATGGGGATGATCTCGGATGCTTCAGGCAGACAGACGCCAGCGGCGCCCGGACGGGCGCTGGTGCTGGGAAGGAAGTCGACGCAGGACGTGGGGGACGCCAGCGAGAGGCTCAGGACGACAATAGCCCTCCATGCGATCAATCAACCGTGAAGCCATGGCGATTTCTTTGTGACAAGGCGTCATGAGCTCAGTACGCATGAGGTACGCCCGCCAGCCGCCCGTGCCTCTCCTGTAGAGCCGAGCCCACGCTCGGCTGCGGGCAGTCCCGTTGCCGCTCGAGCCGAAGTGGGCTCGGCTTTACAGAGATTCTCCCTGCGACACCCGGTCGCAGGCCTTCGCGCTACGCGCTTGACCAATGTCAAACCGCCCGCTGCCACGCGGGCGTATTCCTATGCAGAACCCGAACACGCCGGCGCTGCCGGCCTCTACAAGGACCCTGCGATGAGCTACTCCCCCGACAACGCCCAGCTCGTGAATGCGCTGCAGAACGTCATGGTGATCTCCACCACCGACCTGCAGGGCAACATCACCTACGCCAATGACCTGTTCTGCACGCTCACCGGCTTCGCCCGCGAGGAACTGATCGGCCAGCCGCACAGCATCGTGCGCCACCCGGATGTGCCCAAGGCGGTCTACAAGGACATGTGGGACACCATCAAGGCCGGCAAGACCTGGACCGGCATCGTGCCCAACCTCGGCAAGGGCGGCGTGCTCTACGTGGTCGACACCACCGTGCAACCGCTGTTCGACGGCGAAGGCAACATCACCTCCTACATCAGCATCCGCCGCGTGGTGAACGACCTGATGCAGAACTACGACCTGGTCGAGTTCAGCAAGGAAAAGTTCGACGACTTCTACGAGGCCGCGTGAACGCCCTCCCGACCAGTACGCCCTTCAGCCGCCTGCTGGTGGGTTTCGCGTCCGAGTCGGGCAATGCCCGCGCCTTGGCCCAGCGCTTGGGCGCGGACCTGCAGCCGCACGCGCCGCAGGTGCTCCCGTTCAACGACATCGACGTGGCCAGTCTCGGCCACGGCGATGTGCTGCTGGCGATTTCCAGCTCGTTCGGCGATGGCGAACCGCCGGCCAATGGCGAGCGGTTCTTCGAAACCCTGCGCCAGACCCCGACGCTGAGCGGCCTGCGCTATGCGGTGTTCGGCCTGGGTGACACCGGCTACCCCAGCTTCTGTGGCTTCACCAAGGCGCTGGATGCTGCGCTGAGCGAGCGCCAGGCGCAGCCGCTGCTGCACCGCGTGGACGCCGACCTGGGTTACGAGCAGTTCTTCCAGCAATGGCAGCCGGTGCTAAGCCAGGTGCTGGGTGGCGACCTCAGCGCTGGCCAAGACCTGCACCTGCAGGTCACCGCCTATGGTGAAGACAATGCCTTTGCCGCCCGCATTCTCGAACGCCGCCGCTTGAACAGCAGCGCCCCCGCTGCCTGGCACCTGCAGCTGGACATTGCCGGCAGTGGCATGGCCTACCGCGCGGGTGACACCCTGCACGTGGTGCCGGAGAACGATCCTGCCCTGCTGCAGGCATTGGCCACTTGGTACGGCGACAGCACCGCCGTGGCCGCCCTGCGCGACCGCGAGCTGCGCCTGCTGAGCAAGAGCGTGCTGCGCGAGCTGGCCCGGCTCGGTGGCAGCGAAACGCTGAAGGGCCTGCTGAAGGTCAGCCAGAAGCGCGAGCTGGACGCCTACCTGCACGGCCTGGACCTGCTGGACGTGCTGCAGGACCACGCCACCCCGGACAGCATGCCGCTGCCGCGGCTGCGTGAACTGCTGTCAGCGCGGCTGCCGCGTGCCTATTCAATCGCCTCGCGCCCGCGCGACGACCAGCTGAGCCTGTGCGTGCGCGAAGTGCATTACACCCTGCGCGGCCGCGAGCGCTTCGGCACCGCTACCGGCAGCCTGCTGCACGGTGGCGACCACGCCCGTGTGTACTGCCGTTCCAACCCTGGCTTCCACCTGCCCGATACCGGCCAGACGCCGCTGCTGCTGGTCGGCACCGGCACCGGCATCGCACCGCTGATGGGCCTGATGCAGGAACTGCAGGCCAACGGCTGCGAACGCGAGGTGCACCTGGTGTTTGGCGAGAAGCACAGCAAGCGCGACTACCTGTACCGCGACCAGCTGCAGGACTGGCATACCCGGGGCGTGCTGGCCGGCCTGCATACCGCGTTCTCGCGCGATGGCGCCGAAAAGGTCTATGTGCAGCATGTACTGCGGCAGCGCGGCGATGAAGTGCGCGATGTGCTGGCCCGCGGTGGGCATATGTACCTGTGCGGCAACAAGCGCCACCTGGAAAGCGCGGTGCGCGAGGCCATCGATGCCGTCGCTGGCGAAGGGCGCTGGGACGCGCTGCGCGGTGAAGGCCGCACGCACTGCGAATTGTATTGATCCTTTGATCCTGTAGAGCCGAGCCCATGCTCGGCTGCTGTTGGCGGTGTCGAGCAGAGCAGCCGAGCATGGGCTCGGCTCTACAGGTGCAGGTCAATCGCCGACGATCCGGCCGTCCACCACGCGCGCCACCTGCTGGCCGAACATGGCCACATCCTGCGGGTCATGGCTGATCAACAGCAACGGGATGCCGGTCCGGTCCAGCACCGTTTCCAGCTCCTGACGCAGGTGCTGGCGCAGGTCATGGTCCAGTGCGGAGAACGGCTCATCCAGCAGCAGCGCCTGCGGCTGCGTCACCAGCGCCCGCGCCAATGCAGTGCGCTGGCGCTGGCCACCGGAGACCTGCGAGGGCAGCAGATCGCCCACCGTGTCGATGCGGAAGGCGTGCAACCACTGCTCCACGGCATCGAAACGCTGGCCGAGCCCCGGATTCAACCAGCCCTTCTGCAGCCCGAACGCCACGTTCTGGCGCACGCTCAGGTGCGGGAACAACGCGTAATCCTGGAACACATAGCCCAACCGGCGGCGCTGCGGCGGCAGATCCACGCCGGTGGCCGCATCGAACAGGGTCTGCCCCTGCACGCGCACATGACCCTGGCCCGGCCGCAGCAGCCCGGCCACCGCCTTCAAGGTCAGGCTCTTGCCCGCGCCCGAGGGCCCGAACAACACCACTTGGCGCTGCGTGCACTGCAGCGATACATCCAGCACGAAATCCTGGCCGGCCGCCTGCAGGCGACGCTGCACCTGCAGGTCAAGCCACATCGCGCAGCTCCCGGCGACGCCCGCCCACCAGCCGCGCGGCCAGCAACAGGATCACGATGCAGACCACCGAGGTCAGGATCACCAGCGCATTGGCCTTGCCGTCCTGGCCGGCCTGCACCGCCTCGTAGATGGCGATCGACAGCGTCTGCGTGCGGCCCGGAATGCTGCCCGCCACCATCAGCGTGGCGCCGAACTCGCCCATGGCGCGTGCGAATGCCAGCAGCAGCCCGGCAAGAATGCCGCGCCAGGCCAGCGGCAACGTGATGCGGAAGAACACCGCTGCTTCGGACACTCCAAGCGTACGCGCGGCCTGCTCCAGCTGCCCGTCCACTTCCTCGAACGCCGCGCGCGCCGGCTTGAACACCAGCGGCAACGAGGCCACCGCCGCCGCGATCACCGCGGCCTGCCAGGTGAACACCAGGTTGATGCCGAACCACGATTGCAGCCATGCGCCGACTGGGCCGTTGCGACCGATCAGTACCAGCAGGTAGTAGCCCAGCACCGTCGGCGGCAGCACCATCGGCAAGGTCAGCAGCGAATCCAGCAGCTCACGGCCGGGAAATCGCCGCCGCGCCAGCAATGCGCCCAGTGCCACGCCCAGCACCAGATTAATCGCGGTGGCCCAGCCGGCCACCTTCAGCGACAACCCCAATGCGCTCCAGTCCAGATCCATGCCTCAGGGCTTGCCGAACCCGTGCCTGGCCAGGATCGCCTGGCCTTGCGGCGAACGCACGAAGGCAGCGAAGCGCCTGGCCTCCACCGGCTGCGTACTGGCCTTGGTCACCGCCAGCGGATAGGCGATGCGCCCGGACACCGGCACCACGAACGCACGGCGCACCCGGTCGGGCATTGCCTGCGCATCGGTGGCATAGACGAAGCCGGCATCCACTTCACCCCGCGCCACGTAATCCAGCGACTGGCGCACGTTCTGCGTCGTCATGATCCTGCCCTGCACCGACGGCCACAGGCCCGCCGCTTCCAGCGCGCCTTTGCCATAGCGGCCGACCGGCACGCTGTCCGGGTTGCCCAGTGCGATGCGCTGCACACCGGCACCGGCCAGGTCCTTCAAGGTACGCGGCGCCGCCTTGGCCTGCGGCGGCACCACCACCCACAGCGCGTTCACCGCGAACACCTCGCGGGTGCCGGCCGCCAGCAGGTTCTGCTGCTGGGCCTGGTCCATCGTGGTTTCGTCGGCCGAGGCGAACACGTCCACCGGCGCACCGCGGCTGATCTGTTGCAGCAACACGCCGGACGCGGCGAAGTTGAAATCGACCTTGGTTCCCGGGTGTGCCTTCTCATAGGCCGCACCCAGTTCGCGGAAGCTCTCGGTCAGGCTCGAAGCCGCCGACACCGTCAGGTCGGCCGCCCAGGCCGGCACCATGGCCAGCAGTCCCAGCACCAACAGTCCAGCTCGCTTCATCGTCGGCTCCCGGCCAGGTTCAGTTCGGATCGGATTCGTCGGCCACCGCCAGCGCTGCCAGGCGCTCGGGCTGCAGCAACAGGATCTCGCGCTGCTTCACCGCGATGATCCCATCATCGCTCAGGCGGCGCAGCACGCGGCTGGCGGTTTCCGGCGCCATCCGCAGGTAATTGGCGATCTCGGTACGCGCCATCGTCAGGTTGAAGCGCGTGGCGGAAAAGCCGCGCCGCGCGTAGCGCTCGGACATGTCCAGCAGGAACGCGGCCATGCGTTCTTCGGTACGGTGGTTGGCGGCCAGGGTCGCGACCTTGCCGATCTCCGCGCTGAGCAGGCTGAACAGCTTGGCCTGCAGCCCCGGCATGCGGGTGGCCAACAGGCTGAGCTTGGGGAACGAGATGCGGCACAGGTGCACGGTGTCCAGCGCCACCGCATTGCAGGGAAAGCGTGAACCGTGGATCGCGTTGAGGCCGATCACTTCACCCGGCAGGCTGAAGCCCAGCACCTGCTCGTTGCCCTGGCTGTCATCGACGAAGGTCTTGACCATGCCCGCGCGCACCGCAGCAATCGAATCGAACGATTCGCCGGCGCGGAAAATGTAGTCACCCGCATGGAACGGACCGACATGGTCGACCAGCACGTGCAGATCGCCCAGTGCGGTCTTGTCGTAACCCTGCGACATGCATGCGTCGGAGAACGCACAGGTGCTGCAGAAGTGCAGTGCGTCGCCATCATCGGCGGCGGCGGGGTTGGGTGTGGCCCGGCCGAGACGGCCCTGCGAAGGCGGGATTGAAGACATCGGGGCAAGACTCAAGCGATGGCGGCCGCCGGCCGGAAGCATGCGGCCATCATACGCCACAGCAGGCGCCCTTCTTCGGCCAGGCGCAGCACGCGCGCATCCCACTGCGCCCAGCCGCGTGCCAGCAACGGCGACAACGCGGGCAGCTGTTCGGCGAAACATTCCTCGAACGGTTCATCGTTGCGCCACTCGAAGGCAGCCGCATCGAGGGCGTGGTCACAGGCGATGCTCTGCGCCACTTCGGCCACCAACCGCTCGTCCTCGGACAGGATCAGCCCGGCGGAGACTCCCATGTGACCCGCCTGCAGCCGCGCACGCCATTCGCCCAGTTCGTCCTCCAGCCGGTAGAACACCTCGCCGATCTGGCTGCAGGCGGACAGCCCAAGGCCGATGAAATCGCTGCGGTCGCGGCGTGGCACACCGGCAAGATCGCAATGGCGCTGGCCATCGCCCGGACCGTGCGGGTTCGGCAGATCGCCGCGCTGATAGTGATCGCCACCAATCGGTTCGTAACCCGCAGCGCGCAGCAGGCGCCAGGCCTGCAGCCAATGGACGGCCGAGGGGTGTTCCGGCAGCGCACACGGCGCCGGCAGCAGGATGCGCTCCGGCGCCTCGGCCAGCACCTCGTGCAGCCGTTCAATGAAGCCGGCGTCCTCGCTGCCGGGTACCCGCAACTGGTAGTAGCGCGCGGTGAAGCCCACCTGTCGCGCCTGTGCCAGCAGGGTCGGCCCCGGTGCATCGGCACGATCGATCACGTTCAAGCGGGTGCAGCCCACCGCACGCAGCTGCGCCGGCGCCAGCGCGCTGCCTGCGTCCAGCCGCACCTCCACCTGGGGCCGCGCCACGGTGCGCAGGTGCTGCGGCACCGCATCCAGCAGCTGGCCCAGCTGCGGCGGCGGCAACGTCTCGGCCAGCCCCAGCTGCAGCACCATCGCCACCACTTCACGGTCCTCGGCCAGCGCGTCGGCCTGCAGCCGCAGCGCCAGCAGCAAGGTATCCAGATACGCCTGCGGTGGCGCATCGCGTCCGCCACGGCCGGCCTGGAAGCCGAGCGTCAAGCCACGCGGAATCAGGTGCTCGTTGCTGGCGCGCACGGCGGCGCGCCACCCGCTTTCGCCAAAGCCGGTGCTGAACTGGTCAGCCGGCGGAAACAGCACGTGCCGGGGCTGCCGCAGCAATGCCGCCTGCAGCGCAGTGTCCTCGCTCTCGTCAACGTGGAAGCTCATGGCAGACATCTTCGGGCGTTCCTCTTCGCGTGGCCCTGATTGAAATCAAGCGCGGAGCATCTGATGGTTCCTGCCGGCCAGCGGCCGGCACTACCCCTGCACCCACCACTCGGTAGTGCCGGCCGCTGGCCGGCAGCACCCCTCACCCGCCGCGCACCCGATCAACGGACGCACGGCGCACCGTCCTGGTAGTGCCGGCCGCTGGCCGGCAAACACCTTCACCCGCCGCGCACCCGCTCGGCGGCGGCCGCATCGATGGCTTCGGGCAGATCGGTTTCGCGATCGATCTGCGGGAAGTGGCGGCGTTCCATGCGACGGATCGCAAAGTGCATCCACGCCAGTGCAGCCGCCACCAGCACGAACAGCAGCATGAAGCAGCTGCTCCAGATGCCCACCGCGTCATTCAGCGCGCCAAACACGATCGGCAGGATGAAGCCACCCAGGCCACCGATCATGCCGACGACGCCGCCCACCGCACCCACGTGCTTGGGGTAGTACACCGGAATATGCTTGTAGACCGCGGCCTTGCCCAACGACATGAAGAAGCCCAGCACGAACACCAGCACGGTGAACATCACCACCCCGATGGCCAGATGGAAGTGGATCGGGCCATGGATGCCCTTCACCACATACTCGGTATCCGGGTAGGCCAGCAGGAAGGTGCAGATGGCCGACACGCCAAAGGTCCAGTACATCACCCGGCGCGCGCCCATCCGGTCCGACATCCAGCCACCGACCACGCGGAACAGGCTGGCCGGGATCGAATAGCACGCCGCCAGCATGCCGGCGTGGCCCACGTCCATGCCATAGGCGCCCACCAGGTAGTGCGGCAGCCACAGCGCCAGCGCCACGAAGCCACCAAACACGAAGAAGTAATACAGCGAGAACCGCCACACCTGCAGGTTCTTCAGTGGCGCCATCTGCTCGGCGAACGGCACCGGCTTCACGCCTTCGCGACGGCGCTGCTCCAGCGACGGGTCTTCCTTGCTGAAGAGGAAGAACAGCACCGCCGTGACGGCCAGCGCAACGGCCCAGACCTTGGCGACCATGGTCCAGCCGGCCGCCACCATCACCAGCGGCGCCAGCAGCTTGGTCACCGCCGAGCCGATGTTGCCGGCACCGAAGATGCCCAGCGCGGTGCCCTGCTTGCTGGCCGGGAACCACTTGGAGACGTAGGCCACGCCCACCGAGAAGTTGCCGCCGGCGATGCCCACGCACAACGCGGCAATCAGGAACTGGGTGTAGGTCTGCGCATAGGTCAGCATCCAGGTGGCCACTGCGCCACACAGCATCACCAGCACCATCACCTTGCGGCCACCGAATTGATCGGACCAGATGCCGAGGAAGACCCGGCTGACCGAGCCGGTCAGCACCGGGGTGGCGATCAACAGGCCGAACTGGGTGTCATTCAAGCCGAGCTGTTGACTGATCTGGATGCCGATGATCGAAAAGATCATCCACACCGCAAAGCACACGGTGAAGGCGAACGTGCTCAGCCACAGCGCACGTTGCTGCTGCCCGGCACTGGCGGGGGCAAGAGCCTGGTTCATGAATTCTCCTCGTTCAAGGGGGTTCAGCCGTTATCCGCTTCGGCTTCGATCTCATCCAGCCCGCGCACCGGGTAGCGTTCCTGCAGCTGCAGCAGGTAGGCCTGCACTTCACGCTGGCGCACCTGCAGCTCCAGGTAGTCACGCAGCTGCGGCAGCACCGCCTCGAACGGCTGCGGCTGGCCTTCCTCGCGGGCATCGACGCAGACCACGTGGTAGCCCCAGCGTGATTCCACCGGGAAACCGGCCAGGCCCTCGCGCAGGCGGAACACCTGGCGGTCGAACTCCGGCGTGGTCTGCCCGCGCTGCAGCCAGCCCAGGTCGCCGCCTTCGCTGCTGGATGGGCAACGCGAATGGCGCAAGGCGAGATCGGCGAACAGGTGCGGCGACTCCTTCAGCAGCCCGACCAGCCGCTCGCCCTCGGTACGTGCGGCGAAGCGCCCGGCCACGTCGTCGGCCGGCGCTGCCAGCAGGATATGGCGCAGGCGCACGCGGTCGGGCGAGCGGAAGCGCTCCGGGTTCTGCTCGAAGTAGCGCCGGCAGTCCTCATCGGTCGGCACGCGGTCTTCGATCGCATCTTCCAGCAGTTGCTGGATCAGCACTTCCTCGTCGCTTACCCGGTTGCCCTCCGGCGCCTGCAGCCCAAGCCGCTGCGCTTCCAGGCGCAGCAGCTCACGCACCACCAGTGCACGTGCCGCTTCAGCACGAGACTGCTCCGGGCGCATCGCCCGGTGGTGCTGCATCTCGCGGGCGATGTCAGCCTCGCTGATCGCGGTCTCGTCCACGAACAGCCGGCACGGTGCCGGCTGCCCGAGCGCGCGCGGCCCCTGTGCCGCCGCGTCATGGTGGTGCGAATGCGCCTCGGCGGGAACCGGTGCGGCGGAGTCGATCACGGTGATCGGCAGGAATTTCGGCAGGCTGCCCATGGCTTACTCCCGCGGACCGTAGCGCAGCGTGGCCTGGCGGCGGCGCACCACCTGGTAGGGCCGCCACAGGTAACTGATCGGAATGCTCCACACGTGCACCAGGCGGGTGAACGGCGCGATCAGGAACAGGGTCAGGCCCAGGAAGATATGCATCTTGTAGACCCAGCTGACGCCCTCGATGTAATCAGCGGCACCGGCACGGAAGGTCACGATGTGCTGCGCCCACTCGGCCAGCTGCACCATCACCCCTCCGTCCAGGTGGCCGGACGAGATGCGGATGCTGTACAGGCCCAGGCACAGCTGGGCGAACAGCAACACCAGCACCAGGGTGTCACCGAAGCTGCCGGTAGCCCGAACACGCGCATTGAACAGGCGGCGTACCAGCAGGATGCTGATGCCGATGAAGCACAGTGCGCCGAACACACCACCGACCACCATCGCCAGCATCTGCTTCTGCGACGAGGTGATGAAGTGCTCGTACACCGCGTGCGGGGTCAGCAGGCCGACCAGGTGGCCACCAAGGATGGCCAGGATGCCGATGTGGAAGCAGTTGCTGCCGATCCGCATGCCCTTGTCCGACAACATCTGGCTGGAGCCGGTGCGCCAGGTGTACATGGCCTTGTCATAGCGGGCCCAGCTGCCGATCAGCAGCACCGCCACGGCGATGTACGGGTAGTACTGGAAGGCGAATTGATGCAGGGAATAACTCATGGCTGGACCTCTCGATGCGAAGGACGGGCCGGCGAACGCACGGGCGGCTTGCAGTCTTCGGCGGGGGCTTCGGCACCAAAGCGCACCGCCTCCTCCTCCCACAAGCGGTCCATGGCCTCGGCGGTATCGTCGCGGACTTCCTCGCTGGCACGCTGGCGCAGCGCCTGCAGATCGGCCTTGCCGTCACCGGCTTCGACCAGGATCTCGAAAAGCACCCGGTGCGGCAGCTCACGCTCGGCAGCACGTGCCGCCAGCATCCCGGCGATATGGCCGATGTGGTGCAGCCACTCGCGGGCCTCGCTGCCGGGGCGATGGGCCAGGAACTCCAGCAGCAGCGGCAGGTAATCCGGCAGCTCGCGTGCATCCAGTTCGAACCCGTTGCGGCGGTAGGTTTCGACCAGATCGACCATGGCCTGGCCACGGTCGCGCGACTCGCCATGGATGTGCTCGAACAGCAGCAGGCTCATCGAGCGGCCGCGGTCGAAACTGGCCAGCCACGCCGCCTGCGCATCCAGCGCATCGGTGGCCAGCAGCTGCTGCACGAAGCTGCGCAACTGCTGGCGGCGGGCGGCGTTCAGCGCCGGGTCGTCACAGGCGGCGAGCAGTTCCTCGCCGTGCTCCCACAGTTCTTCGCGGGGGTAGTCCAGCAGCACCCCGACCAGCTTGAGCACGCTCATCACACCACCTCCTTGCGGCGGTGGTTCGGCCCCTTGTCCACCACGAAGGTGGTGCTCTTGCGCTGGCCGAACAGGTCGGCCGGGCTGTCACCATTGCAGCCGTTGCCGAAGGTGAAGCCGCAGCCGCCGCGCTCGCCGAAGGCGTCGTTGGCGTACTCGCGGTGGCCGGTCGGAATCACGAAACGGTCCTCGTAGTTGGCGATGGCCAGGTAGCGGTACATCTCTTCCACCTGGGCGATGCTCAGCCCGGTCTGCTCCAGCACCGCGGTGTCTTCCACGCCGTCCACGTTCTTGGCCCGGCGCCAGGCACGCATCGCCATCAGCCGCTCCAGCGCGCGTACCACCGGTGCCTCGTCACCGGCCGTCAGCAGGTTGGCGAGGTAGCGCATCGGAATGCGCAGCGACGCCACGTCCGGCAGCTCGCCGCTCATGCCCACGCGGCCACGCTCGGCGGCGGACTGGATCGGCGACAGCGGCGGTACGTACCAGACCATCGGAAGCGTGCGGTATTCCGGGTGCAACGGCAGCGCCAGCTTCCAGTCGATCGCCAGCTTGTACACCGGCGACTGCTTGGCCGACTCCAGCCAGCTGTCCGGGATGCCCTCCTTGCGCGCGGCGGCGATCACCGCCGGATCGTTCGGGTCCAGGAAGATGTCCAGGTGGGCCTGGTACAGATCCTTCTCGGCGGCCACCGAAGCGGCCTCGGCGATGCGGTCGGCGTCGTACAGCATCACGCCCAGGTAGCGGATGCGGCCCACGCAGGTTTCCGAGCACACGGTCGGCTCACCCATCTCGATGCGCGGGTAGCAGAAGATGCACTTCTCCGACTTGCCGCTCTTCCAGTTGTAGTAGATCTTCTTGTACGGGCAGGCCGACACGCACATGCGCCAGCCGCGGCACTTGTCCTGGTCGATCAGCACGATGCCGTCTTCCTCGCGCTTGTAGATCGCGCCCGAGGGGCACGCCGACACGCACGCCGGGTTCAGGCAGTGCTCGCACAGGCGCGGCAGGTACATCATGAAGGTCTTCTCGAAGGCGCCGTAGATCTCCTTCTGCACCTGGTCAAAGTTGTAGTCGCGCGAGCGCTTGCTGAACTCCGAACCGAGGATCTCCTCCCAGTTCGGGCCCCACTCGATCTTCTGCATGCGCTCGCCACTGATCAGCGAACGCGGGCGCGCGGTTGGCTGGTGCTGGCTGTCCTTGGCGGTATGCAGGTTCTGGTAATCGAAATCGAACGGCTCGTAGTAGTCGTCGATCTGCGGCAGGTCCGGGTTGGCGAAGATCTTGGCCAGCATGCGCCAGCGGCCACCCGCGCGTGGCACCAGCTTGCCGGCGCGGGTGCGCACCCAGCCGCCGTTCCACTTGTCCTGGTTCTCCCATTCCTTCGGGTAACCGATGCCGGGCTTGGTTTCCACGTTGTTGAACCAGGCGTACTCGACGCCCTCGCGCGAGGTCCAGACGTTCTTGCAGGTGATCGAGCAGGTATGGCAGCCGATGCACTTGTCCAGGTTCAGCACCATCGCGATCTGTGCACGGACCTTCATCACACCACCTCCTTCGCAGCCGCAGGAACAGCCTCACCCGTCGCTCCTGCGCGTCCTGCGCCCGCGACACTCGAACTTCCTTGTTCATCGTCAAGCCAGTCGATCTTGTCCATCTTGCGCACGATCACGAACTCATCGCGGTTGGTTCCGCAGGTGCCGTAGTAGTTGAAGCCATAGGCCAGCTGCGCGTAGCCACCGATCATGTGGGTCGGCTTGAGCACGATGCGGGTCACCGAGTTGTGGATGCCGCCACGGGTGCCGGAAATCTCCGAGCCCGGCACGTTGATGATGCGTTCCTGGGCGTGGTACATCATCGCCATGCCCGGCATCACGCGCTGGCTGACCACCGCACGGGCGGCAATCGCGCCGTTGACGTTGAACAGCTCGATCCAGTCGTTGTCGACGATGCCGGCACTGCGCGCGTCATCCTCGCTGATCCACACGATGGGACCACCGCGCGACAGCGTCTGCATGATCAGGTTGTCGCTGTAGGTGCTGTGGATGCCCCACTTCTGGTGCGGGGTGATCCAGTTCAGCACGATCTCCTTGTTGCCGTTCGGGCGCTGGTTCAGCAGCGGCTCCACCGTGCGCGTGTTGACTGGCGGCCGGTAGCTCATGAAGGCCTCGCCGAAGTCGATCATCCACTCGTGGTCCTGGTAGAACTGCTGGCGACCGGTCACCGTGCGCCACGGAATTAGCTCGTGCACGTTGGTATAGCCGGCGTTGTAGCTGACGTTGTCGTCTTCCAGGCCCGACCAGATCGGCGAAGAGATGATCTTGCGCGGCTGCGCCTGGATGTCACGGAAACGGATTGCTTCGTGTTCCTTGCCCACCGCCAGATGCGTATGCTCGCGACCGGTGAAGGTGCCCAGCGATTCCCAGGCCTTCACCGCCACGTGGCCGTTGGTTTCCGGCGCCAGGTGCAGGATCACTTCGGCCGCGTCGATTGCGGTCGAGATGGCCGGGCGGCCCTGGCTTACGCCTTCTTCGTGCACGGTGTGGTTCAACTTGCCGAGGAACTCGACCTCGTGCTTCGTGTCCCAGCTCATGCCCTTGCCACCGTTGCCCTGCTTGTCCAGCAGTGGGCCGAGCGAGGTGAACTTGCGGTACAGGTTCGGGTAGTCACGCTCCACCACCGTCATCGACGGCATGGTCTGGCCCGGGATGGCCTCGCACTCACCCTTCTTCCAGTCGGCCACGCCGAACGGCATGCCCAGCTCGTTGGGGGTGTCGTGCAGGGTCGGCACCAGCACCAGGTCCTTCTCCACACCCAGCACGCCCGGCGCCATCTCGCTCACGGTGCGGGCCACCTCCTTGAAGATGTCCCAGTCGCTGCGCGATTCCCAGGCAGGATCCACCGCCTTCGACAGCGGGTGGATGAAGGGGTGCATGTCCGAGGTGTTGAGGTCGTCCTTCTCGTACCAGGTCGCGGTCGGCAGCACGATGTCCGAGTACAGCGCGGTGGTGCACATGCGGAAGTCGAGCGTGACCAGCAGGTCCAGCTTGCCTTCCGGCGCCTCGTCGCGCCACTTCACCTCCTGCGGCTTCACTGCGCCCATTTCGCCCAGGTCCTTGCCCTGCAGCCCGTGGCGCGTACCCAGCAGGTGCCGCAGCATGTACTCATGGCCCTTGCCCGAGGAACCGAGCAGGTTCGAGCGCCAGATGAACATCATGCGCGGGTGGTTCTGGCTGGCGTCCGGGTCGGCGAAGGCGAAGTCCAGCGAGCCATCCTTGAACTTGCCCAGCGCGTAGTCCGCCGGGGCCACGCCGGCCGCTTCGGCCTCGCGTACCAGCTGCAGCGGGTTACGGTCCAGCTGCGGGGTGCTCGGCAGCCAGCCCATGCGCACCGCGCGCAGGTTCAGGTCAGCCAGGCTGCCGCCGTACTTGCTGGCATCGGCCAGCGGTGACAGCAGTTCATCCACCTGCAGCTTCTCGTAACGCCACTGCCCGGTGTTGAAGTAGAAGAACGAGGTGCCGTTCATGTGGCGCGGCGGCTTGCTCCAGTCCAGCCCGAACGCGAGCGGCTGCCAGCCGGTCTGCGGGCGCAGCTTTTCCTGGCCCACGTAATGCGCCCAGCCGCCACCGGTCTGGCCCACGCAACCGCACATGATCAGCATGTTGATCAGGCCGCGGTAGTTCATGTCGTTGTGGAACCAGTGGTTCATGCCCGCGCCGACGATGATCATCGATCGGCCGTGGGTCTTGTCGGCGGTACGCGCGAACTCGCGGGCGATCTCGATCACCTCGGCGCGCGACACGCCGGTGATGCGCTCCTGCCACGCCGGCGTGCCCGGCACCATGTCATCGAAGCTCGATGCCACGTTGCCGCCGCCAAAGCCACGGTCGACGCCATACTGGGCCAGCAGCAGGTCGTAGACCGTGGCCACCAGCGTCTCGCCGTCATCGGCCGTGGCCAGCCGGCGCACCGGAATGTTGCGGTCCAGTACTTCTTCGGCCGGTGCAGCGGTCCAGCCATCGCTTTCAATGCCACCGAAGTACGGGAAGCTCACTGCCTCGATGCCGTCGTTGGCCTCGGACAAGCTCAGGCGCAGGCGCGTATCGGCGCCATTGCTGGCCTTCTCCTCGATGTTCCAACGACCCTTCTCGCCCCAGCGGAAACCGATCGAGCCGTTGGGCACCACGATCTGGCCGCTGTTCTCGTCGTAGGCCAGGGTCTTCCAGTCCGGGTTGTTGGCTTCACCCAGCCCGCCCAGCTCACTGGCACGCAGGAAGCGGCCCGCCACCAGGCGGCCATCGTCGCGACGCTCCAGACGCACCAGCATCGGCATGTCCGAGTACTGGCGGCAGTAGTCCTGGAAATACTGCGAGGGCGAATCAACATGGAACTCGCGCAGGATCACATGGCCGAAGGCAAAGGCCAGCGCCGCGTCGGTGCCCTGCTTGGGGTGCAGCCAGTGGTCGGTCAGCTTGGCCAGCTCGGAATAGTCCGGGCAGATCGCCACCGTCTTGGTGCCGTTGTAGCGCGCCTCGGTGAAGAAATGTGCATCGGGCGTACGCGTCTGCGGCACGTTCGAGCCCCAGGCGATGATGTAGCGACTGTTGTACCAGTCGGCCGATTCGGGCACGTCGGTCTGCTCGCCCCAGATCTGCGGCGAGGCCGGCGGCAGGTCGCAGTACCAGTCGTAGAAGGACAGGCAGGCGCCACCCAGCAGCGACAAATATCGCGCACCGGCGGCGTAGGACACCATCGACATCGCCGGAATCGGCGAGAACCCGACCACGCGGTCCGGACCGTACTGCTTCACCGTATACAGGTTGGAGGCGGCGATGATCTCGTTGGCCTCCTCCCACTGCAGGCGCACGAAGCCGCCCATGCCGCGGCGGGTCTTGTACGAACGCGCCTTCTCCTTGTCCTCCACGATGCTGGCCCAGGCATCGACCGGAGCCTTGCTCTTGCGCGCTTCGCGCCACAGGCGCAGCAGCGTGCCGCGGATCAGCGGGTACTTCAGACGGTTGGCGCTGTACAGGTACCAGGAATAGCTGGCGCCACGCGGGCAGCCACGCGGTTCATGGTTGGGCAGGTCCGGGCGCGTGCGCGGGTAATCGGTCTGCTGGGTTTCCCAGGTGACCAGGCCGTTCTTGACGTAGATCTTCCAGCTGCAGGAGCCGGTGCAGTTCACGCCGTGGGTGGAACGTACGATCTTGTCGTACTGCCAACGGGCGCGGTAACTGTTTTCCCAGTCACGGCCCTCGCTCTTGGCAAATCCATGGCCATCGGCAAAGGTCTGGGGGTCACGCTTGAAGAACTGCAAGCGATCGAGGAAATAACTCATCGGGGATCTCCCTTTGCGGACATCGGCATCGTGGCTGTGTGTGTCATCTGGCTGCGGTGCGTTTTCATGTCGTCAGCAGGGTGTCTCGGCACCGCGCCGGTAGTACCACCACCAGGTCACGGCCAGGCAGGTGACATAGAAAACAACGAATCCGTACAGCGCCATGTCGGGGCTGCCGGTCAACGTAATGGACGAGCCGTAGCTCTTGGGAATGAAGAAGCCGCCGTAGGCGCCGATCGCACCGGAGAAGCCGACCACCGCGGCCGATTCGATGCTGGCCTGGTGCGCGGCCGTGGCCTTGCCCTCGGCGTTGTCGTTGGCCGACCAGCGCTCATGCAGGGTGCGGAAGATCACCGGGATCATGCGGAAGGTGGTGCCGTTGCCGATGCCACTGAGCACGAACAGCGCCATGAAGCTGAGCAGGAAGCCATGGAAGTTGCCGGCCTGGCCATCGCTGGGCAGGAAATGCAGCACGCCGAACACTGCCGCGATCATCAGCGCGAACACCCAGAAGGTCAGGCGTGCGCCGCCCCAGCGGTCGGCCATGCTGCCACCCACCGAGCGCATCAGTGCGCCCAGCAGCGGGCCGATGAAGGCGTAGGCCAGCGGGTTCACGTCCGGGAACTGGCTCTTCACCAGCATCGGGAAGCCGGCCGAGAAACCGATGTAGGAACCGAAGGTGCCGATGTACAACCAGCACATCAACCAGTTGTGCTTGCGGCGGAAGATCACCGCCTGCTCGGAGAACGACGAGCGGGCACTGGTCAGGTCGTTCATGCCGAACCAGGCCGCGATGGCGCACAGCGCGATGGCCGGCACCCAGATGAAGCCGGCGTTCTGCAGGAACAGCGGCGCGCCCCCCTCCACTGCAGGCTGCGGTGCACCACCCAGCGCACCGAACACGCCCACGGTGATGACCAGCGGAATCACCGCCTGCGCCACCGACACGCCCACATTGCCCAGGCCGGCGTTCAGGCCCAGCGCCAGGCCCTGCTTCTGCTTGGGGTAGAAGAAGGAGATGTTGGACATCGACGACGAGAAGTTCGCGCCACCGAAGCCACACAGGATCGCGATGGCCACGAACACCCAGTACGGGGTGGCCGGGTCCTGCACCGCAAAGCCGAGCCAGAGCGTCGGCGCCAGCAGCGAGGCGGTGGACAGCGCGGTCCAGCGGCGGCCGCCGAAGATCGGGATCACGAACGAATAGAAGATGCGCAGGGTCGCGCCGGACAGGCTGGGCAGCGCCACCAGCCAGAACAGCTGGTCGGTGCTGAAGTTGAAACCGATCTTCGGCAGGCTGATCGACACCGCCGAGAACAGCACCCAGACCGAGAAGGCCAGCAGAAGCGAGGGGATCGAGATGACCAGGTTGCGGGTGGCGACCCGCTTGCCGGTGCGCTCCCAATAGCCGGGGTCCTCCGGCGTCCAGTCGCTGATGACGCGACCGGGACTGGCAGTGCTGCGGACAACAGGATCGCTACCGACGGTCATACATGGCTCCAAGGCTGTGGAATGACGTGGGTACTGCGTTTCAAGTTGTGACCCGTCGTCATGCAGCCATTAGGCCGTGCAGCACGGACGACGGGGTTGATCTGGATCAATCAAGGGCCGGTTTCCACCCTGCCCCTGACAAATGTCAAACCGATGAAGCGGTGCTGCGGCGGGTCACCCCGCGCTGGCGCACGCTGTCGCGCACGTCCACATCGAACTGCAGCTGAAGCTGGCTGCCATCTTCCAGGGCAATCTCGAATGGCAGGCCATCGCGGCACGGCAGCCGTCCCGCCAAGGCCTCGACGGCCGGGCGCGGCAGTACCAGGCGACAGAAGTTGCCACCATCGAGCAGCACCGGCTGCTCGCCGCCATGCAGCGACACCGCCATGCCCCAGCCCTCGATACCGCCGAAGCGGGTCATGTTCTCGACCGATTCACCGGCCAGCAGGCGCGCCAGTTCGGCCTCGTCCAGGCGAAGCCGTACCGATTGGTCCTGCAACTGCACTTTCATGACGCAACATCCTCCCATTGTTCGGGGGTATTGCAGTTGACCAGGCAGGCTTCGTCAACGCTTTCCAACGCCAGCACGTGCATCTGCAGGCGACGCTGGAAAGCCTGTACCGAGCGGGGCCCTTCTGGATCATCCAGCATCGCGGCCAGCACGCTACGAGTGGCATTGTCCACATTCAACAGCATGGGAAAGGGATGCCCGTCAAAGATCGTGCATGCGCCCATACCCACCCCAGCCAGCCGTTGCAGCAGCCGTGGTGCCAGCAACGGCGTGTCCACCGCCACCACCCAGGCCTGGCCATCGGGCATTTGCTGCATCACGCTGTGCAACCCACCCAGTGGGCCGCAGCGCGCAATCTGATCGGGGATGCCACCGAAGGCCGGATAGTCACCGCTTACCCATACCCGTTCGGCACCAGCCTGCATCAACAGGCCCCGCATGTGCTCCAGCAGCGTGCGGCCCTGCCACGGCAGCAGTGCCTTGTCGCGGCCCATCCGGGTGGACAGGCCACCGGCCAGCACGATGCCGTTGATGCTCATTGCAGTAGAGCCACGCAATGCGTGGCTGCGTCGGCCGGATTCATCGGGAACGCCTCATCCACGCACGGCGTGGATCTACTGAATCCCATGGCCGCCCGAATGCCCCGCAGTAGAGCCACGCCATGCGTGGCTGCGCCGGCCGGATGCGCGGGAAAGCCCTCATCCACGCATGGCGTGGATCTACTGAACCCCGCGCTGCCCTGAAGGGTGGGGTCAATGCCCGTGGTCGTGCGCATGATCATGGGCATGTGCGGGTTCGCTGTCCGCGTGACACAGGCTGCAACCCTCGCTCCACTCGCTGTCGCCGTCTTCGTAATGCTCCTGCTTCCAGATCGGGCACTGGTGCTTCACCACCTCGATCAGCTGCCGGCACGCGCGGAACGCCTCGTCCCGGTGCGGACTGCCGGCAGCCACCACCACCGCCACATCGCCGATGCCGAGCCGGCCCTTGGCATGGGCCACATACAGCTTCAGCTTCGGCCCGAACGTGCCTTCGACCTCGGCCGCCAGGCGCTTGAACTCGTTCAATACCAGCGGCTCGAACAGGTCGTAGGTGATCCCGGTCACCGGCCGGCCGATGTTTACATCGCGCACCTTGCCGATGAACACATCGATGCCACCGAAGCCCGGATCGGAGACCGCCGCGATGCCCTCGGCCGGATCGATCGCCGCCTGCGCGCGGTCCACCACCTTGGCAATGATCGTCTCGCTCATCGCTCAGCCCCCGCTCACCGGCGGCAGGATCGCCACCCGGCCATCGTCGGGCAGCGCCTCGTGGTCGCGCAGCACGCGTTGCTGATCGGCGAATGCCGAGTAATCCAGCAGGCCGGCACGGAAACCCGGCCAACGCAGTGGCAGCAGCTCGCGCAGCGCCTGGCGCAGATCGGCCACGGTGCCACCGGCCACCTCCACGGCAATCTCGCGGCTGGCATCCAGATCGGAGAACGCACCGAACAACTGCAGATTTACCTGTTTCATCATGACTCCTGGCTCACCAGCTGCACCGGTTCGTGGTGACCCCAGCCCTGCACCCGCACATAGGTGCCCGCGCTGGCCAGGTCTCCCTCGGACTCCAACACCACCCAGGCGTTGGCCTGCAGCATGGACATCAAACGGAATGATTCCTGCCCGGACAGCACGCGCGCACTCAGGCGACCCTGCGCGTCCACTTCCACCCGCGCCCGCGCGTGGAAGCGCAGGCCCGGCGGCGTGCGCACGTCGGCCTGCAGCGGCAACGTCAGCACCGGCTCTGGTGCCAGCCCCAGCAGGCGGCGCAGCACCGGCTCGACGAAGAAGCGCTGGCCCACGGCAGCGGAGACCGGGTTGCCCGGCAGGCCGAAATACAGCGCGCCATTGGGCAGCACCGCGAACAGCAACGGCTTGCCGGGGCGGATCGCCACCTTGTGGAACACGATGCGCGCACCCCGGCCGCGCAGCGCGTCGGGAACGAAATCGTAGCGGCCGGCCGACACCGCGCCGGTGCTGATCAACAGCTGCGCACCCGCGTCCAGCGCTTCATCCAGCACGGCATTGAAGGCGGCCACGTCGTCGCCCACCGTGCCCTGCCAGACCACCTCGGCACCGGCGGCCTGCAGGCGGCCAACCAGGTACGGCCGGTTGCTGTCACGAATCTGCCCGGACGCCAGCGTCTGCGCCGCCTCGGTCACCAGCTCCTTGCCGGTGGCGATCACCGCGGCCCTTGGCCTTGCCACCACCGCCACCTCGCCCACGCCGATCGCATGCAGCAGGGTGCGCGCGTTGATATCCAGCACCTGCCCGGCCCGCAGCACGCGCTCGCCGTCGCTTACATCCTCGCCGCGCAGGCGCACGTTCTGGCCCGGCTTCACCAATGCCTTCAGGGCAATGCGGGTCGGGCGGCCGTCCTCGCTGGCGAGGATCTCCACGTTCTCGACCGGTACCACCGTATCCAACCCGGCCGGCATGCGCGCACCGGTCATGACTTCCCAGGCACCCTCGCCGCCTTCGGCGCCAGCATCGCCGGCCGCCTGCCAGCCCTGCACCCCGAATTCGGTACCGGCCTCGAACGTCGCGCCGTCGGCGCGCAGCGCGAAGCCGTCCATCGCCGAATTGTCGAACGGCGGCAACGACTGCCCACTGATGATGTCACTGGCCAGAGTGCGGCCGCCGGCCTCATGCAGCGGCAGATGTTCAGCCGGCAGCGGCATGGCCGCGTCCAGCAGGTTCTGCAAGGCTTCGCTATAGGCAATCATCAGTGGCCACCACCCTCGACCATTGCCAGTGCGTGGCCCAGTACCGGCGCCAGGATGTCCAGGCACTGCGCCGCCGCCTTCGGGCTGCCCGGCAATGCAAACACCAGCATGTTGCCCAGCTGCACCACCTCGGCGCGGCTCAGCCAGGCCATCGGCGTGTGCTGTGCACTCAGTGCACGCACCATCTGCGCCAGGCCATGCACCGGCCGCGCGTTCAAGGAACGCAACGCCTCCGGGGTCAGGTCTCGCGGGCCCAGCCCGGTCCCGCCGGTACACAGGCACAGGCGCACGCCCTCGGCGGCCAAGGCCTGCAGGCGGCCCGCCAACGGCTCGATGCCATCGGGCAGTACCTCGGCGGCTACCACCTCGCCCCCCAGCTTCTTCAGCCCGGTCACCAGGGTTGGGCCAGAGATATCCTCATAGGTGCCTTCGCTGGCGCGATCGCTCAGCGTGATCACCGCGCAGGCCGCCCCCTGCAGCCCCTTCGGCGCACGCGGCTTGAACCTCTCACGCTCGGCCTCGTCCATGCCATCCGGGTGCAACCAGACACCGCGCTTGCCGCCTTCCTTGAACAGCAGGCGGATACCTTCGATGCGCAGCGCCGGTTCCACCGGCTTGCTCAGGTCGTACAGGGTCAGCAGCGCGGCGTTGACGCCGGCCAGCGCCTCCATCTCCACACCGGTGCGCGCCTCGCTGGCGCACTCGCACCACACGCGGATCGCCTGCCGCTCCGGCACCGCCGCGCAGAACACCTGCACCAGTTCCAGCGGCAGCGGATGGCATAGCGGCATCAGCATCGACGCCATCTTGGCGCCCTGCAGGCCGGCAATCTCGGCCATCACCAGCGCATCACCCTTGGGCAGGCGGCGCTCGACGATCAGCGGATACGCCACCGGACCGGCATGCAACTCGCCCACCGCCACCGCACGGCGGCGGGTGATGCGCTTGTCACGGACATCGGCCATATGGAAGGCCGCATTCAATTCCCCACTCATCGTGTTGCTCATCCTCCGATGGAGGCCAGGTGCGGGGTCAGCCCGGTCTGGCCCTGGTGCAGTCCATGCCCGGCCGCTTTCAGGCCAAGCTGGGTGGTGATGCGTGCCAGCAGCGCGTCATGGTCATCGTCGCGCTGCAGCAGCGGGCGTAGCGGCACGCCGAACTCGCCAAACAGGCACAGCCGCAGGTCGCCCCTGGCGGTCACCCGCAGGCGGTTGCAGCCCTTGCAGAAGTCACGCGAATACGGCGCGATGATGCCGATGCTGCCGCGATGGTCGGGGTGGCCGAACTCGCGCGCCGGGCCGGCATCGGCCGCGCGCGGGCGCTCGTGCCAGCCCGCGACCAGCAGCTGCTCGATCACCCGATCGGCGCGCAGGTGGTGGCGCTGGAAATAAGCTTCGTTGTCGCCGGTGCGCATCAGCTCGATGAAGCGCACGCTGAAGGGGCGGTCGCGCAGGTAGTCCATCCACTGCGGCAGCTCGTCGTCGTTCAGGCCACGCAGCAGCACCGCGTTGAGCTTGATCGCCGGCAGGCCCAACGCCTGCGCCAGGGCCAGGCCCTGCTGGATCTCCGGCAGGCGGTCATGGCCGGTGATGGTCTTGAAGCGTTCGCGCTGCAGGCTGTCCATGCTCACGTTCAGCGCAGTCAGGCCTGCCCGGTGCCAGCCCGGCAGGCGCCGCGGCAGCAGCGTGCCGTTGGTAGTGATGGCCACCTTGCGGATGCCCGGCACCGCCGCCACGGTGGCGATGATCTCGTCCAGGTCCTTGCGCAGGCTGGGCTCACCGCCGGTCAGGCGGATCTTGCTCATCCCCAGCGCCGCAAAGGCCCGCACCAGGCGGCCGATCTCCTCCACCTGCAGGAAGCGCGGGCGGCCATCGGCCTGGTAACCGTCGGGCAGGCAGTAGCTGCACCGGAAGTTGCAGGCTTCGGTCAGCGACAGGCGCAGGTACGGAAAGCTGCGTCCGAAACCGTCGGTGAGTTGGCTCATGGCTGGTCCACCTTGTTGCTCCACCGTCTTGCCTGTGCCCGGAACGGCCCGGATACCCTCGCCTGCTGGAACGATTGCCAGAGTACGCGGCCTTCAGTTCCATCGGCATGACTTAAATCAATCGCGTTCGGCCCCGCGCGGCAGGCGTTGTGGCAGCATGCGGCTTTCCGTGCAGCGGGCGTGTGACAACCCTCATGATGATGAACGATTTCCAGCAACTGCTGCACGCCGCCGGCGAGCAGGCTGAACCGCAACGCCTGCTGTTCGTATTCGTGCGCGCCGAGCTGCCCGAATCGCCCACCAGCGACCAGCGCGACCGTCATGACCGCCGCGAGGGCGGCACCCTGTCGCCGGTGCTGTGCGTGGACAAGCTGCCGGCCGAGGTGCCCAGCTTCCAGGCGCTGGCGGCCGAATCGACCACCACCGGCATCGACTGGGACCTGGTGTTCGTAGCGGCGCTGGATGGCCGTGGCGGTTTCGCGCCGAACAGCGACGAAGCCGCGCGCCCGTTGCGGCTGATGGTCAACGCCATCCATGACGGTCAGATCGGCCGCTTCGCCGCCTTCGACCGTGGCGGCGAGCCCGTTCAGTTCTATTGAGCCACCAGCTGCAGGGTCAGGAAGAAGATCACCAGCACGGTGTTCAGCCCCCAGGCCACGGTCAGCCCGCGCGCCGCCACGCCCAGGTTGGGGTTGTGCGCGGTGGGCGCCGCCCGCCAGACCGCCGGGATGATCCAGCCGGTATAGAGCAGCAGCACGGCAAATACCCCCAGCAGCAGCGTGGTGCGCTGGTTGGCCAGCGCCCAGAGGGCCACCGCCCACAGAATGTTGCTGGGAATGACGCCCTGCAGCCAGAACACACTCCACAGGCGGGAACGGCCTTGGGTGTCGGGGGTGGGGTGCAGCGAAGCGGTGGCGGTCATAAGTCTCCTTCTGTTTAGGAAACGTGCTGAGCAAGCCTGCGCTTGGTGGCTGGGAACGTCAACCCGAGTCGCACGTCACGCTTTGGCACCTGTAGACGCGGGCCGAGCTCGACACAGGTCGCTCCCCGCAGAGCCTGTCGTCATCGCCCCTCCCCCCCTTGTTCCCTAACGCCCCCCAACCTCGACATCTGTCGCAGATTGCACGGTGCGGGCGGACCGCCGCGCCAGCCAGCGCTGGCAGTGCTTAACAGCATGGGAGAATGCCGAAAGCGTCTCCAATCGAGTGATGTTTACAACTCTTCTGATTGGCATTGCACAGCGCCAGGGGCTCAGATGGCGTGCCACCGGAAAAGGGTGGCCGGGCTTCGAACACCCGAGTTGATGTTGATGTATGCGCTTGCCAGCCGGCGCCACCTCAGCGTGGCGCCGGCTGGCAATCCGTCTGCCGGCTATGGCGGGCGGTGCGTGGGGGCCTTCGGGCCCGCCGGACTGACATCAACCCGGTGTTCGAACCACGTGCCGTCCGCCACTTTTATGGGTGGCGGCTACCGATTGCCCTGCACGGAGCCTTGCCATGAATGAATCGGACTTCCCGCATCTGCACGCCTACCGCGGCACCGCCGGCGACGACGGTTCGCCACAGGCTAAGCCAACAGTGGACAGGAACACCTTCATTGCCAATCTCCACCGCATCGGCTCCGGTGCGGCGGCCGACGGACAACCCTGGCCGGAGCGGTATCAGCTGCCCGGGCGCTGCCTGGCCCTGGCCGACGCCGATTGTGCGTTGAACGGGTTGCGGGTAGTGCTGGAAATGCTGCTGGCGGCCGAACGCACCCGGCAGAATGGCGAACCGGAAGAGTACGTGGGCGACCGGGTGATGGAGGGATTGGTCATGGCCTGCCAGTCGTTGTGCGCCCAGGCGGTAGGGCGGTTGCAGATGGGTGAGCAGTAGCCCCTATCGATGTCGCCTTTGCCCCCTTTTCGCCCCGGCGTTCGCCCGCACAGATGTGACGCCCTTCTCTTTACTCGGCCTGCGATGGGCGCTCCAGACTGGCGCGCGCCCATCCTCCTGACGACACGACCATGCTGGCAAGGGTGATCAGAGCAATTGAATCACTCGCACTTTCAGAGCTGTGCAGACGGAGGCATCAGAAACCAATGCAGAACTTCAAAAGCACCTTGGCACTGCTCGTGGCCGCCGGCTGCTGCGTGGCCCCAGACATGGCGCACGCGTTCCAGCTGGTCAGAGAAGAGGCAGATATCAGGCTTGTGGATGGCACACCCGCGCTCTGCATCCCGCAAAAAGCGAAGGGTTCGTTCCCGGTGGCCAACTTGCTACTGATGGAGTACTACACGCTCGAATCCGAAAGATGGGCCATCAGCCTGAAAGACGACGCCAAGCCAACGAGGCTAAAGCGTGGCCATTGCATTGCATACGACTCAGTACCAGACGGATACGAGCGGGATGGGCCAAAAGACAATAGGGAGAATTTTCAATTGAAATTGAACACAACCTACTACTTTCAAGCAATCCGACACATTCCAACTCTCTGGTACTTTCGTACCGCAATATATGAATCTACATTCTGTCTCAAATCGGATGCCGATGGCACTCTGAGCATTCAGAAGAAATCAGCATGCCCCGACTTCAGCAGATGAAACTTCCTGTCTCAGCGACAATCCTGGCCCTCCTGCTTCTGAGCAGCTGCGGCCACACCCCGGACCGGGCGTTGCCGGACCGAAGCCTATCGCCCACCACCGACGCAGGCGTGGTCAATGTGGCCATCAAAGTCCCCACAGAGCTCGAAGCGATGGACATGCGAGTCATTTACCGATCAAAGACTTGCACCTTCACCGACTACACTGCCTCCGGAATCCCCTATGATCGAGATGGCTATCAGCAGATGGACTTGAATCCCATCCAGCAGGAGCAGAGCAGAATTTTCGAGGCCAAAGTGCCAGTGAATGGTGGTGGCAGCTGCAACTGGACGTTGAGCAATGTCACGTTCGGCGCAAAATACAAAGACACCTCCGCGTTTGGCGAGGGCATTGGATCCGGCCTTCCTGCCGGCATGATTGTCATTTTTGATGACAACAATTCGCCCAACGGCCGCTGGGATATCAAAGCCGACGGAGATCTGACAGTTGTGCGGGACTACTACCCATGGCTCAGTGAGAGGTTCCTTGGAGGCCATACAAGGTCAATGAGCCTGATCACGAACGGATATTTCTACCTAATTTACAAGGCACCTGATGCCCGCAATGTCCATTTCGAACCCATCCTGCATTCGCAGTTCCTCACGCGATCCGTGGGGCCTAAAGTCAAAGCCAAAGGCAACAGGACGATCTACTACTATCCAGATGGCAGCAATTCGTTCGAAGCTTACAGCTGGCCGAATCACGCGAAACTGCAGGCAATCCGGATGGCTGCCGAAGCGCGGCGCCAGGCCTTGTCCGATTCCGAAGGGTGAAGGCGATGCGCAACGCCCTTCAGCTTGGATCGCTTTCAGCAGGCGTCAGTGTTCGCTGAAAGCGCTCCTCAGATCGACGCCGATGATCGGTTAGAAGTCGACCTTCCACAGCTCCAGCTCGAAGAGCTGATCGTGATTGTCCAGGCACAGGGTGACTCTCACCGGCACGCCGTCGGCATCGGCAAGCATCGCCGTGGCAATGTCGCTTCCGAAGACCTGGGTCGTGCTGGACAGGAACACCACGCCCCCGAATCCGACGACCTCCACGTCCTCCACCTGGGCGAGCGCCAGATCCTTCAACAACCGTTCGGACAGCTCGTTCGTCTCGGGCAGCAGCCTGTGGATGAGGGAGACCTCGTCGGGGGTGAGGAATCTGGGCACGGGATGTCCTTCAGGGCACTGCATCCAGCCTCCCCCGCAAAGACTACTGTGAGTAATTGACTTCTTTAGTGACATTTCCACTTCGGTCGTACCATCGCCACACACCGGCCTTATGCCCATTCTTAAACGGTCCACGCATACGAATATACCCATCATCTGCGGCGACAAATGGACCATCAGCAATCTCGCACCCCTTCAAAGAGCCCGCTTTTCCCCACGGCTCGGTCTTCAGTCGAGCGGGCTCAACACATTCTATCAGCTCATCGTCGAACGAATTCGTCGTTGCGCCCTGCTTCTGATCCGCACATGCCGAAGAAAGTGACGCCAGCAGGACGCATGTCATGTATCTCTTCATACCTACCTCAGCCCAGGAACCTTCGAGTTGAGCAATCGTTTGTTCTGCTCTTGCTGCAGTTCGACTGTACTAGCATTCCAAAGTGTCTTGGCTACAAATGATTGGCAATGGTTGGCAGGCCCCCACCTACCAAGTGATCTCCCTATCTGAAGCTGGGAATTGACTCTCGCTTCGTCGACATTTTTAACCACTTTGCATGATGCTCCAGGCTCATTGCTACGACCGACATGGTTGGTCACCTGCACGGGATCGCCCGGCATGTCTCCACTGTCGTTACCAGGTACGTTTCCACGAGTGCCACCCATGCCTGCCTCAACTGTATCCGTACGAATCCATTGGTGATCAATTGGATTGTTGGATACTCCAAAGGCCGGCTGACTACATACAAGTACTTCCAAGCCCTCAGGGTCAATCCAACTCATCGGATTTCCCATCACGTAGCCAAAGGTATTTGGCCCCGCTGCGAGCCCAATCGGATCACTCTGCGAATAACGACCCACCGCAGGGTCATACTCCCGCTGGTAGTTGTAGAACAGCCCACTCGCATCCGTCGCCTGCTGGCCCGGGAAGCGCAGCGCCAGTTCGAACGCCACACCATCCCCGTCCTGGTCTGCACTCGGAATCTGGTTGCCGAACACCTCGCTCTTGTTGCTCCACTCCCAGATCGCGACATTCCGTACCGGATCGATCACCACGCGCGGTGTGCCCAGGTGATCCGGCTGCACGTAGGCCAGTTCCGGCACGCCGGTGGCCGGCATGTTGATCAACGCCACCGGGTAGTTGTCCAGCCAGATGGCCTGCTGCTGCGCCTGGCCCGTGGCCGAGTAGTTGCCCAGCCACTGCCCTGCTTCGTCGTACAAGGTGATCTGCGCTGCGCCACCGGCCGGGGTACGCAGTACGCGCTCACCGCGATGGTTGTAGGCGTAGCTTTCCAGTACAGCATCGCCCTGCTTCACTGCGTTCATGCGGTTGGCATCGTTGTAGGTGAACGTCTTGCCGCCGATGCTGGTGGTGTTGCCCACCGCGTCATGGTTGCGCGCCTCGGCATCCACCGCAATCAGCCGATGGCTGGTTGCGGGATAGGTGTAGCTGGCGGTGCCTGCCGAGGTGGTCAGCGCGGTGCGATTGCCGGTGGCGTCATACGCATAGGTTTCGATCGGGGTGCCTGTCGTCCCGTCCTGGGTCTGCGTCAGGCGACCCAGCGTGTCGTAGGCGTACTTGGCCAGCACCGTCGAGCCTGCGCCATTCTTCAGCTCAGTGATCGAGCCGACCGGATCATAGCCATAGCCCAGCGACAGGCCGCCTGCAGCCGGGTCATGCACCGCCTGCGGGCGATAATCCAGATCCAACGGACGCTGCAGCTGGCGGCCGTTGCCGTAGGCCCAACCGGTCGCCGGGCCGAAAGCCGCGTAGGTCAGGTTGTTCACCACGATCTGGCGGGCCTGGCCGGGGCGGGTCAGGCCGATCTGGCTGATGCGGCCCTGGGTATCGCGGACGTAGTCGGCCACGCTGCCGTCGGGGTAGGTCAACGCAGTCAGGCGGCCCGACTTGCTATAGGCGTAGCGCAGCGTGCTGGCAACGCCGTTGACGGTCTGTACCTTGCGGGTGACCTGGCCGAAGCGATCATGGCAGTACTGGGTACTGCCATTGGCGTGCAGCACCTGCCCCAGCCGTCCCTTGGCGAAGCGCTCGTCGGCGGCACAGGCGGCAGGCGCCACGTCATAGCTGTAGCCCGCGTCCAGATTGGGATCCGGGTAGGCGATGCCGATCAGGCGGTTGAGTGCATCGTAGTGATAGGTGGCGGTGACGCCACGCGCATCGGTAGCCGTCTTGCGGTTGCCGGCGGCATCCACGGTGAAGCTGCTGGCGCCACTGTCCGGGCTGACTTGCCCGGTCAGATCACCGAAACCGTTGTAGGCATAGCCTGCTCTTCTCGGGATTCACGCGCGGCTCGCATCGCTACCTGGCGACCGGGCACACCCTCCAGCGCGAGGATCCTGCTGCAGTGGTGGCCGCGATTCAATCCGTCTCCGGCACTTTGAAGTAGCCGTTCCAGGCAATGGCTTTCCGGGTTGTTCCCTGCTACTGCCCACGCAGGCGCACCGCAAAGTACCGCGCCGGGGAAAGGCCAAGCGCTTTCTTGAACATCGTGATGAAGGCCGTCACCGACTCATAGCCCAGCGTCTCGGAAACGCGTTGTACGGGTGCACCGGCGGCGAGTTCCCGAATGGCGATGAGCAGGTGCAGTTGCTGCCGCCAGCGCCCGAAGGACAGTCCCGTTTCCCGTTCGATGAGCCGGGTCAACGTGCGCTCGCCCAGGGCCAGGCGCACAGCCCACTGGCTGATGGTGCTGCGGTCTGCCGGATCCGCCGACAGCGCCGCCGCCAGCGCACGCACCTTCGGGTGATGGCTGACCGGCAGCGAGAGGTGCTCGGCCGGCATCTGTACCAGCTCGTCCAGCAACACCCGCGCCAACCGGTCGGTGTGGCTGCCATGCGGGTAGTCCAGCGGCGCGTCGGCCAGGTGCAGGATCATCTCGCGCAGCATTGGGGAGATCGCCAGCGTCACGCACTGCATGGGCAGATCGACGATGCCGGGTTCGACGAACAGATAGCACAGGCGCGCGTTGGCAGTGGCGCGGTTGCTGTGCGGCATGCCGCCCGGAATCCAGACGCCACACTGCGGCGGCACGATCCACAGCGCATTGGCCACTTCGCAGGTCACCGCCCCATGCAGCGCAAGAATGAGCTGACCCTTTCGATGCTCATGCACCGGAATTTCCGCGTCGTGCTCGGCCACCTGCAGGCGGCTGGCAACCGCCGGGCGATCGGTCTCGTCCGGGTCCAGGTCAAAGCCGGGGAGCGAAATGCGAGCCATTCTCACATTGACCGGTTTTAGCGATTGACTGTCATTGTAGCGAAATTCGCCAGTGCGGCCGATCACTAGCATGAGCCGCATGCACTCCCCCTCTCCTGCCCGTCCCCACGTGTTCCAGGCATTCGCCCGGTTGAAAAGCCCTGCCCTCAGGACCGATCAGGAGGCGGTGCTCTTCTCGCTCAAATGCCTGCTCGCCGCGTCGCTGGGGCTGTATGTCTCTCTATGGATCGGCCTGAATCGCCCGTTCTGGGTGATCGGCACGGTCTATCTGGTATCGCAGCCTCTGTCCGGGGCGACACTCAGCCGCGGCCTGTTCCGCCTGCTCGGTACCGTGGGCGGGGCCGTCGCCACCGTCGTGCTGGTGCCGCGTTTCGCCAATGCACCCCTGGTGCTGAGCGCCGCGCTCGCCACCTGGATGGCGCTGTGCCTGTATCTGGCGATGCTCGACCGCACGCCGCGTGCCTATGCGTTCCTGCTGGCCGGCTATACCACCAGCCTGATCGGCTTTCCTGCGGTGATGGTGCCGGGAGACGTGTTCACCATTGCCATCACGCGGGTGCAGGAAATTGCCATCGGCATCCTGGCCGCAACGCTGGTACACGCGCTGGTGCTGCCGCGCCGGGTCTCGATGCGCGTGCACGCACGGGTCGCTGCCGTGCTGGATGACGCGGAACGATGGACACGGGACATGCGCGCCGGCGCATCGGACACGGTGCTGGCGACGGACCGCTCGAAAGTGGCCGCCGACCTGCTCGAGCTGCACGTGCTGTCGATCCACCTGCCCTACGACAGCGCCCACGGCGTGGCGCAGGTGCAGATCCTGCGCGCCCTGCACGACCGGATGCTGGACGTCCTGATGCTGTCCAGCGCGGTGGAAGATTCCATCGACCGGCTGCGTTCACCACAGGCCGGCGCGATGGATGCAACGGGCTGGCGCGATCTGCTGCAGGCCGGCCTCGCCGCGCAACAGGCCGAGCTCGACCTCGCCTACGCCGACTGCCGCGTGCTGCAGGCGCAACTGCACACTACCCGTCCCGACTGGCGTCGGCATGTACCTGCCCGCCTTGCACGACATGTGCAGGGTGCGGTACTTCACCGGGATCATCGGCTTGCCCTGCGCAGCGCGCTGGGCGCGTTCGTCGGCATCCTGCTGAGCTGCGTTCTATGGATCGCTACCGGCTGGTCGGAGGGCGCCACGGCGGTGTCCATCATCGGCACGGCGTGCGTGCTGTTCGGCACGATCGAAGCGCCGGCACCGCATGTCATGCGCTACCTGGTGGGATCGTGCATCGGCGTGGCCGTCGGTCTGCTCTACGGTCTGCTGATCTTCCCCGCGTTGTCCGATATCACCGGCCTGATTGCCGCGCTCGCGCCGGTGCTGCTGCTGTGCGGATCGTTCCTGGCCCGGCCGCCATTCACCATGGCTGCCTTGGGCGTGGTGCTGACGTTTCCGCTCATTGCCAGCCTGGGCGCGACCAATACGACCAACATCGTCGGCGCGCTCAACAACAGCGTTGCGTTGTTCATCGGTACGACGGTGGCACTGTGCAGCATGCAGCTGTTCCAGACCGCCGATGCGGTCCGCAACCGCGCTCGGCTGGAGCGGTCGATCCGTCGGGACATCGCACGCTACGCCGCCGGACAAGGCGGTGCGAGCCGCGCGTGGCTCAGCCGCATGCTGGATCGAATAGGGCTGCTCGCTCCCAGGCTGCAGGGCCGTTCCAGCGCCGCTCACGACCTGCGGGCATTGTTTGCGGACGTGCGTGCGGCACGAGCATCCAGCCAACTCCGCGCGCTGGAAAAGCGGCTGCACAACCCGCAGGTTCGGACGCTTCATGCGGCGCTGGTCGAACGCATCGCTGCACATTTCGGGGTTCGCGTCCACTCGGCACGCAGTGTCGACATCCATCTTCTGGTACTGCTGGACCGCATGCGCGAGGTAGCTGCGGCCAGCAGCGGGGTCGATCGAGAGCATCTGCTGCACCTGCTCTGCGGGTTGCGCTGCGACCTGCTCGTACCTCCGCTCACCCACCGGCGCTGACCTCATGCTTCCTGATCTTTCCATTGATGGCGTGCTGATCCCCGGCCTGCTCGCTGTGGCCGCCGCCGCGCTGGTGCTGTCGATGCTGACCTCACGTCTGCTCGCCAGCCTCGGCCTGTACCGGTTGTTCGCCGCGCGGCCGCTGGTGGGCCTGTCCCTGTTCGTGATCCTGGCGGAGCTGATGATCCGGCTCTCGCCCCTGCTCGAGAAATGAAATGAAAGACCTGCTTGCTGTTATCGGGCGCTGGAGCGCAACGCTGGTCGTGTGTGCGCTTGCCGCCATTGCCGCGTTCTCCCTCTGGAATCGTTACGAAACACGCCCGTGGACGCGTGATGGACGGGTGCGCGCCGATGTGGTGCGCGTTGCGTCGGACATGGGGGGGCTGGTCACCCAAGTGCTCGTGCACGACAACCAGCGGGTCAGTGCCGGCCAGCTGCTGCTGGTGCTCGATCAGCCACGCTTCGCCGCCACGCTGGAGAAGGCAGACGCGGCGGTCAGGAGCGCGCATGCCACGCTGGCGCTGGCTCGCCGCGAATCGGCGCGGGACAACGCACTTGGCAACCTGGTCGCTTCGGAAACCCGCGAACGCAACGCCGCCAAGGTCGATACCGAGCTGGCCGCGCTGGCGCAGGCACGGGCCGAACAGCGCGTTGCCCAGCTCAACGTGCAACGCACCGAGGTGCGCGCAACCACCGATGGCATCATCACCAACCTCGACCTGCACGCGGGCGACTACCTGCAGCCGGGGGCACAGGCGCTGGCGCTGATCGACACCCGCAGCCTGCGCATCGAGGGCTATTTCGAGGAAACCAAGCTGGGCTGCATCACCGAGGGCGATGCCGCCGTGGCCCGGCTGATGGGCGACAACCACGACGTGCGCGGGCACGTGGAAACCATCGCCGCCGGCATTGCCGACGATCAGCGCTCAAGCACACACAACCTGCTGCCCGCCGTGGCGCCAACTTACACCTGGGTGAGGCTGGCGCAGCGCATCCCGGTACGCATCCGCATCGATGATGCGCCGTCGGACACCCGCCTGATCGTGGGTCGCACTGCGAGCGTGACCATCGCGCCCTCGGCAGCGGGAGCCTGCAAGTGAGCCTGCGAACACTACGCGGTGGGCTGCTTGCCCTGCTGCTGCCGATGACGGCCTGCGTCTCCGGCCCCGACTATCACCTGCCTGCGAATGCCGTCGCTGCCACGCCACGGGCAGCGCGGGCATTCGTCTCGGGCGGGGAGGCATCGTTCAGCCACGACGCGCCACCGGATCGGTGGTGGGAACTGTATGGCGACCCCCAGCTTGACGGCTACGTGCGCGAAGCACTGGCGGCCAACACCGACCTACGCGCTGCCGATGCCAACCTCCGGCGCGCCAGCGCTACCGTGCTGGAGTACCGCGCGCGCGGTGCCGTACAGACCGACGTGGATGCGTCGGGCACGCTCATCCATGCCGGTGGCTACACCCAGGCGTCGGCCGCGCCGCAGTCGTACGCGCTGGGCCTTCACCTCTCCTATCCACTGGATCTTGCAGGCGGTATCCGCCGCGGCATCGAAGCCGCGAACGCGGACGCCGAGGCCGTCGCTGCGGCGCGGGACCAGGTCCGCGTGGTCGTCGCTGCGGCCGTCACCCGGGCCTATCTCCAGGTGTGCACCCGAAATCACACGCTCGCTGCAACCCGGCAGGTGCTGGCGGTGCAGCGCGCCACCCTGGAGGCAACCCGACGCCTGGCTGCCGGAGGGCGCGGAACGGACTTCGATGTCAGCCGTGCCGGTGCCGCCGTCAACCGCAGCGCGGCGGGGATACCGCACCTGCTGGCGGAACGCCAGGCCGCACTGTTCGAACTGGCCGCATTGATGGGCAGGCTCCCGGCGGACTATCCCAGGGAGGCCGAAGCCTGCCCAGGCCCCCCGGACCTGGAGCAGGCGCTGCCGGTCGGTGATGGTTGGCAACTGCTCCAGCGGCGCCCCGACGTACGCGCAGCCGAACGCAGCCTGGCCGCCGCGACTGCAATGATCGGTGTCGAGACGGCGGGTCTCTATCCGCAGATCACCTTGGGCGCCTCTTCGGGCGTGGCCGGCACACCGGCGCATCTACTGTCGGCCGACGGCTTCGGTGCGAGTATCGGTCCCGCGCTGTCATGGCACTGGCCCAACCGCCGCGTGGCCAAGGCCCGCGTCGCAGCGGCAGGTGCCAATGCAGATACCGCGCTCGCGTCCTTTGACGGCGTCGTGCTGCAGGCACTGCGCCAGACCGAGACCGCGCTTTCTGCCTGCACGCAGGAACTTGAACGCGAGCGCAGCCTGGCGCAGGCGCGTGGGGATGCAGCGCGGGCCGCCGGGCAGGCGCAGCAGCTCTACCGTTTCGGCAGGATCGATTTTCTCAACCTGCTTTCGGCCCAGGCCGCGCTGGCAGATGCGGAGTCCGCATTGGCCGTCTCGCGCGCGGAGCGCATTGACCGGCAGATGGATCTTTTCCTGTCGTTGGGTGGAGGCTGGGCTGCAACAGATTCAGCCCTGGGCGGGGTCCAGTGACCTGTTGCCTGGCAGCGGCTGCAGGCCGCGCCGTCTGTTCAGAAAAGTGCCGCCCAAACCCGTATTCATTCACACTGACTGCCCTATATTCCCGCCACAGCGCCGCATGCTGCGGCCATGACGGAGGCACTTCCATGAAGACCACACGTTTGCTTGCCATCGCTTTGACCACCGCCACCGCGTTGGCTGCGGCCCCCGCCTTCGCTGACCCGCCGCATCACGCCCGCGGCAACGGCCCGCCGCCGCATGCCGGCGGCCCGCACAACCGTGATGCGCCGCCGCCCGGCTGGCAGAAGAAGGCCTGGCGTCGTGGCGACCGCCTGCCCTGGGCCGAAGTGGACCGCCGCTACTGGGTGGATGATTACGCGCGTTATGACCTGCGCAATCCGGGTCGCGGCCAGCGCTGGGTGCGCCAGTCCGACACCGAGTACCTGTTGGTGGAGATCGCGACCGGCTTGATCATCGACGCGCTGCATCGTTGAATGCGGAGCGCGCTGGGGCCCTGTAGCCGTGGCCCCGGCGGCGCTTCCACCCTACGAAGGCCGTCATGAACGATGCGAACCACCGGAATCCAGAACGCGCTTCTCGCTGCGTGCCTCGCCGCAGGCCTGCCGGCCCATGCAAGCCAGCGCCCATCATCGGCTGATGTGAATGCCATCGAACAGGTGGTCGAATCGTTCCGCACCTCGTTGATCAACAAGGACAAGCCGACCTACATGAGCCTGTTCTTTTCGGACAGACCGGAAGATATCGGCTGGCAGTTCGTTTCCGAAGATGCCGGCCGATTGAACGTCGCTTGACGCGGCCGAACCCAGGCCGCGAACCATTCAGCATGCGCATTGGCAATCAGTCAGGGATCGGGCACAGTTCGGCCACGCGCAAGGACGCACGCCATGACCCGCCTGCTGATCATCGAAGACAACCCCGAGCTCGTAGCCAACCTGTACGCTTTCTTTGAGCCTATCGGCTACGTGCTGGACGACGCCCGCGACGGTGCCAGCGGCCTGCGCCGGGCCACGCAGCACGACTACGACGCCATCCTGCTGGACCTGATGCTCCCGCGCCTGGATGGCATGACGCTGTGCCGAAAGCTGCGCCGGGAATTCCAGAACCCGGTGCCGATCCTGATGCTGACCGCGCGCGATCCGGTCGAGGACCGCGTGCAGGGCCTCGCTCTCGGCGCCGATGACTACCTGGTCAAACCGTTCTCGCTGAAGGAACTGGATGCGCGGATCAAGGCCCTGGTGCGACGCGCCCAGGGCCGTCAGGTCGACAGCGTACTGGCGTGGAAGGACTTGCAGGTAGATACGCGCTCGCCGCAGGCCTGGCGACAGGGGCGCTGCATCGCGCTGACGCCTACGTCGCACAAACTGCTGATGTGCCTGGTACGCGCGGCCCCGGCCGTGGTGCGCAAGCAGGAGATGGAATACCTGGTCTGGGGCGACGAGCCACCGGACAGCGGCGCGCTGCGTACCCACATCCATGAGCTGCGCCTGCAGGTGGACCGCAGCTTCGACACCACGTTGATCGCCACGGTGCACAGCGTCGGCTGGCGCATGCCGGCGTGACCCCTGCCGCTCTCTACCGCCGCCTGGCCCTGCGTACCCGCATCACGATTTCGTTCGTGCTGCTGATGGCCGGCGCGATGGGCTTCATCGTCCTGGCCGAACAGGTGGACTACGACCAGGTCAGGGCCGCGGTCATCGCCCGGACCCAGGACAGTGCCGTGCACAAGCTGCAGGCAGCGCTGGCCCGTGGCGAGCGCCCCGCCCTGCCCCCGGGCAGCCAGCTGTACGACAGCCATAGCGTGCCGATGGTGCTGCGCCAGTACGGCCTGGGCTACCACGGCGAAGCAGGACCCGACGAGTGGCACCTGCGTGTGTTCGACAGTGGCGGCCAGCGCTACTACCTGCTGCAGGACGCTGCACCCTATGGCTACCTGGAACACCTGATCAATGCCTTTGCCGCGGTGGTCATTTCGATCTGCGTGCTCGGCGCCTTCCTGATCGGTCGCAGGGTGGCATCGCACGTCATCGCGCCCATCACGCAGTTGGCCGATGCCGTGCAGAGCGGGCGGAAGCCCTTTCCCTGTCAGGACGCCGGCGACGAGATCGGTGTACTCGCCCGTGCCTTCGCCCGGCACAGTGATGAGCTCGAACGGTTCCTGCATCGCGAGCAATGCTTCAGCGGCGATGCCAGCCATGAGCTGCGCACGCCCTTGGCCATCATCGGCGGCGCTGCGGAAACCCTTGCCTGCCAGCTTCCGTCCGACAGCCACCTGGTCCCCAGCGCGGAGCGTATCCTGCGCACTACCCAGGAGATGCAGCGCCAGCTGTCCTGCCTGCTGCTGCTCTCACGTACCCCCGGCTCCGTGCCGCGCAACAAGGTGGCCCTGCGCCCATTGATCGAATCCTGCATGGAGCGCTGCCAACCGTGGATTTCCGGCAAGCCGGTGATCGTTGCGTTTGATGCCCGGCATGACGCCGTGCTGGACACCAACGCAGATCTGGCGCACAGCGTGATCTGGAACCTGCTGCGCAACGCCTGCCAGTACACCGAAAGGGGCGAAGTGAGGATCACCCTCCACGACACCGCACTCACCGTCGCCGACACCGGACCCGGCCTGCCCTCCAGTATCGACCCACAGCAGTTCCAGCGCTTCGTGCCCGGCAGCCCGCACAATGGCGAGGGACTGGGGCTGTCCATCGTGCAGCGCATCGTCGAGCACCTGGGCTGGAGGATGACGGTGCACTCCTCGCAGCAGGGATGCCGGTTCAGCCTGGAATGGCCCGCCTGACGGTTTCCTGACACGCGCGTGCACATGCTGGGGATTGCTCACTTCACGGCGGAAACGGCATGCAGCACCCCAAGGACAGCGGCAAGTACCCGCATGGCAAGACCGGCCTGGGCCGCATCTTCCACACCCTGATCCATTCGCGAGACGGATTCATCGCTACCTTTCGTGGCGAGGCTGCTTTTCGCCAGCTGCTGCTCCTGCACGCGCTGTTGATCACTGCAGCGTTCGTACTGGACATCAGCGCGGTCGAGCGCGCATTGGTGTTGGCGGTCTGCTTCATCAGCCTGCTGGTGGAACTGCTCAACTCGGCGATTGAAGCCGTGGTTGATCGCATTTCGCTGGAGCAGCATCCGCTGTCCAAGAACGCCAAGGACATGGGCAGCGCCGCGCAGACCACCGCGTTGTTGATGGTCGGCGCAGTGTGGGGCGTGATCCTGCTGGGCTAGCCCGGCAAGGCTGACAACTTCCTGATAAAGCCGTTTCGATACTGCGCGCACTCCTGTTCCGCGGAACCTGCTCGTGCGCCAATGCCTCCGTTTTCCACGGCCCCATCCGATCATCCTGGTCTGGGCCGCAGCGTTTTTCTTCACCACGATTGGAAACATCGCCCTCTGGAAGACGCTGTGGGGGCTGATCGACCTCAACAGCCTGCGCAGCGTGCTGTTCCTGGCCAGCCTGCCGCTGGTGCTTTTCTGCCTGTTCAACCTGATGCTGACGCCACTGCTGGCACTGCCGTTCCTGCGCAGGCCGCTGCTGGTGCTGCTCGTTGTCGTCAGCGCCGCCTGCAGCTACTTCATGCTGCACTACAACGTGCTGATCGATCGCAGCATGGTGCAGAACGTGTTCGAGACCAACCAGGCCGAACTGAACGCCTATCTGTCGCTGCCACTGCTGTTGACCCTGCTGGCGCTGGGCGTGCTGCCCGCTGCCGGGCTGGCCCTGGTGCGCACCACCAGCGGGGCCGGTTCGATACGTTCGCTGCTGGTGTGGCCAGTCAGCGTTCTGGCGTCATTGCTGGTACTGCTGGCAATCGGCTTCGCGTTCTACAAGGACTATTCCTCACTGCTGCGCAACAACCGCCACATCCGCGACCAGGTGCTGCCGTTGAACGTGGTGCGGCATACCCACGGTTATCTGAAAGGTCTCTACAGCACCCGCCAGCAACCGCTGCGCGCGATTGGCATGGACGCACAGCGCGCGCCGGGCCCGCGCCCGAAGCTGGTGATCCTGGTCGTCGGCGAGACCGCGCGATCACAGAACTTCCAGCTCAACGGCTACCCACGCGCGACCAATCCCCGGCTCTCGCGCAAGGAAGGCGTCATCAGCTTCAATGATGTCTCCTCATGCGGGACCGCCACGGCCATCTCGGTGCCGTGCATGTTCTCGCAGATGACCCGAGGCCAGTACGACGACGTGCGCGCCGCAACCGAGGAGAACGTGCTCGACATCCTGCAGCGCACCGGCATCAGCGTGCTCTGGCGCAACAACAACAACGGCGGCTGCAAGGGCGTGTGCGAACGCGTACCGACCGAGGACATGCCTGCGCTGAAGGTGGCCGGCCAGTGCGTCAACGCCGACGGCACCTGCTACGACGACGTGCTGCTGCACCAGTTGGGCGCACGCATCGATGCCATCAACGGCGACGCCCTGATCGTGCTGCATCAGCTCGGCAGTCATGGGCCGACCTACTTTGAACGGTATCCCGCAGCGTCGCGGGCTTTCAGCCCGACCTGCGACAGCAATCAGATCCAGCATTGCAGCAACGAGGCGCTGGTCAACACCTACGACAACACTCTGGTCCACACCGACCACCTGCTGGGCAAGGCCATCGACCTGCTGCAGGGCTATGCGGACCAGCGTGATGTCGCACTGATCTATGTGTCCGACCATGGCGAGTCGCTGGGCGAACGCGGGATGTACCTGCACGGCACGCCCTACTTCATCGCCCCGCGCGAGCAGACCCAGGTGCCGATGGTGATGTGGTTCTCAACGGAGTTCAGCCACAACGCGGGCCTGGACCTGGCCTGCATGCGTGGGAATGCGCTGCACCGCGCGTACAGCCATGACAACGTCTTCCACTCGTTGCTGGGCCTGTTCGGGGTCAGCAGCACGGTATACCAGCGCGATCTGGATGTGTTCGCCGGTTGCCGCACGGGAACGGCCCAGAGGACTACCGGGCCCGCGGTTGTCAGCGCGCCTGTTGCCGCGCTGCCAGCGAGGACCCGGCGTTGCTGGGCCAGGCTGAGCCTCGTCAGAAGTCCGCAGCTGCGGCGACGCGATGCTCTGGGCTGCTGGCGAGGCGTCGCCTTCGGATGGGTTCGCGGCACCGCTGGGCGCGGGGGGTGATCACCTTGATGACGTTGATCATCTTGATGCACCTGGCGGGCGCTGCTAAGGTCCCGGCAGAGTGCTGCTCCTGATCGGCCGCTTGGCGCATTTCCGGCACCGGTCTACTGGCAACAGGGCAAAGGATATGGCCGACAGAAAGTACTGGTTTACAGCGCGCAGTCACGGATGGGGCTGGGGACTGCCCTGCGCGTGGCAGGGCTGGGTGGTCTATGCGATCGCCTTTGCGCTTCTGCTCGGCGGTCCGTTCCTGTTCTCACCCTTTCGCAACCCTGTTGCCTTCCAGATCTACACTTGGACAATCGTAGTCGCGCTTGTGCTGGTCTGCTGGCGCAAGGGCGCGCCCCCCGGCCCGATGTGGTGAGGGCGGCGCTGCCGGATCTTAGTTGGCCAGGGCGAAATCCAGGCCCGCACACACCGCCGCCACCTGGGCGTCGTTGCATTCCTGCGGATTGGTGCGCGGGCTGTCCGGGTAGACCTCGGTGGTGGTGGCAAAGCGCGCATCGGTGAAGCCAGCGCAGGCGCCGATCGAACGGGATTCGCCCCAGACCACGCCCGGCGACTGCAACGGCAGGCCGACCAGATTGCCTTCGGCGTCGGCCGGGGCGATGTGGGTGATGGGCGCCACTGCGGCGATCAGTGCCTTCTGGAACTCGGCCTGCGGATCTTCACTGTTGCCGATCACGTAGAAGCCATCGGGAATGGTGTCGCGCTCGAACGGCTTGCCGTCGCGGGCGCAGCGCGCCGGATCGAACTCGTTCAGGTCGCTGTCGGTGGTCTCGTGCAGGTCCAGATGCACCAGCAGGTTCGGCTTGCGCTCGGCCACCCAGCGCATCAGCGCGGCGGCTTCCTCGATCTGGCCGCCGTCACGGAAGCTGCGGTTCGGGTCGATCGCATCCGGGTTCCAGCGCTGGATGCGCTCATAGCCCCACGGGCTGACGCACGGCGCCACGATCAGGTTCATCCGGGCCAGGTAACGCTCGGCCTCCTGTTCCAGGAACTGCAGGGCGCCGTGCACGCCGCTGGTCTCGTAGCCATGCACGCCGCCGGTGATCAGCGCGGTCGGCAGCGCCGGGTTCCAGTCGTGGTTGACCACCGCGAACAGCGGGTAATGGTCCGGTGCATAGTCCAGCTGGCCGTACTGGATCACGTCGAAAACGCTGTCGTCCAGGCGCTCAAGGGCGGCCACCACGTCATCATGGTAGCTGCGCTGGCGCTGCTGGCGGGCCCGCCACTGTGCGCGTTCCGCGTCGCCCCAGGGCTGTCCGGGGGTGCCGATCGGGTAGAACTGCGCAACAGTCATGGGGGTACTCCAAGGATCGAACGGGTGGATGCAGCCGGACATTCTAAGCCTTGTCGCGCCTGCGGGTACCGCCCCCCAGGCCCCGCCTTCATCCAGCCGGGGTCATCTGGTTGTAAAATCAACGGTTTTTGGCCCCTCACCCCTTGATGGCGAACGCAGCGCAGCCGGTCCTGGGTGGACCGGAGTTCCTCCGCCTGCTCGCCCGTCTCAGCGACGGCGCGATGCCGGCCAGCAGTCCCGCCCTGACCGATCGCCTCGGCCAGTGGGTGGACTGGAGCCGTGCCGTGGCCCTGTCCGGGGCGCTCGGAGGACGCCTGCCCGAGCCCGGTGAAGCCGTCGAAGCGGTCGAGGATGTGCTGGCCGACTGCGCCCAGGCGCACGCCAGCCTGCGCGCCTCGATCAGTGAGGACGCCGAGGCCGAGCGCCTGCTGGACCTGGCCGAGGCCGCTGCCGCACCCAACTTCGCCTCGCTGCGCCAGCGCTACCGGGTGTTGCAGCAGGCCATCCAGACCGCCACCGGGCGCCTGCGCGGCCGCCTGCGCGACCAGCTGGTACAGGTCTCGCCGGAGCTGGCGCGGCTGGCCGAGGTCGATGCAGTGATGGAACAGACCCTCACCCCGCGCGAGCACAGCCTGCTGGCCACGGCGCCGGCAGTGCTCGGCGCCCGTTTCGACCGCGTGCACGGCCAGCCCGGCTGGCGCGCGGCCTTCCGCCATGACATGCGCACCCTGCTGCTCGCCGAGCTGCAGCTGCGCTTTCACCCGATCGAAGGGCTGCAAGACGCCCTGCGCTCCCACTGACCGGAACACCATGTCCAGAACTGCTTTCCATGTCGTTGTTTTCCTTGTCGGCCTGCTGGCCGTGTGCTGGATCGGCATTGGCTACGTTTCGGTGCATCCGTTGGGTGCAGCGGTGGCGGCGATCATCGCGGCCTGCTACATCGCCGGCGGCGTGGAGCTGTACCGCTACCGCCAGGCCAGCAACGGCCTGCGCGCCGCACTGAATGACCTGTCCAGCGCGAAGGAAAGCCTCGCCCCATGGCTGGAGCGCGTGCCGGTAGGCCTGCGCAACGCCGTGCGCCTGCGCGTGGAAGGCGAGCGCACCGCCCTGCCCGCACCGGTGCTGACCCCGTACCTGGTCGGCCTGCTGGTGCTGCTGGGCATGCTCGGTACCCTGCTGGGCATGATGGACACGCTGCGTGGCACCGGACTGGCCCTGCAGAGCGCGACCGACATGGCCGCGATCCGCGGCTCGCTGGCCTCGCCGGTGCAGGGCCTGGCGGTGGCCTTCGGTACCTCGATCGCGGGCGTGGCCAGCTCGGCCATGCTCGGCCTGTTGGCCGCGCTGCTGCGCCGCGACCGCCTGCAGGCCGTGCAGCAGCTGGACCGCGCCATTGCCGGCGACCTGCACCCGTACTCGCAGGCCTGGCAGCGCGCCGAATCGCTGCGCCTGCTGCAGGCACAGTCCGCCGCGCTGCCGGCGCTGGTCGACCGCCTGCAGGCGATGACCAGCACCTTTGAACAGCACAGTGCGGCCGCCAATGAGCGCCTGCTGGCCGGCCAGGCCGAGTTCCTGACCCAGAGCCAAGCGCTGCAGGAACGCCTGGCCCTGTCGCTGCAGCAGTCGCTGCGCGAAGGTGCCGAAGCCAGTGCCGCGGCCATCGGTAGCGCGCTGCAGCCGATGGCTGAAACCACCCTGGCCGGTCTGGCTCACCATGGCGAAGCGTTGCATGCCCGTGTCGAACGGGCCGTGCAACAGCAGCTGGCGGGCCTGAGCGACGGTTTCGAACGCAGCCGGGTCGCCACCGAAGCCAGCTGGGCCAAGGTGGTGAGTGAACAGACCCAGGCGCAGCAGGCGCTGGTGAGTGATCTGCGCCAGCACCTGCAGGCCTTCAGCGATGGCCAGGGCACGCACGCCGAAGCACTCGTCGCGCGTATCGGCGAGCGCCTGCAGGCCGATGCACAGAGCAATGCAGACGCCTTGCGTGCCGCCGCCGAGCAGCAGCAGGCCCTCAACAGCGCGCTGGTCGAGCGCCAGCAGCAGGCGTTGATCGCCGCCAGCGAACATCTGGATGCGCGTGCGCAGGCGCTGCTGCAGGCACTGGAACAGCAGCACAGCGCCAACCAGTCACTGCTGCAGGATCATGAAGCGCAGCGCTCGCAGCAGTGGCAGGCCGCGCAGGCCGCCGCCGCGACTGCGCACGCCGAACTGCAGGCCAACCTGGACAGCCGCGAGCAGCAGCGCCAGGCGCGCTGGGACGCGGTCAGCGCCGAGTTGCAGCAGGCCCACGCCGCCCTGCAGACGCAACTGCAGGCTGGCGACGAACAGCGCCTGCGGCGCTGGAGCGATGCCTTGCAGCATGTTTCCACCGAGCTGGCCGAGCGCCTGCAGGCCAATGGCGAACGCCTGGCTGCACAGCAGCAACAGGTCTGCGACGCGCTGGCGGCCACCGCACAGCAGATCGGCGAGAACGGTCGCGCGCAGGCCAGTGCCACGCTGGCCGAGGTGTCTACCCTGCTGCAGACCGCCGCGGCCGCGCCAAAGGCTGCCGCCGATGTCATCAACGAGCTGCGCAGCACGCTGTCCGAGAGCCTGGTACGCGACAACGCAATGCTGGAAGAACGCGGCCGCCTGCTGGCCACCGTGCAGACGCTGCTCGATGCGGTCAACCATGCGTCGCACGAACAGCGCACCGCCGTGGACGCGCTGGTTGGCGGTTCGGCCGAGCTGCTGGAGCGCGTTGGCAATCGCTTTACCGACCATATCGCCGCCGAGACCGGGAAGCTGGACGGCATCGCCGCAGCGCTCCACGGCAGCGCCGGTGAAGTGGGCCAGTTGGCCAGCACCTTTGGTGAAGCAGTCGCGCAGTTCGGCAGTGCCGCCACCGCGCTTTCCGGCCGCCTGGAACAGATTGGCGGCGCACTGGACGCCTCGCTGGCCCGCAGCGATGAGCAGCTGGCGTACTACGTGGCACAGGCGCGCGAGGTGGTCGACCTCAGCCTGCTGTCGCAGAAGCAAGTGATGGAAGAACTGCAGCAGCTGGCCACGCGCCGCGGCAAGGCCGGCAGCGCATGAGCGACGAGCTGGAGGTCGATGGCGGCTCGCATGCCCCGATCTGGGCCGCCTTCGGCGACCTGATGTCGGTGCTGCTGGGCGCGTTCGTGCTGATCCTGGTGGGTGTGGTCGCGGTGCAGCTGGAGCTGTCGCAGCGGTTGGACCAGGAAGTGAAGCAGCGCCAGGCCGAAGCCAAGCGCCTGCAGACGCTCGAACAGGCACTGGCTGGCCCGCTGGCTGCCGGTCGCGTGACGCTGGTCGACGGCCGCATCGGCATCAGCGGCAGCGTGTTGTTCGCGCTCAACTCCGACCAGCTGCAGCCGGAAGGCAAAGAGCTGCTGCGCAGCCTGGCGGCACCGCTGGCCGCCTACCTGGGCAGCCGCGAGGAGATCCTGATGGTCAGCGGCTTCACCGACGATGCGCCCGTGCGCGAAGGCAACCGCCGCTTTGCCGACAACTGGGAGCTGTCCGCGCAGCGTTCGCTGACCGTGACCCGCACCCTGATTGCCGACGGCGTACCCGCTGATGCCGTGTTCGCCGCCGCGTTCGGCAGCGAGCAGCCGGTCAGTTCCAATGCCAATGAGGAAGGCCGCGCACGCAACCGTCGCGTGGAGATCGCGCCGATTCCCAAGCCCAAGGCGGCGGATGGCAAGTAAGCCGCCCGCCCTGGAAGGCCTGCGCGCATTGGTGCGTGACCTCGATGCGGGGTCGCGCTCGCTGCCGCATTACCCGCAGGTGCCGATGCTGCAACAGGTGCAGCGCGAATGGTCGGAGCTGCGCAGCGAACTGCAGGTGCGCCGCTCGCTACGCGCCGAGGCCCCGGCTGACGGCGGCCCGCTGAACTCGGCGGTGCTGGTGCAGCGCATGCTGGACACGATGCAGGCCACCAGCCCCGGCTACCTGCGCCACTTCATCGACTATGTGGACACCTTGTCCTGGCTGCAGGCGCTGCAGGATGGCGCCGCCAGCGGCGGTGAGACCGCAAAGCCGAAACGGACACGCAAGCCGCGCTGAACACTGAATGGTAGTGCCGGTCGCCGGCCGGCAGCTACGCATCTCCGCGTCGGTTCGTGCGGTTGCCGGCCAGCGGCCGGCACTACCATCGCGGGCGCTGTGCGCCGGAACGCGATCTGCGCTTCGCTTCCGTTCTGCTGTGGTAGTGCCGGCCGCTGGCCGGCATCACATCCAGGCTGACCACGGCCGAAGCGCGCACGCGGCGCTGAACAACGAATGGCCGTGCCGAACATTGATTGGTAGTGCCGGCCGCTGGCCGGCATCACATCCAGGCCGACCACGCCCAAAGCGCGCGCAAGCGCCGCTGAACAGCGAATGGCCGCGCTGAACACTGAATGGCAGCGCCGGCCGCTGGCCGGCAGCTACGCATCTCCTCGCGGGTTCCTGCGGTTGCCGGCCAGCGGCCGGCACTACCCTTACGGATGCTCTGTGCACCGGAACGGGATCTGCGCTGTGGTAGTGTCGGCCGCTGGCCGGCATCACCCCCAGGCCGACCACGCATACGGATACTCGCCAATCTGCCCAGCAAGACCGGCGCGTACCGGATTCCCCAGGATGTACAGCGCCTGCCGCGCCAGCGACTCTTCGGTCCTCACTGCATGATCGAAGTAGCCGGGCTGCCACACCGTACATCGACGGCCCGCCAGGCGATTCAGGGAAAGGGCGCTTGACGATTTCATCCGGCGCGCGATGTCGGGAAGGTCAGCTGCACGTAGCTCGAACATCCAGTGGACGTGATCCGGCATGACGACCCATGCGTGTGACCGTACGAGCCCGCGCTGTTCGATGTAGTGGAACTGGTCGATTACACATGCTGCTGCAGCTTCGCTTTCAAGGAGCCGGCTGCGCTGGTGTGTCGTGGTTGTCAGAACGTAGACCTGGCCGATGATCGAGTGACGGCCCAGGCGAAGGCGATGGCTGCTCATGCCCCATGGTGGGTCGATCACTGCGCGTTGGCTGTCGGGCCATGGCTCGACAGTGGTTGGGAGATGTCTGAAGGTGAATGAGGTTGCCGGCCAGCGGCCGGCACTACCGGGGCTGTGGGTTGCCGGCCAGCGGCCGGCACTACCACTGCCGGCCCGCGGCCGTCGGGGCTCAGCCGCGCAGGGTGGCGCCACCGTCCACGTACAGGTCGCTCATCGCTACGTGCCCGGCCTGCTCGGAGAGCAGGAACATCACCGACTGCGCGATGTCTTCCGGCGTAGCGAGTTTGCGCAGTGGAATGCCGGCCTTGTAGGTCTCAAGGCTGCCGACGATCACCCGTTCGGCGCCGTGCTCGTCCTGCCACATGCCGGTCTGCATCGGGGTCAGCGTGGACCCCGGGGCGACGATGTTGCAGCGGATGCCCAACGGCGCCAGCTCCAGCCCAAGGCAGCGGGTGAACATCGTGGCGGCGGCCTTGGACGCAGCATACGCCGCCATGCCGTGCCGCGGCACGGCAGCCGCATTCGAGCTGACGGTAACGATTGCGCCCTGCCGGCGCGGTGACATCACCCGCGCCAGCGCACGACCGACATGGAACACGCCATCGGCATTGACCGCGAATACACGGCGCCAGTCGTCGTCGCCGGTCTCGGTGACACCGCCCACATGCAGTACGCCGGCCACGCTGGCGGCCAACATGATCGGTCCGATGCTGGACTCGACCTGGTCCACCAGGGCGTCCACCGCGGCGCTGTCGGTTACATCGAGTGCAAACGACGTCACCCGGGTATCTGACACGCGCGGCGCCTCGCGATCGGTCGCCACCACGGTGCAACCGGCCACGGCCAGAAACCGTACCAGTGCCTCGCCGATGCCGCCGGCAGCGCCGGTCACCAGTGCCACGCGGCCTTCAAAGCCGGTCAACTGCATGCTGCGATCTCCTGCTGCTCGTCCCATTGGCGCAACCGCGCCGACAACCACGGCGCCAGCTGCGCCACCGCATCGCGGCCGGTCAGTTCTGCATGCAGAAACGGCAGTTCCAACGACTGCACCCTGCGCGCGTGTGCCCGCCACAACGCCGACTGCAACTGTGGCCGCGCCTGGTGATCCCGGCCCGCACGCACATGCACCAGCGTGCCATCGAACGGCCGGTGGATATGTTCACGGATCAGTCGATTGGTGCCGGTCACGGCGCGCACCACGCCATCGAGCACCACATCCGGCAAGCTGCCGAGTGCACTGCCACCACGTCGCAGGAACGCGAGAATGCGTTCCCGGCTGTCCAGTTCCGGATGCGCATCCGGGTCATGACCGGCAATCGCCAGCAGTGCCCGCAATGCAGCGATGGCATCGGGTTCCGGCTCGGCCCGCCAGCACTCGCTGGGATAGGCGTCCAGCAGCACCAGCTCTCCGACGTCGCGGCCGATCTCATGCAGCCGCACCGCCATCGCCTGGGCCAGGATGCCGCCCACCGACCAGCCCAGCAGATGCACCGGCCCCTTCGGCTGTAGTGCGACCACGCGCTGTACGTAATCGTTGGCCATCGCCTCGATGCTGCTCGGCAGTGGCAGCCGCGCGTCCAGTGCCGGCGACTGCAGGCCATACACCGGGCGGGCTGGTTGCAGTGCCCGGGCCAGGGTGCGGTAGTTCCAGGCGATGCCACCGGCCGGGTGCAGCACGAACAGCGGCGTGGACCCGGCCGCTTCGGTCGCGGCCAGCGCGATTACCGGCCCCAGTGCGTGATCGGCCAGCGCGGGCGGCTCGGCAATGCGAACTGCCAGCGCGGCCACGGTGGGCTGGGCAAACAAGGCACCCAGACCCAGATCACAGCGCCAGCGCTGCTCGATGGCCAGCAGCAGGTGCACCGCCGACAGCGAGTCACCGCCGAGACTGAAGAAGTCCGCATCCACCACCACCGGCGCCTCACGCCCAAGCGCCTGTGCGAACAGCAACGCCAGCTCCTCTTCCAACGGCGTGCGCGGCGCCAAGCCGGCAACTTCAAGTTGCGGTGGCTTCGGCAATGCGTTGCGGTCGAGCTTGCCGTTGGCGGTCACCGGCCAGTAGTCCACGCCGACAAACGCCGAAGGCACCATGTAATCCGGCACGCGCGTGGCCAGGTGGCTGCGCAGCATGACGGGGTCGGCAAGCGCGCTTGGCACATAGGCCACCAGCCGGGCATCGCCGGGCGCGTCCTGGCGCAGCAGTACTTCCACGCGCTCCATGCCAGGCAGCTCGCGCAGTGCCGCCTCGATCTCGCCCAGCTCGATGCGCAGGCCGCGCAGTTTCACCTGATGGTCGCTGCGGCCCAGGTACTCGACCGCGCCATCGGCGCGCCAGCGCGCCACGTCGCCGGTGCGATAGATGCGTTCGCCAGGCAGGAACGGATCGGCGAGGAAGCGCTCGGCGGTCAGGTCCTCGCGACCGAGATAGCCGCGCGCCAGCTGCACACCGCCCAGATAAAGGTCACCGGCCACCCCGACCGGCACCGGCTGCATCCGCGCGTCCAGCACGTAAAGTCGGGTATTCCAGACCGGGAAGCCGATCGGCACCGGCCGCGAACGATCCTGCGCCGACGCCGGCCAGTAGCTGACGTCCACCGCAGCTTCGGTCGGGCCATACAGGTTGTGCAGCTCGGCGTGCACACGCGCGTGGAAGCCGTCGCGGGACGAAGCATCCAGCGCCTCGCCACTGGTGAACACCCGTCGCAGCTGCAGCCCTTCGGAGGCCGGTGCAGCGAGGAAGGCATCCAACATCGATGGCACGAAATGCGCCGTGGTGATGCCATGCTCGCGGATCAGCCGCGCCAGTTCAGTGGGATCGCGATGCGCGTCCGGCCCGGCGACCACCAGCGTGGCCCCGCACAGCAGCGGCAGGAAGAACTCCCAGACCGACACATCGAAGGTTGCCGGGGTCTTCTGCAGCACGCGGTCATCGGCGCGGATGTCGTAGTGCTCGCGCATCCACAGCAGGCGGTTGACGATGGCACGGTGTTCGATGACCACGCCCTTGGGCTCGCCGGTCGAGCCGGAGGTATAGATCACGTAGGCCGCATCGTCAGGTGCCGGATCGGCCCACGGTGCGGCAAAACTCAGCGCAGTCCACTGCTCCGGCGCGAGCACCGGTACGCCGGCCACGCGCGCCGATACGTCCGCCGCAGCCAGTACGCACACCGGCTGTGCCGAGGCGAGAATACGCGCCAGGCGCTCGTCCGGATGAGCAAGGTCCAACGGCAGGTAGGCCGCGCCTGCGCGCAGCACCGCGACCAGCGCGGTCACCAGCTCCAGCGAGCGCGGCAATGCCACCGCCACCACGCTGCCCGGGCCGACATCCATCGCCCGCAGCTGTGCCGCCAGCGCGAAACTGCGCGCTTCCAGCGCTACGTAGTCCAGCGTAGTGTCGCCGAACACCAGCGCAGGCGCGTGCGGGTCCCGATCCATGCCCTGCTGCAGCAGTTCAACCAGTGTGGTCTCAGGAAGCGCGTGCGCGGTGGCATTGAATTCCTGCAGCACCTGCTGCGCCTCCTCGGGCGTTGCCAGAGGCACGGCTGCGATATCGTCAGCCTGCAGTGCCGCCGACACGAAATGCAGCAACCGTGCCGCGTGTGCCTCGACATCCTCGCGACTGTACAGCGCGGGATTGGCCTCGATCTCCAGATCCAGCAGACGCTGGCCATCGCCACGGAAGCCCAGCGTCAGGTCATCCACCGGCCCGGTGCAGAGCACCTCCAGCGTCGCCTGCACGCCCGTCAGCGCCAGCGGCTTGTAGAACGGCTGCACATTCACCATGGGACCGTGCAGGCGCTGCTGCGCGCCCACCAGGCCCAGATCCCGGCGCAGTTGCTCGCCTCGGTAACGGCCGTGCTTGCGCCCTTGGCTGAGCTGCCGGCCCAGGCTGCGGGTAAAGGATTCGACGCTGCCCTCGCCGGCGGCCACGCGCAGCGGCAACACATTCATCACCATCGCCGGTACCCGTGCCGACGCGTTGCCGAGCCGGCCCATGTAGGGCACGCCCAGCACCACTTCATCGGCCGCGCTCATCCGCCGCAGGTACTCGGCCGACAACGCGGCCAGCACGTCTGGCCAGGGCTGCAACCAACGTACCGATGCCTGCAGCAACTGCTCACGGAATGCCGCATCGAGCGGCTGCACCCAGCGCAGCGCGTCGTCACTGGCCGCGAGCGTACCGGCCAGGCCCATGCCCGCCGGTGCACCCTGCATGTGCTCGCGCCACCATTGCCCGGCCTGCGTGCGGCGCGGGTCGGCACGATAAGCAGCATCGTCGGCCAGCACCCCCGCCAGCCCCGGCAGAGGCTCACCCGTACGACCGGCATACAACGCGCACACGCGATCAGTGAACAGCGCCATGCCGTAACCATCGGCCGCCAGGTGATGCACGCGCAGGTACCAGACCCAACGCTGCCCGCCCAGTTCAAGCAGCACCTGCTGGCTGATCCGGTCGCGGGTGGGATCGACCGGGCTCAGCCGGTCGGCGTGCATCAGGTTGCGTGCCGCAGCGGCGGGATCCGTCTCGGTGGACACATCACGCACCGAAAGCAACGGCACGTGTGCGGGGTCATGCCACTGCAGCGGCTGGCCACCGGCCCCTTCAGCAAAGCGCAGTGCTAAGGCCTGGGCCTCGCCTGCAGCCTGGTCTGCCGCTGCGACGAACGCGGCCACGTCCAGCGGGCCATCGATCCACACCGCGTGCGCGGTATTGAATGACGGGTTGTCCGGTGCCAGCCGCTGTGCGAACCACAGTCCCGCTTGGGCCTCGGTCAATGCCACCGGCGTGGCCAGCGCGGCGGCGTTCATGCGTTCTGCGCGGCCTGCAGCGCCTGCACCACGTTCCACCACTGGCGCAGCGTGGTGTGTTCGGCCAACTGCGAGAACTCCAGCGGCAGGCCGGTGTTGCCCCAGGCCAGGACCAGGCCGAGCATGCGCATCGAATCCAGGTCCAGGTCGATCAGGTTGTCGTCGTCACCGATCTCGGCCGGTGTGCACTCCAGCACGCGCGCCACATCGGCACGCATCCGCTCCAGATCCAGCACCTCACCCGTGGCAGCCATCACAGCACCTCCAGCAGCTGGCCGGTGGTCATCGGCACCCCGCTGGTGCGTGCGATCCAGTGCAGCGCCTGATCGTGGTCGGCGCGCGAGAAGTCCGCCACCGCATCGGCGGCGATGAAGGCCTCGATATCACGCTGGAAGGCCTCGACGACGGTCGCGGTGCAGCCGATATGGGCATACACGCCCGTCACCAGCAGCTGGTCACGGCCGCGCACCCGCATCAGCGTTTCAAGGTTGCTGCGCTGGAACGCGCTGTAGCGGTGCTTCACCAGCACGTGCTCCCCTGGCTGCGGTGCCAGTGCTTCGATGATCGGTTCGTGATCGGCGCTGCGGCGCATGCCCGGCCCCCACAGGTCAGCCTGAAGGCCACGGTCACGGCGGTCCTGGTCGCCATGCTGGGCGGTGTAGAACACCGGAATGCCGTGCGCGCGGCAATGCGCCAGCAGCCGTGCGATGTTGTACACGGCCGGCCGTAGCGGTGCATTGCCGGCGTCGAAGGCGGCCAGGAAGTAACGCTGCATGTCGTGCACCAACAGCGCGACACGATCGCGCTGCGGGCGCCACGGGCCACGCGCCTGCGGCAGTTCGGCGGCAGTCGGCAAGGGATAATCGGTGATACGGGGCAGCGCCATCAGCGCGTTCCTCCTGTCTGTTGCAGATGACGCGCACGCAATTGCGCGCGCAGTTCGCGGCGGCTGATCTTGCCGACCGCAGTGGTATCGAAACTGTCGACGAACACGACCTGGTCGGGCACCTTGAACGCCGCCAGGCCGCGCCCGCGCATCCAGGCCTTCAGTGCCGGGGCCTTGAACGGCTCGCCCTGCGCGATCACGAAGGCACAGCTGCGCTCGCCCAGATACTCATCGGGAATGGAGACCACGGCGGCGTCAAACACGCCGGGGTGCGCCAGCAGATGATCTTCGATCTCTTCGGCGGAGATCTTCTCGCCAGCGCGGTTGATGTGGTCACCCGCACGGCCCTGCACCACCAGGTAGCCTCCGGGCAGCTGCTGCACACGGTCGCCGGTACGATAGAAGCCGTCGTCGGTGAACGAGCGCGCATTGGCCACCGCATCGTTGTGGTAGCCACGGATGGTGTACGGGCCACGGGTGAGCAGGCGCCCCACCTCGCCTTCGGCCACCGGCTGGTCATGGTCATCGACCACGCGCACCTCGTCATCCGGGCTGATCGGTCGCCCCTGGCAGGCCACGATCAGTTCTTCCGGGTCATCCAGCCGTGTGTAGTTGACCAGGCCTTCGGCCATGCCGAACACCTGCTGCAGCGTGCAGCCAAGGCCATCGATCACCCGTCGTGCGGCTTCCGGCACCAGTTTGGCGCCGCCTACCTGCAATACCTGCAGGCTGGTCAGGTCATGCCTGCTGGTGGCGGCGGCCTGCGCCCACAGCAACGCCAGCGGCGGCACCAGCCCACAGCAGGTCACCCGCTCCCGTGCGATCAGCGGGAAGGCCGCATCCGGGCCGGGGCCCGGGCTGAGCACCACGCGGGCGCCGGCGTACAACGCGCCGAAGAAACCGGGCGAGCTCATCGGGAAATTGTGCGCGGCCGGCAGCGCGACCAGATAGACGCTGTCGCGGTCGATGCCGCAGATTTGATTGCTGGCACGGAACGAATAGATGTAGTCGTCGTGCGTGCGTGGAATCAGCTTGGACAGCCCAGTGCTGCCTCCGGAAATCTGCAGGAACGCCACCGACTGCGGGTCCGGATCGGACGGCAGCTGGCTGCGATCGCCCTGCAGTGCCTCCAGCGCGATGAACTCCGCCGCATCGCCGTCGATCACCACATGGCGAACCGCCGGCACTTCGGCCTGCAGCGCCCTTGCCAACCCGCGATGATCGAAGCCATCGTGCAGTGTGGTGGTGATGTAGGCACTGGCTTCCGCCTTGTTGGCGAAGTGGACCAGCTCGGTGATGCGGTGCGCCGGCAACGCATACACCGGCACCAGGCCGGCGCGGAACAGGCCGCAGACCGTGGCGATGAACCCGGCGGTATTGCCCAGCTGCACCAGCACCCGTTCGCCAGGTTGCAGGCCGAGCGCCAGCAGGCCCGCACCGATGCGGCCAGCCTCATGCCACAGCTGCGCATAGCTCAGGCGTACGTCGCCGGCGACCACCGCGATGTCATCGGCATAGCGTTCTGCACGCTCGCGCAGGAAACCCGGGAAGGTCTCGCCACGCCAGTGACCGGCTTCGCGATAGCGCGCCACCAGCGTGTCGGGCCACACCTGCTGCAGCGGCAGGCGGGAAGCGTCAGTGGAGGTACTCATGCGGCAGGCTCGATGGCGGGCGCGGATTCATGGACACCCAGCGCGTTCAACAGGGCAGCGAACTTCGCTGCGGTTTCGGCCACCTCGGCCTCGGGGTGTGACTCGGCGACGATGCCGGCACCGGCATACAGGCGCAGCTGCGTGCCCTGCAGGCGCGCGCAGCGGATCGCCACGTACCAGTCGCCGTCACCCTGCGCGTCCAACCAACCCACGGCGCCGGCATAGAAGCCACGCGGCACCGGTTCCAGCTCGCGGATGCGCTGCAGCGCCGCCAACCGCGGCGTACCGCAGACCGCCGGCGTAGGGTGCAGCTGCGCCAGCAGTTCGGCGGCTGACGTCTGCGGATCCTTCAGCGTGGCGTGGATGCGGGTGCCGAGGTGCCACATGCTGGCGGTGGCATGCAGCAACGGGCGCGGCTGTGCATCGATGTGGCTGCAGTACGGTGCCAGGCCTTCGACGATGGCTTCGACCACGTGGCGGTGCTCGTCGTGGTCCTTGGTCGAGGCCAGCAGCGCCTGCGCCGCATGCTCGTCCTCGGCGGCATCGGCACTGCGCCGCGCGGAACCGGCCAGCGGATGCGACAACAGTTCGGCGCCTCGCTTGCGCAGCAGCAGTTCCGGCGTCGCGCCCACCAGCCAGGCCGGCGCCTGGCCCAGCTCCACCGGAAGCGGCACCGCGTAGGTCGCCACCGACGGATCCGCGCCCAGGCGTGCCAGCAGCACGTCCGGAGAAAGCGCCTGGCGGGTGCGTGCCAGCAGGCTGCGCGCCAGCACCACCTTGTGCAGGTTCTGCTCGGGCGCACGCAAGGCCTGCACTGCCGCAGCGACTGCAGCGGCATAGTCCTGCGGCACAGGTTCGGCCCGCAGGGCGCCGTCCAGCGGCGGTGCGGCCTGCGGCTGCAGTGCCAGCGCCGGCAGCAGGCGCTCGGGCTGGTACAGCGCATCGTCGGCACGCGGCTCGAACGGCACCGCGCCAACCAGCAGGCCCGGGCCGCCACGCTGCTGGGCAAAGAACGCCGAAACGCGTTCTGCCAACGTCGCCAGTGCACCGGCTGGCAACGTGGCGCGGCAACCGCGGGCGTGCACGTGCTGGCCGGCATGCTGCAGCAGGAACAGCGACGCGTCGTCGGTGCTCTGCTGTGGTGCTGGCGCAGCCTCCGGCCACGCGCCCTGCATCAGGGAATCGTTCATGGGGTCTCCTTCATCCGATGCGCTGCAGCCAGCGCGCACAGCAACAGCAGCAGCGCGCCCACCAGCAGGTAAGGCAGGCTTGGCCCGCCGCGATACAACAGCGTGCCGAGCATCGGCCCGGCCACCATGCCCAGCCCTTGCGCGGCCGCCACGGTGCCTGCGGCGGCGCCCTGCTCGTGCGCCTCTACCGCATCGGCGGCCAGCGCCTGGAACGAGGGGAATACGAAGCCCATGCCGAACGCAGCCAGCGCATACGCCGCAGGCAATTGCCAGGCCTGCTGCACGCCCGCCACCGAAGTGAAGCCGATGCCGGAAATGAGAGCGCCGAGGACGATCCAGCGACGTGGATGCACCTCCAGCTTCATCACCAGCGCCTGCGCCAGGATCAGGCCGACGCCAACGGCGGTGAGTGCAATGCCGGCCATGCGCGCGCCGGTCGCCGCATCCAGACCCAGGCGATCAATTGCGAAGAAGCCGACCGTGACCTGCGCGATGGTCACCGAGACCATGGCGATGAACGCTGCCAGCTGCGGCAGGCACAGGCGCGCGTCGAGGCGGCTCATCGGCGTGCGGCGCTGTGCGGACGCGCCCACCACGGGCGGTGTAGCCGGCAGGCGCCAGGCCAGCAATGCCAGTGCCAGCAACGGAAGCAGCGCGGCCACGTACAGCGCCAGCGACAGGTTCGTATAGGCCAGCCAGCCCGCGGCGGCCGGGCCGAGCACCATGCCCAGCGCGTTGGCACTGCCCAGGCGGGCGAGGAATTTTGCACGCTGTCCGGTGGGTGCCCTGTCGGCGATCAGCGCCGCTGCGGTAGGAGGCACAGCCGCGTAGAACAGGCCGATCAGGCCACGCGCACCGACCAGCACCAGCACTGACACCAGCACCGGCGGCACTGCCTGCAGGGCGACATCGATGAACACCGCCAGCGCGATATAGACCACGGTGTAGGCGCTCATCGCCAGCATCAGCACGCGTTTGCGGCCGATGCGGTCGCTGAGCTGGCCCCAGGGGCGCGCGGCCAGCATCCACAACACGCCCGCGGCGGTGACCGACAGTCCGGCATGCCACTCGGACAGCCCGAGCATGCGGACCACCGGACCGATCACAGCGACGAAGGACATCATCGCCATGGTGCCGATCAGGGCAGCCAACACCAGCGCCGGCAAGCCGGGAACGACGGGACGTGCGTGCATGAAACACCAGCCGTAACAGGAAAGGATTGGCCGGGCGCGTCTGCACGCCCCGCCCGGCACCCGCCCCACTCAGGACCGGATGCCACCCTCAAATGATAACGGCTCGTATTTGCATTTGATACCCATTCTCTTGAATGAGCATGCAACAGTGGGTTCAGCGCATTGCACGCAGGCCCAGCAGGCCACGGCGCTTGAACCACCACTCCAGCGGCAGCGTCACCAACGGCGGGATGGCCGCCAGCAGGGCCAAGGCACTGGCCCACCACGGCCAGCGCAGGCGCACCGCCGCAAACAGCGTGACCGCCACGTACACCAGGAAGGCCACGCCGTGCAGGGGCCCGAACAGCTTCACCAGCGCCACGTTGGTCATGGGGCCATACTTCATCCACATGCCGATGAGCAGGCCGGCCCAGGTTACGGCCTCGATGAAAGCGACCGCTGCGAACAGGCGTCCGGTCGGGTGCATGGGGGAACGTTGGGTCACAAGGGACTCCGGCATCGGGATATCAAATGCAAATGATACGCAGATGCACGCCGCGGCAGGTAGCGCCGGGCCATGCCCGGCGGGCGCACCGTCATCAGCAACACGGCGTGTCCACCAAGGTGGACACCTACCGAAGCACATCCGGCAGCACCTGCTCTCCAATTTCGCGCAGCACCGCGTCCATCGGCCTCCCGTTGTCGACCAGGTTGAACATCACGTGCCCCACGCCCTGCGCATGCACGCGCAGCAGGTAGTCACGCAAGCCGTCGCGGCCGACCTTCAGGCCCAGTGGCAGCGGCTCGGGCGGTGCGTGCGGATCGGCCTGCAGATCCAGCAGCATCGACTGCACGAACGGCTTGCCTGGCCCAGCGCCTTGCGCCTGCGCCTGTTGCCACAGGCCGATGCGCCCTTCCTGCGCGGCCTCTTCGCGGTGATAGGTGGCCCAGCCTTCGGCTTCGCGTGCGATCCACTGCAGGCTCTGCCGCGCAGTGCCCACCACCAGCATCGGAATGCGCGTGGCCGGGGCCGGCAGTACGTCGAAGCCACCGGTGGCTTGCACTACCGCGACCCTTTCTTCAGCCTCCGGTGACAACGCCGCGCGCAACAAGGTCCAGCGCTCACGGAACGTCGCCGCCCTGCCCTCCAGGTATTCGCCGAATGCCGCGAACTCTTCCGGCCGATCGCCAGACCCGAGGCCCAGCACGAAGCGGCCGTCGCTGATCCGGTCCAGGCTCAAGGCCGACTTCGCCACCTGCAGCGGATGGCGCAATGGCAGCACGATGGCCGCGCTGCCGACCACGATGCGCTCGGTCGCCGCAGCCAGCATGCCCAGCCACAGGAACGGGTCGTCCAACGCGCTCGTTGTCGCGTCCGGACCCTGCGGCACCATCAGCGGCACGTCGCGCGTCCACAACGCGGCAAAGCCCAGGTCATCGGCCAGTCGCGCGATACGTCGCGCCTCACGCGGATCGGCCAGCCCATGCGCCGCAACGGGCGTCATCAGGCCCAGGCTCAGTCCCTGTTGCGGAAACAACGAATCGTAGGCGAGATTGAATTCACTCATGGGACCAGCTTAGCGTGCAGGCAACCGGCGACGATGACACGCCACACGCCACAGGAAAAACGCTGCATGCCGAGGATCCGCCCCGCCCACATCGATGACCTGCCCGCGATGAGCGCGGTATGCCTGGCCGCATTCACTGCGGCCGTCGCGCCCTCGCTCAGCGCGGCCGGCATTGCTACGTTCGGCGGTGTCGCCGCCGCCGATGCGTTCGCTGCACGCCTGCAGGGTGACAACCACATCCTGGTGGCGGAGCAGGATGGCCGCATCGTCGGCGTGGTAGAGCTGAAGGAAGGCCGCCACCTGGCGATGCTGTTCGTCGATCCCGCCTGCCAGGGCCAGGGCATCGGCCATGCCCTGTTCGAAGCCGTGCTGCCGCACCTGCGCACACCGGTGCTGACCGTGCGCGCCTCGCTCAACGCAGTGCCTACCTACCTGCGCTATGGCTTCGTGCTGGATGGTGATGTCGGCGAGTTCAACGGGCTGGTGTACCAGCAGATGGTGCGGGCAGCCGCCTGAGGGCAGCGGGTGTCATGCCCCGCTGCACGGCCGATATAAACAAACTGAATCAGCACACTCCCCGGCCATTCCTACAATGGACTGTCCCCCCTTCGAGATGCCGCCGATGCGCGTCGCGCTTTCCGTGTTGCTGCTGGCTTCGGCGCTGAGCGCCTGCACCCCGGCCCCGGTTTCCATCGCCAACTCCGCCGAGGTGCCCGCGCCGGCCAAGGCAATCGCTTGGCGCCAAGACGATGTGGACGATGCCTTCGCCGAGGCCACCGACAGCGGCAAGCCGGTGCTGCTGTACTGGGGCGCGGTCTGGTGCCCGCCGTGCAACCAGCTCAAGGCCGGCCTGTTCAAGGACCCGGCCTTCATCGCGCTGACCAGCAAATTCGTTCCCGTCTACCTGGATGGCGACGAGGAAGGTGCGCAAGCCTGGGGTGAGCGCTTCGGCGTACGCGGCTATCCGACCCTGATCGTGCTGGACCCAAAGCGCAACGAAATCACCCGCGTGGCCGGCGGCAATGATGCCACCGAACTGACCCGGGCACTGACCGTCGCCGCAGGCCGCCGCAGTGCTGTTGCCGCCACCTTGGCCACCGCGTTGGCAACGCCGGACCGACTGGCCGCAGAAGACTGGCAGGTGCTGGGCGACTACGGCTGGGAAGTGGACGCCAACCGCCTGGCCGGCGAGCGCAGCAGCGAGGATGTGCTGCGCCAGTTGTCCAAGGCCGCACCCGACGCTGCCCTGCAGCGCCGCTTCGCCCTGCTGGCCTTGGCAACGGCCGAAAAGCCCGATGCCTCGCCCACCGAAGTACGCGAGCTGCTGCAGGCCGTGCTGGCGCAGCCCGCCGAAGTCCGCCGCAACCGTGAGTTGCTGGGCTATGCAGGCGTGCAGCTGGTCAAGCAGGCCAGTGCCGGGCCGGCCACCAGCAACACGCTGGGACAGCAGCTGCTGGTGGCATTGGAGCGGGCAGACGCCGAGCGCGGCGACCGCGCCGACGACGCATTGTCGCGTGCGTTGACCGAAGTGTCGCTGGCCCGCCAGCAGCAGCCGAAGGGCGCATTGCCCGCGGCCCTGGTTGATCGGGTCAAGCAGCGCGTGGCTGCTGCCGACGCTGCCGCCACCGATGCGCATGCGCGCCAGGCCACGATCAGCAGCGCGGTCTACGCACTACGCCAGGTCGGCGACGACGCAGGCGCCGAGTCGCTGTTGCTGGCGGAACTGAAGCGCAGCGAACAGCCGTACTACTACATGCCCGAGCTGGCCGAACTGGCCGAGCAGCGCGGCGACACCGCCGGTGCGCTGGAGTGGTTGAAGCGTGCCTACGACGGTGCGCAGGGCCCGGCCACCCGCGTGCAGTGGGGCGTGCTGTATGTGGAAGGCCTGCTGAAGCTGGCACCGGACGATGCACCACGCATCGAGCAGGCGACCGCCTCGCTGATCGCCGAGCTGGAGGCACAGCCGTCGGGCTACCACCAGCGCACCCGCCAACGCTTCGAGCGCTTGGCCGGGCAGTTGAAGGCGTGGAGCGGCAAGCACCAGGGCGCGGAGACGCTGGCGCGGTTGCAGCAGCGGATGCAGCAGGCGTGCGGGGAGCAGGTGGATGGCGCCTGCAAGGATTGGTTGAGTTGAGTTGATGAAAACGCCGGCGGCTGGTTCGCCTGCCGGCGCCTTTGTTGATACCGGTTGTGGCGGGGGAAGGGGCTGGCCGGGACACGCCGTAATCCCATCCTTGGGGGCTCGATGGCGCCATCCATGGCGCCAACGGTCCCGGCCAGCCCCTCCCCCCCCGCCACCGGACCGTTTCCTGCGAGCGCGGGCAGCACTTCAGCGCGCCGGTGAGGTTCGAAAAGCGGGTTCTGGTAGTGCCGGCCGCTGGCCGGCAACCCGACCTTGCCGGCATGCCGGCCAGCGGCCGGCACTACCATTTCGCTCGTGCTGTCCTGCAGGAAGAATCAAAGCGATGAACGCGCACGCACCTCAATCCCGCCCCTTGACCTCAACCAATGTTGAGGTGCGATAACAGTCTCCCCACGGCCTGCCCTCTGGCCTTCCCCACGGAGATTGCTTCGATGTCGTACTCGCTTCCCCCGCTCCCCTACGCCTACGACGCCCTTGAGCCGCATTTCGATGCGCGCACGATGGAGATCCACCACAGCAAGCACCACCAGGCCTACGTCAACAACCTCAACGCCGCCATCGAGCAGGCCGGCATCGCCGAGCAGCCGGTCGAGGCGCTGATCGCCAACCTCGATGCCGTGCCCGAGGCGCAGCGCGGCGCCATCCGCAACAACGGCGGCGGCCACGCCAACCACAGCCTGTTCTGGACCGTGCTCAGCACCAACGGTGGTGCACCCGATGACGAACTGGCCGCCGCCATCGACCGTGACCTCGGCGGTTTCGATGCTTTCAAGGAGGCCTTCACCAAGGCGGCGCAGACCCGCTTCGGCAGCGGCTGGGCCTGGCTGACCAGCGATCGCGATGGCCGCCTGCAGGTGGAAAGCAGCGCCAACCAGGACAGCCCGCTGATGGGTGCAGCCGTGGGCCTGTCCGGCAACACCCCGATCCTCGCACTGGATGTCTGGGAACACGCCTACTACCTGCACTACCAGAACCGTCGCCCGGACTACATCGGTGCGTTCTTCAACATCATCAACTGGGCCGAGGTCGGCCGGCGCTACCGCCAGGCCAGGGCCTCATGAGCGGCGAGACACTGCCGTACGCCGGGCCGTGGGCGGGGGTCTTCCCCTCCCCGGCCCCGGTGCCGTCGGTCGAGATGCCGCCGCGGGCCCTGCGGCGGCTGCTCGGCCACTTTCCTACCGGCGTGGCCATCGTCTGCACCCGCGATGCGCAGGGCAAACCCATCGGCCTGACCATCAATTCGTTCGTGCCGGTGTCATTGCAGCCGCCGCTGGTGCTGTGGAACCTGGCGTTGCACGCGCAGAGCCTGTCCACCTTCCAGCGCGCCACCCGCTTTGCGATCAGCGTGCTGGCGGCCGACCAGGAAGCACTGGCGCGGCGCTTTGCCGATCCGCAGGTACGCAACCGCTTCGACGGCCTGGCATTGCTGGATGATGACGAGGATGCCCCACCACGCATCGCCGGTGCGGTCGCCCACCTCACCTGTACCCGCCACGCACAGTGGCCGGTGGGTGATCATCTGCTGCTGGCTGGCCGCATCATCGAAGTGCACGAGAACGGCGGCGCGCCGCTGCTGTTCCATCGTGGCCGCTTCCAGCCCGGCCCCACCGAACTGCTGGTGGAGGTGCGCGGATGAACATCGAAGCCCTGGAATGCATGCTCGCCGCCGGCAAGGACGGCGCGCTGCTGCGCTTCGGCCTGGGCAAGGGCTGGCTGGATGCCGGCAACCCTGTGCGCGCGGCCACCCATCTGGGCCGTTGCGTGGTGCTTGATCCGCAGTACTCGGCGGCGTGGAAGCTGCTGGGCAAGGCCTGGCTGGCCAGTGGCCAGCCGCAGGCGGCGCGCGAAGCATGGCAGCGTGGCTTGAGCGTGGCCGGCAGCAAGGGCGACCAGCAGGCACGCAAGGAAATGCAGGTGTTCCTGCGACGCCTGGACCGCGAACAGGCGGCCCTGGCGAAGGCGGGCTGAGTCGATCAGCCCGCGTTGGCCGATGCCGGTGCGGACATGATGTCCGGCATCGGCAGGCGGCGCGGCTTGCTCGGGAACGCGTGACGCAGGATGCGCCAGACCACCTGGCCGAACTGACGCGGTAGCGAGCCGTTGTTGTAGTGCTGGCCGTAACGGCGGCAGATGTCCTTCACTTCCTTGGCGATGGCCGCATAGCGGTTGGCCGGCAGATCCGGGTAGAAATGGTGCTCGATCTGGTGGCTGAGGTTGCCCGACAGCACGTTGATCAGGAAGCCACCGCTGATGTTGGACGAACCGCGCAGCTGGCGCAGGTACCAGTGGCCGCGCGACTCATTGCGCAGGCACTCCTTGGGGAAGGTTTCCGACTCGGCGGTGAAGTGGCCGCAGAAGATGATCACGTAGGTCCAGATGTTGCGCAGGCCGTTGGCCACCAGGTTGCCCAGCATCACGGTGAGGAAGAACGGGCCGGCCAGCAGCGGAAAGAACACGTAGTCCTTCAGCACCTGGCGAGCCATTTTCCGCGCCACCGGGCGGGTCTGCAGCCACATCGCACGGCCGCTGATGCGGCCCTTCAGCCAGCGGCCAAGGCGAAGGTCCTGCGCGGCCACACCCCACTGGAACAGCAGCGCGAAGATCGGCGCGATGATCGGCTGCAGCAGGTAGAACGGCTTCCAGCGCTGTTCCGGGAAGATGCGCAGCAGGCCATAACCGATGTCATCGTCCATGCCACGCACATTGGTGTAGGTGTGGTGGCGGAAATTGTGGGTCTTGCGCCAGTTGTCGGCGGTGGCAACGATGTCCCACTCGTAGGTGTTGCCATTGAGCTTGGGGTCACCGGTCCAGTCGAACTGGCCGTGCATCACGTTGTGGCCCAGCTCCATGTTCTCCAGGATCTTCGACAGCGCCAGCAGCAGCGTGCCAGTGATCGCGGCCGGCCACAGCAGCGGCATCCAGAACAGCGGCGAGAATGCTGCCAGGAACAGCAGGCCACGGCCACCCACGCCGAACCATCGCACGGCGGCAGCCACACGGCGGATGTAGCGGGTATCGGAGGCGCCGAGGCTGCCGATCACACGGTCGCGGATCGCATCGAGTTCCTCACCGAAGGCATGCATCTCGGCGGTGCTCAGGGCACGGTCGGTAGCGCGGGTCATGGCAGGCGTCCTCAGAGATCCAGAGTCAGGTCGGTGGTCGGTGCGCTCACGCAGATCCGCACCGGCTGTGCCGATTCGGACTGCAGGTCGCCGGTGCGAAGGTGGCGGGTGGCGCCACTGACGCGATCACAGGTGCAGGTGTTGCAGATGCCCATGCGGCAACCGTGCTTGGGCTTGATGCCATGCGCTTCCAGGCTTTCCAGCAGCGAGCGGCCTCGCGGCACGCTCAGCTGGCGGCCACTGCGCGCAAGCGTCAGCGACACCTCGCCTTCGCTGCTGGCATCGCGCAGCGGCGCCGGCGGGGTGAAGGCTTCGGCCTGGAAGCCAGCCACCTGGTGCGCCAGGCGTTCACGCGCAGCGGCAACGAAGCCATCCGGACCGCAGGCCAACACATGGCGCTGCGCCAGCGGCGTGTCATCGCCGGCCACCTGCAGATCATGGGTATCGATGCGCGCGGCCGGCGCCTCACCCTCGCGGGTGGTCAGCAGATGTACGCGCAGGTTCGGATGCGCCGCGGCCAGCGCCTGCAGTTCATCACGGAACTGCAGATGGGCGGCGGTGCGCTCCCAATAGAACAGGTCCACCGGTGCTGCCAGCGGGCGCTGGCAGGCGTCGCGCAACAGGCTGCGCATCGGCGTGATGCCACTGCCGGCAGCCAGCAGCAGCACCGGCGCCGCGGCCGGCATATGGAACTCGCCGAAGGCGGCATCGAGGCGGAACAGTTCGCCCGGCTGTGCATGGTTTACCAGATGCTGGCTGACCCGGCCGCCATCGATCGCCTTGACGGTGATCGCCAGCTCGCGCCGACCCAGTGCGGTAGGGCTGTAGCTGCGCTGCCACAGGCGCCCCTCAATCTCGACGCCCAGGGTGACGTGCTGGCCGGCGCGCATGCCGGCCCAGTGCCGGTTGGTGCGCAGGACCAGGGTCGCCGCGCCCTCGCCGGCCGGCTCGCGCCGGACCAGTCGGGCCACCGGCTCGCGCAGGGTCCACAGGGGATTGAGCTGGCCCGCCCAGAAATCGAACAGCGACGGCGAGACCCAGCGGTACGGAGAGAACAGGGACGGACGGACGACAGCGCTCATGGGCGCACTATACGGGCGCACATACACCTGTGTATACATGTGTATATTGAACCGGATTGGGTATGATTCAGCCTCGCCCCACCGGAACCCCCATGGCCGCCGCCACTGCCTTGTCGACGTCTGAAGATGCCAACAGCCCGGCCCGCCGTACGGTGAGCCGCGAGGATCTGCTGGCCGCCGCCCTGAAGCTGATCGGGCCGCACCGCAGCCTGTCCACGCTCAGCCTGCGCGAAGTGGCACGTGAGGCCGGCATTGCGCCGAACAGCTTCTACCGGCAGTTCCGCGACATGGACGAACTGGCCGTGGCGCTGATCGACGCCGCCGGCCGCTCGCTGCGCACCATCATCGGCGAGGCCCGCCAGCGCGCCACGTCTACCGCCACCAGCGTGGTGCGCGTTTCCGTGGAGACCTTCATGGAACAGCTGCGCGCCGACGACAAGCTGCTGCACGTGCTGCTGCGCGAAGGCGCGGTCGGCTCGGACGACTTCAAGCATGCGGTCGAACGCGAACTGCACTATTTCGAAGAAGAGCTGCAGCACGACCTGGTGCGCCTGGCTGCACTGGACGGCGCCGTGCTGCATGCCCCGGAACTGGTGGCCAAGGCCATCACCCGGCTGGTGTTCGCGATGGGTGCCACCGCCATGGACCTGCCGCCGGAGAAGGATCCGGAACTGGTCGAACAGATCTCCACGATGATCCGCATGATCATCGTTGGCGCCCGGACCCCCGCCGCATTCCGTCGCGGCTGACGATCCGACCGCGCCTACACGGCAACTCCATCCTATGGACATGACCACCGGCAGGGGTGTGGTTGCATTATGTAATGTTATAACACTCGCATGATCTGACTCGACTGGTGCCCCACGCGCAATGGCCTCGGCCTCGTTATATAGCAATTGCTATGTTAATAAGCCGCTGCTTTAATATGCGTCAGCCAGGTCGCCCTCGCCGCCTTTCTTCTCCCAAGGACGACGCCCTCATGCCCGTTGCCACGCCCCTCTTCCATCGGCTGCCCGTGGCCGCCGCCATTGCCCTGGCCGCGCCGCTGCCTGCACTGGCCGCCACCTCGAAGCCGACCGAGCTGGACCGCGTGCAGGTCAAGGTCAGCACCGCCACCCGCAGCGAACGCCTGCTATCCGATGTCCCGATCCGCACCGAAGTGCTGCGCAAGGAAGACATCGCGCTGCGCGCGGCCACCGACTTCTCGCGCGCCGCCGAACTGATCAACGGCCTGCGCGTGGAAAGCAACTGCCAGAACTGCAACACCAGCGAAGTACAGCTGCTGGGCCTGCCCGGTTCCTACAACCAGCTGTTGTTCGATGGCATCCCGCTGTTGTCCACGCTGGGCAGCGTGTACGGCCTGGAACAGATCCCGGCCGGGTTCGTCGACCGCATCGAAGTGGTCAAGGGCGGCGGCTCGGCGCTGTACGGCCCGGGTGCGGTGGCCGGTGTGATCAACCTGATTCCGCCGCTGCCGGCGCGCAGCGGCGGCCATGTGCAGGCCGGCGTGGATGTCCTGAAGGGCACACCGCAGAAGAATGCCGACGTGCGCCTGGACCTGGTGGCGAAAGATGCCGACGCCGGGCTTTCAGTGATTGCCCAGCGCAATTGGAACAGCGGCATCGACTACAACGGTGACGGCTACACCGAGATCACCCGCAAGAACCTCAAGGTCGGCGGGCTGCAGGCCTGGTACGCGCCCACGCCGGGCACGCGGCTGCGCCTGGACCTGCAGGTGACCGATGAAACCCGGCGTGGCGGCAATCGACTGGATCAGCCCGAATACCTGGCCAACATCGCCGAATCGCTGGATACGAAATACCGGCGCGGCAGCGTATCGTGGGATCAGGAAGTCAATGCCGACGTCGATTTCCGCCTGGCCTACGCCTTCGCCGACATCGACCGCGACAGTTTCTACGGCGGTCTTGGCGACGTGGTTACCGATCCGTCTGCACCCGGCTATGACCCGTCGCAGCTGGATCCCAACGTGGCCGGCAGCGCGGCCTCGCGTTCGTGGCGCCAATACGGCCGCACCCACAACCCGCTGCACTACATCGACAGCCAGTTGAACTGGCGGCTGGGCGCGCACGCGCTGGCCTTCGGCGTGCAGTACAAGCACGAGGCGCTGCGCGACGACAACCGCACCGGTGACGGGCAGCGCCTGGCGGTGCTGGAAGATGCAACCTTCCACAACCTGGGCGCCTTCATCCAGGACGAATGGAGCCTGCGTGACAACGTCGACCTGGTACTGGGCGCACGCGTGGACAAGAGCTCGGAACTGGACAGCGCGGTGTTCTCGCCGCGCATCGCCCTGGCCTGGCAGGCCACGCCCAACCTGAAATGGCGCGCCGGCATCGCCACCGGCTTCCGTGCACCGGAGATCTTCGTCGAGGACGTGCACGTCGATACGCTGGGTGGCGAGCAGGTGCGCGTGCGCAACACCGATGGCCTGAAGGAAGAGCGCGCGTTGACCACCCTGTTCGGCTTCGACTGGCGCTCGGACCCGGCCAATCCAGTGTGGAGCTGGGATGCTACCGCCTCCTATGCACGCATCCGCGACACCTTCGCGCTGGGCGAGATCCAGCGCGGCGATGACGGACAACTGAGCCAGCTGCGCTACAACGCCTCCGGCTCCAACGTGCTGGGGGCGGAAACCAACCTCGGCTGGCAGCCGTCGCCGCAGTGGCGCCTGACCGCCGGTGCCTCGTGGTACCGCTCGCGCTTCCGCGAACCGCAGCGCATCTTCGACGACACCGGCGACGGTGGCGACACCATCATCGAAAGCCGCGACTACCTGAAGACCCCGCGCTGGACCGGCCTGGCGCAGCTCAGCTGGATGCCCGCCGAGCCGTGGGAAACCTTCGTCGCGCTGCGCCATACCGGGCCGATGTCGGTGCTGAACAACCGGTTGGGCGAGCTGCACCGTACGCGTTCCTTCCTGGTCACCGATCTTGGTGCTCGCTGGCACCGCCATCTGGGCGCGCAGGCGCAGCAGGAAGTGTCGGTGGCCGCGGGTGTCAAGAACGTGTTCGATCAGCGCCAGAAAGATCTGGAAGTGGGCGCGCTGCGTGACAGCGACTATGTCTACGGGCCGCGCTTCGCGCGTTCGTGGTACGTCAACCTGCGCTATGCGTTCTGAAGCTCTGCGAGCGTTGTTGCTGGCCTGTGCCGTGCTGCTGGCCGCACCGGCGATGGCTGCGGACCTGCACGCGCAGGTCTCGGCCTCGCTGATGCGGCCGGAACAGCGCTCGCTGCGACCGATGCAATGGACACAGCCGCCGAAACTGGTGGCGCTGTACTTCGGTGCCGACTGGTGTGCACCGTGCCATGCCTTCGTACCCACGCTGCGCAGCGTGCGTGATGCCCTGCGCCAAGCCGGCGCCGATACCGAAGCGGTGTACGTCAGCCAGGATGAGAGCGAGAGCGCGCTGCGCCGCTACATGCACGCGCAGGACATGCCGTGGCCGGTGCTTGACCCGCGCCGCGCTGCGCGCATGCCGGCCCTGCAGGCATTGGCCGGGCTGGCACCGCCGAATCTGGTATTGATCGATGCCGACGGCACGGTGCTGGCCAATGGCTGGCAAGGCCTGCGCTATGAAGGCCTGCAAGCGGTGTTGAAGGAATGGACGAAACGGGCCTGCGCGCAGGAACAGGCGCGCTGCCCCAACGGCGCCATCCAACCACGGTAGCGCCGGGCCATGCCCGGCGAAAGGCATGAACACGGCGACGCGCCCGCCGGGCATGGCCCGGCGCTAACGATACGGCGCCTCGCCCTCGGCCTTGCGCACGAACGCCTCGAACAGCGCCAGCGTCTGCTCGCTCACATGGTGCTCGATACCCTCCGCATCACGCCGTGCCGTGTCAGGGTCCACGCCCAGCGCCAGCAGGAAACGCTCCACGGTCTGGTGCCGCTGGCGGCTGGCATGGGCCAGCGCCTCGCCTTCCGGGGTCAGGAACACGCCGCGATACGGTCGCTGCACCACCCAGCCATCGCGGGCCAGGCGCCGCAGCATCTTCGCCACGGTGGGCTGGGCCACGCCCAGGCGGGTGGCGATGTCGACCTGGCGGGCCTCGCCGCCGTCGGCCAGCAGGTCCGAGATCAGCTCGACATAGTCCTCCACCAGCTCCATCCGGTGCGCTTCGCGCACTTGCCGGAAGCTCTCGACCTGGCGCTCAGCCTCGATCAAGGGGGTGCTTTTCAGCGATGTCGAATCGTCGGTCTTGCCCACGCCTGCGCCTGTCCTTCCGGTCTACTCCGGGTTTGAAACTGAATTCTGGACCAGTAACGCGATAAAGACGATTGTTTCACATTGCTAATGACTATAGCAGGAGCTATATTCGGACCCATGAACACCCTGGCGCCCCACGACCCTTCGGCCTCCACCCCGGCCAGCCTGGGCGCGCTCAATGCCTCGGTGGCGGTACCCGACAAGGGGCACTGGTGGTTCCGCCTGCTGGCCTTCCTCGGCCCGGGCTACATGATCTCGGTCGGCTACATGGACCCAGGCAACTGGGCCACCGACCTCGCCGGCGGTTCGCGCTTCGGCTACCTGCTGCTGTCGGTCATCCTCATCTCCAACCTGATGGCGGTGATCCTGCAGGCGCTGTCGGCACGGCTGGGCATCGCCACCGGCATGGATCTGGCGCAGGCCTGCCGCGCGCGGTACCCGAAGCCGGTGAACCTGGCGCTGTGGGCGCTGTGCGAGGCAGCGATCATCGCCTGCGACCTGGCCGAGGTGATCGGCACCGCGATCGCATTGAAGCTGCTGTTCGACCTGCCGCTGCTGTGGGGCGCGGTGATCACCGCGCTGGATACGCTGCTGGTCCTGCTGCTGATGAACCGCGGCTTCCGTGCGCTGGAAGCCTTCGTGATCGCGCTGCTGATGGTGATCTTCGGCTGCTTCATGGTGCAGATCGCGCTGGCCGCACCGCCGGTGATGGACGTGCTGGGCGGATTCATTCCGCGCGCGCAGGTAGTGACTGATCCGCACGCGCTGTACATCGCCATCGGCATCATCGGCGCCACGGTTATGCCGCATAACCTGTACCTGCATTCTTCCATCGTGCAGACCCGCGCCTATCCGCGCACCGACGAGGGCCGTCGCAGCGCGCTGCGCTGGGCGGTGACCGACAGCACCCTCGCGCTGACGCTGGCACTGTTCATCAACGCCAGCATCCTGATCCTGGCGGCGGCGGTGTTCCATGCCAATGGCCGTTTCGATGTGGAAGACATCGAGCAGGCGCACCAGCTGCTGGCGCCGATGCTGGGCGTGGGCGCGGCGGCGACACTGTTTGCGATTGCCCTGCTGGCCTCGGGCCTGAATTCGACAGTGACCGCCACGCTGGCCGGCCAGATCGTGATGGAAGGCTTCCTGCACCTGCGCCTGCCGCCGTGGCTGCGTCGGCTGATCACGCGCGCGCTGGCGATCATTCCGGTGGTGGTGGTGATCCTGCTGTTCGGCGACCAGGGCGCGGTGAAGCTGCTGGTGCTGAGCCAGGTGGTGCTGTCGATGCAGCTGCCGTTTGCGATCATCCCGCTGGTGCGGATCGTGACCGACAAGGTGACGATGGGGGCGCTGGTGGCACCGCGCTGGCTCGGCGCGATCGCCTGGGTGATCGCGCTGGTGATCGTGGTGTTGAACGTGAAGCTGCTGGTGGATACCTTCAGCGGAGCCTGACGCCAAACCACGGACCCTGCCCCGGTAGATCCACGCCACGCGTGGATGCCCTTGTAGAGTCGAGCCATGCTCGACTCATCGCTCACCGCGCGAACGGCAGCCGAGCATGGGCTCGGCTCTACAAATGCAACGCGATCGCGGCCTCGATCTGCTGCGGCGACTGGAACCCGGCCAGGCGCGTGCGTTCGTTACCATCACGGAACAGGGACAGCGTCGGCGTCTGCCGCAGTCCCAGCTCCCTGAAGAACGCCTCACCCAGCACCTCCAGCTGCACGCGCAGCAGGGTCGTGCCCTGTCCCGCCACGCTGTTGGCCACGCGATGCAACGACATCTCCAGCATCCGGCAGCCCGGGCACTGGTCCTTGTGGAAATCCACCAGCACCCGCGGATGTTCGGCCAGCAGCTGCTGGAACTGCTCAGGCGTGGTGGCGTCGATGATCTGCATCGGGGTTGCTCCAGTAGTGGGCCAGGACCGTATCGGTCCAGGCGTCGATGGCTGCGGCGTGACGCTCGCCATGCGGCATCTGCTCGATCTCGAGCGGCGGATAGTCGCTGCGGAAATAGCGGATCAGCCGGTGCACGGCGCCGCAGTAGTACTCCTGCCCCCACTGCGTTTCGCCGGTGCCGAACACCGCCAGCTGCCGTGGCCGCTCGCCGCGCTCGGCGATGCCGGCCACCCATGCCTTCATCTCCGCCGGCGTGCGGCCGGCGTTGTCGGTCCAGCAGCCCAGCAGCACCAGGTCGGCCTCATCGGCCGCCAGCGGCGGTGCCTGGCGCAGGTCGTCGGCCTCCTGCCAGTACACCGCATGACCGGCAACGCGGCAGCGTTCGGCAATCTGCCGGCCGAGTTCGCGGGTGTTGCCGCTCAGGGAGGCGACCACCACCAGGATGCTCAGCACGGCGCCAGGCTCAGAGATCGTCGAAGCCGTTGTCGACGTTGGTCTTCTTGTAACTTGCATTGCGCATCTCGAAGAAGTCGGTCTTGGTCTCGGTGAAGTTGTCGGCGTAGGCCTTGATCCACGGCATCACGTTGTCGGTGGTGTCGATGTACAGGCGCTCGATGCCGAGCATGCCGGCCATCTTGTTGGCGCGGTACTTCACGTAGCGCACCATCTCGTCCACGTCGATGCCGTCGATACCATCCAGCACCTCCGACGACCACTGCGTCTCCAGCTCGATGGCATGCTCGAACGATTGGTGTACGTAGGCGGTCAGCTCGTTGGTCTGCAGCTCGGGATTCTCGCCGATGATGGCGCGGATCAGCTCGCTGATGAATTTGGTATGCGCCAGCTCGTCGCGGTTGATGAAGCTGATGATCTTGCCGGTGCCGTTCATGCGGTTCTGCCGCACCATGTTGTAGAAGTACGCGAACCCGGAATAGAAATTGATGCCCTCCAGGATCGAGGACTGGATCAGCGACTTGAGCAGGGTCTCGGCGGTCTTCTCGCGCATGAAATCGTCATACGCGCCCATGATCGGCGCATTGCGCTTGATGATGGTCGGGTGGGTGCGGGCGATCTCGAAGATGCGGTTCTGGTTCGGCAGGTCGGTGATCGAGGCCAGCACATAGCTGTAACTCTCGTTGTGGATCACTTCCTGCTGGCCGATGATCGCGGCATTGGCGTGCGCGGCCGGGTCGGTGATGTACTCGGCGACGTTGTAGATGAAACGGGTCTGCGGTGAGTCGAGCGTGGCCAGCAGGCCGATGATCGAATCGTAGGCGTTCTTTTCACGTGCGTTGAGCTCGCCGTACTGGCGGGCATCGAGCTTCATGTCGACCTCGTCGGGAATCCAGAAGTTGGTCGACAGCTCCTTGTAGGCCCGATAGAAGGACGGATACGGGATATCGTTCCAGTTGAGGATGCCGCTGGTACGGCCGTTGATGATGCCGGTGCTGCGGTTGGGATGGCGCGGTTCGAGGATCTTGATGCGGTCGAGGGGAGTTGCCATGGTCTTACCTGCAGGGGGTAGCGCCGGGCCATGCCCGGCGGAATGTGCGACGGCCGCGCGATGCGCTCGCCGGGCGTGGCCCGGCGCTACCGTGGATGGTCAGCTGGCGCACCACTCGCAATCGCTGATGTCGATGTCGTTGGAGCGCACGTAGTAGGTGGTCTTCAGGCCTTCGCGCCAGGCGCTCAGGTGCAGCTCCAGCAGGGTGCTAGCGCGGATCGTGCTCGGCACATACAGGTTGAAGCTGATCGACTGGTCGACATGGCGCTGGCGGCGCGCGTTCTGGCGCACGCTGGCGAACTGGTCGACCTTGTACGCCCCCTTCTCGTAGTACGGCCAGGTTTCCAGCGACAGGCCCGGAGCCGCCACCGGCCGCCGGAAGTCCTTCTTTTCCTCGTAGTAGAACGCGCTGTAGATAGGGTCGATCGACGCGGTGGAACCGGCAATCTGCGCGGTGCTCATGTTCGGCGCGACGGCCAGCAGCCAGCCGTTACGCAGGCCGTGCGTGGCAACCTCGCGGGCCAGGCTGTCCCACGCGGCGCCGCTGTAGCCGCGGTCACTGAAATAGCATCCGTTGTGCCAATCGCTGCCGGCGAACATCGGGTAGCTGCCCTTCTCCTTCGCCAGCTGCGCGCTGGCCTGGATGGTCAGGAAGTTGATGCGCTCGTAGAGACGGTCGGCCAAATCCTCGGCATCCGGTGATTCCCACTGGATCGCCTGTTGCGCCAGCAGGTGGTGCCAACCGAACGTGCCCAGGCCGATGGCGCGGTACTTGCGGTTGGTGATGGTGGCCTGCGGCACCGGCAGCGCGTTGAGGTCAATCACGTTGTCGAGCATGCGCACCTGGATCGGGATCAGGCGCTCCAGCACGTCGGTGGCCAGCAGGTCATCCGGCGCACTGATTGCCCGGCCGAGGTTGATCGAGGACAGATTGCAGACCACGAAGTCACCGGCGCGGCGCGTGGTGACGATCTGGTCGCCGCTGACGATCTCCTGGATCATCCGCGTCGGGCTCATGTTCTGCAGGATCTCGGTGCACAGGTTGCTGGAATAGATCATGCCCGCGTGCTTGTTCGGGTTCCGGCGGTTGACCTCGTCGCGGTAGAACAGGAACGGATTGCCGGTCTCCAACTGGCTGAGCATGATCCGCTTGAACAGATCGATCGCCTTCACCGTTCGGCGGCTGATGCGCTCATCGGCCACCAACTCGGCATAGCGGTCGCGGAAGCTGCCCGCGCCGCGCGTCTCATCGTAGAAGTCCTGCAGGTACCAGCCCTTGGCCTGCTTCACCTCGTGCGGGTCGAACAGGTACCAGTCGGCGCGGCGCTCGACCGCTTCCATGAACAGGTCGGGCACGCACACCGAGGTGAACACATCGTGCGCGCGCAGGCGCTGGTCGCCGTTGTTCAGGCGCAGATCCAGGAAGGCCTCGATATCGCGGTGCCAGATGTCCAGGTACACCGCCACCGCGCCCTTGCGCTGGCCAAGCTGGTCGACCGACACCGCGGTGTTGTTGAGCTGCTTGATCCACGGCACCACGCCGCCGGAGGAATTGGCCACGCCCCGTATCGGCGCGCCGCTGCTGCGCACATAGCCCAGGTAGGCGCCGACGCCGCCACCGTGCTTGGACACGCGGGCGATATCGGTGTTGGAGTCATAGATGCCCTGCAGGCTGTCGTCCACCGTGTCGATGAAGCAGCTGGACAGCTGGCCGCCGACCTTGCCGGCGTTGGCCAGGGTCGGCGTGGCCACCGTCATGTACAGGTTGGACAGCGCCCAGTACGCCTCACCGACCAGCTGCATGCGCCGTTCGCGCGGCTTTTCCTCCTGCATCAGGTACAGCGCAATGGTCAGCCAGCGCTCCTGCGGCAGTTCGTAGACCTCGCGGCTGCGATCGCTGGCCAGGTAGCGCGTGGCCAGCAGGTACAGGCCGTTGTACGCGAACAGGCGGTCGCGCTCCGGGTCGATCATCTCGCCGGCCTGCTGCAGCTCTTCCTTGGAATAGCAGCGCAGGATGTCGTTGCTGTAGATGCCGCGGTCAGCCAGGCTCTCCTGCAGGCCCACATACGAACCGTACTTCAGGCCGACATCGTAGAAGCGGTTGCGGCTGGCGCGCTTGTACAGGCGACGCAGGTAGATGCGCGCGGCAAACTGTTCCCACTCGGGTGCAACCAGGTCCACGCGCGATTCGGCCTCACGGATCAGCAGATCGACCAGGTCGTCGGCGCTGATGCTCGGTTTGCGCTCGACCATCGCCTGCACCACGCGGCGATAGTCGCTCACGTCCAGCTGCGGGAACTCGGCATGCACGGCGTCGATGCTGCGCTGCAGGCGCTCGGCCTCGAACGGCAGGCGGCGGTTGCCGGCCTCCTTGGTGATCCAGGTCGGCACGCGCTCGCCACCGGCGCGCAAGGCGTCGCCGGCGCCGGCCAGATCGGCCACGCGGAAGGTACTGTCGGTCATGGTGGTGAAACTCCAGGCTCGCACGCGCGTTGGCGGTCGATGCCATGGCGGCCCTGAACGCGATACCGGCGCACGGGGCGAACGGGTGGATTGCCAGGGCACGGGAACGTAGGTCGTCGGCATCTGCCTGCGCCTGCGGCCGGTATCCGGGCCGTGGGGGCGACCTGCGTCCGCACGATGGCGGCCGCGTCGACACGGCAAGCCTTCAGGGGCGGGCCGCGGGACGTTTGCTGCATGTCCGGCGGCGGCGGCTGACCGGGAGTGACGGCCACAACATAGTGGGGATATCCCGAACCGTCAACACAAGATGCGGTAATCAGCACATGTCGCGACGATCAGTCGCAGGATGCCGTGTTGCAGCAGCGACGCCTTGTCGACATGCCCTGCGTCCCCAGTTCGGTACAACATCCACTTTCCCCGGAACACCGCCCATGCGCGCTGCCCAGTACTCCTCCTTCGGCAACCCGGCCGACGTCCTCGCCATTGCCGATGCCGCCCTGCCCGAGCCTGGTCCCGGCGAGGTGCGCATCCGCACCGTGCTGGCCTCGATCCACAATCACGACCTGCTGACCGTGCGCGGCCTCTACGGCTACAAGCCGACCCTGCCGGCGATCGGTGGCAGTGAAGCGCTGGGCGTGGTCGATGCACTCGGCGATGGTGTCGACGGCCTGCAGATCGGCCAGCGCGTCGCCGCAGCCTCGGTACACGGTACCTGGGCCGAGGCCTTCATCGCGCCGGTACGCATGGTGATTCCGATGCCGGAGGCGATCCCGGACGAAATGGCCGCGCAGCTGATTGCGATGCCGCTGAGCGCGCTGATGCTGCTGGAGTTCCTGCACGTCGAGCCGGGCCAGTGGATCGTGCAGAACACCGCCAACGGCGCGGTCGGCAAGTCGCTGGCCATGTTGGCAAAGGCGCGTGGCGTGCATGTGGCCAACTTGGTGCGCAACGCCGATGCGGTCGCGCAGTTGCAGGCGCTGGGCATCGATCATGTGTTCGACACCTCGGTGGACGGCTGGAAGGATCGCGTTCGTGAAGCGACCGGCGAAGCACAGGCGGCGGCCGCCGTGGATTCCATCGGCGGCGACGCCAGCGGTGACCTGGTCGACCTGCTCGGCCACCACGGCACGCTGGTGTCGTTCGGGGTGATGAGCGGCGAGCCGATGCACATTCCAGCCGGCGGCCTGATCTACAAGGAGGCCACGGTGAAGGGTTTCTGGGGCAGCAAGGTCAGCCAGGCGATGGCCGTGGAGGACAAGCGCCGGCTGGTTGGCGAACTGCTGAAGCGTGCGGCGAGCGGCGAACTGACCTTGCCGGTGGAGCAGATCTTCGCGCTGGACGACATCGCCCAAGCGGCGAAGGCCGGGGCCGGTTCGGGCCGCAACGGCAAGGTGCTGCTGCGGCCGTGATCGTCTGACATTGCGTTCTGTAGAGCCGAGCCATGCTCGGCTGATTTCCGGCCAGTGTGTGGAGCCGAGCGTAGGCTCGGCTCTACAGGGGCGTGCGGACCGACGGTCCGCACCCACCGAAGCACAGACCGCGCCGCCGAGAGCGCTTACTTTCGTTAAGAACCTGTGATGTATAACTGAATGCGCTTTCGTCATTGGAAGGTGCATGTACCTGCATGCGGTACTGACGGCTCCTCCCCCGTTCGGCGTTGTCGCTTCCATGTACCGCACCACCCTGAACCTGCTTGCCGGCGCGATCGCGCTGGGCCTCACCGCCGGCGCTGCCAGCGCCGCTGAATCCGCCGACACCGGCAAGGACAGCACCACCCTGGGCACCGTGCTGGTGACCGGTTCCAACATCAAGCGCAGCGATACCGCCGGGCCGAACCCGGTGCAGATCGTCAGCCGCGAACAGATCGAGCAGACCGGCCGCTCCACCCTCACCGACGTACTGCGCAACCTGTCGGCCAATGCCGGCAACAGCTTCGACGAGCAGTACACCGGCAGCTTCGCCGCCGGCTCCGCCTCGATCGGCCTGCGTGGCCTGTCGCCGAAGAACACACTGGTGCTGGTCAACGGCTACCGCGTGTCCAACTTCGGCTTCGCGCTCAATACCCAGGACACCTTCGTCGACCTCAACGCGCTGCCGATCAGCGCGGTGGAACGCATCGAAGTGCTGAAGGACGGCGCCTCGGCGGTGTATGGCTCCGACGCCATCGCCGGTGTCATCAACATCATCCTGCGCAAGAACTTCCAGGGCGTGGAAGTGGGCGGCGGCTTCGGTACCGCCACCCAGGGCGGCCTGGACGAACGCAAGGCCAACCTGCTGGCCGGCTTCGGCGACCTGGAGCAGCAGGGCTGGAACGTGCTGTTCGGGCTGGACCTGCTCAAGCGTGATCGCCTCGACGCCGACCAGCGCGCCTATACCCGCAGCGGCGATTTCCGCGACAAGCCCGGCGGACGCCTGGCCGGCTGGTCCACCGCCGGTGGCAATTGGCTGTCCAACCCGCGCGCGCCGCAACCGTTCGCCAACTGCCCGGATGGCAGTCAGCTGCGTCCCTACAGCGATTTCGGCAGCACCCTGCCCGGCCAGGCCTGCGCCTTCAACGCGCAGCCGTTCAAGACCTTGCAGCCCGGCGCCGAGCGCCTGCAGGCGTCGTTGAGCGCGACCTACCGCTTCAACGACAGCGTCGAAGCCTTCGCCGACGTGCTGTACAGCCACAACAAGGCCGACCAGATCTTCAGTGCGCCGCTGACCTTTGGCCCCGGCCTGCGTGCCTACAACCCGGCCACCGGCACGCTGATCGACGTGCCGGCGGTGCTGCCGGTCGGCCATCCCAACAACCCTGGCAGCACGCCACTGCCGTTCGAGTACACCTTCTTCGACCTCGGCCCGCGCCTGAAGCACAACACGCAGGTGTTCTACCGTGCCCTGGCGGGCGTGCGCGGCAGCGGCGAACGCTGGGACTGGGAAGTGGCAGCGCTGACCTCGCAGAGTGCACAGCGCGAGTACGTCGACAACTTCGTCAATCGCTATGCGTTCGAGCAGATCCTGCGCGATGGCAGCTACAACTTCCTCAACCCGTCCAGCACGCCGGGCGCGCTGGATGCACTGCGCCTGCAGACCAAGCGCCCGGGCTGGTACAGGCTGCACTCATTGAACGTGAAGGCCTCGACCTCGCTGTGGGAGCTGCCGGCCGGTGCGGTCGGCTTCGCCTGGGGCGCCGAGTCCCGCAAGGAGTCGCTGGATGCGCGTACCAGTGCACAGGTGCTGTCGGGCACCGAACTGCGCCCGGCGATCAACGTGGTCAACGGCGAACGACAGATCAGCGCCGCCTATGCCGAACTGAGCGTGCCGCTGCACCGCACGCTGGAACTGCAGGTTGCGGGCCGCGGCGACCACTACGATGACTTCGGCAAGGCGTTCTCGCCGAAGGTGGCATTGCGCTGGCAGCCGCTGGACAGCCTGCTGCTGCGTGGTTCGTTCTCGCGTGGCTTCCGCGCCCCCTCGCTGCCGGAGATCGCGCCGGGCCAGACCGTCAGCTACGGCTCGGTGATCGATCCGCTGGATCCGCTGCAACCGGGCGGCAGCCGTGGCGTGACCAATATCCGCACCGGCAACCCGGATCTGAAGGCGGAGCGCTCGCGCAATTTCAACGTGGGTGCAGTGTGGTCGCCGGATGGTGATACCAGCATCGGCGTGGACTGGTACCGCATCGAGCAGGACAACCTGGTCAAGCCGGACAGCGCGCAGTTCATCGTCGACAACCCGACGCTGTTCCCCGGTCGCGTGCAACGTGATGCGCAGGGACGCATCCAGTTCATCACCAACCAGTACGCCAACCAGGGCGAACTGACCACCTCGGGCCTGGATCTGGACGCCAGCCGCATCTTCCGTACCGACGGCTGGGGCAACTTCACCGTGGCCGGCAGCTGGACCCACCTGCTCAGTTTCAAGCAGCCGCTGGTGGCCGGCCAGTCGCCCTATGACGGGGCCGGCAACAACCGCCACGGCGCGCTGCCGCGCACCCGCGGCACCACGTCGCTGAACTGGGCGGTCGGTGACTGGAGCAGCACGCTGAGCCTGCAGTACGTGAGCGGCTACGACCAGCGCGTGGCGACGGCGACCAGCAACCCGGGCCTGCGCGACCGCGTCAAGCCGTACCACCAGCTGGACCTGTACGTGGCGTACGAAGGGATTGCCAACACCACGCTGTCGCTGTCGGTGCTGAACCTGACCGACAAGGACCCGCCGTTCGACCCGGCCGGTGGCTCCAACGGCTTCGACATCAGCCAGTACAACCTGCGCGGGCAGTTCGTCTCGCTGGGCGCGCGCTACCGGTTCTGATGCACCAACGGGGCGGCGGTGATGCGCCGCCCCGTACGCGTTGCCGGCCAGCGGCCGGCACTACCATCAATGTGCATCACCGGCTCAGGTGCAGGAACTGCAGGTGCCGTTCGTACTGGCTGATGATGTCGTTGATGATCTGCTTGCGGCTGTAGCCCACCAGGTCGTAGTCCTGGCTGCCTTCGAACAGGTGCACCTCGGCGCGGTAGTAGCGCTGGTTGCGCAGCTGCTGTGCGGCGAACGACGGGGTCAGGTAACCGCTCAGGATCACCCGGTACAGGAAGTCCTGCTGCTCGCCATGGTTGACCGTCAACTCCATGTCGCCCGCCTCGAAGCGCGTGGCCACGTCCCAGCCCTGCCCGCGCAGCTGCTCGGCCACCGCTTCCATCGCCGGCTTCACCGTGTCATCCATGAAGCGGTAGACCTGGTCGCGCACCGGGAAATGCATCGCCTGGCTCAGGCGCTGGCGCCAGCCCTGGTGATGGCGATCGTCTCCGATCAACGGCGATGGCCGGTACTGCAGCGCGCGCTTGCGGTGCGATTCGTCACTGAAGGCGCGGGTCAGCCCCCACATCATCAACAACAGGATCGCCGAGAACGGCAACGACGCCAGCACCACCGCCGATTTCAGTGCGTCGATACTGCCGGCCAGCAACAGGCCCGCGGTCAGCACCGCGATCACCGTGCCCCAGAACACCCGCAGCCAACGCGGACCATCATCCTCGGGTGCGCCGCCATGCGAGGACAGCGTGGACAACACCACCGCCCCCGAGTCAGCGGAGGTCACGAAGAAGATGAAGCTCACCAGCACCGTCACCGCGATCACCGTGCGGCTCCACGGGTAGCCATCCAGCAGTGCATACAACACGGTCGGTGGGTCATCCACCGCCAGCTGCGCCAGTTGCTGCTGGCCGTGGTGGAGCACCTGGTCCAGCGCGCTGTTGCCGAAGATCGACAGCCAGGCCAGGGTGAAGCCGAGCGGGATCAGCAGCACCCCGAACACGAATTCGCGGATGGTGCGGCCACGTGAGATGCGCGCGATGAACAGGCCGACGAACGGTGCCCAGCCGATCCACCAGGCCCAGTAGAACACCGTCCAGCCGCCCAGCCATTCCGGTCGGCCGCCATAGGCGTACACATCGAAACTCTTGCCGACCACGCTGCCCAGGTAGTCGCCCAGGTTCTGCATCAAGGTGCTGAACAGGTACTGCGTCGGCCCGGCAAACAGCATGAACAGCACCAGCGCGATCGCCAGCAGCATGTTGATGTTGGCCATCCAGCGCACGCCCTTCTCCACGCCGGAGACCGCCACGGCCACTGCCGCACCCATCATCGCCACCACCAGCATGATCTGCACCAGGTTGGAATGCGGGATGTTGAACAGGTGCGCCAACCCGGCATTGAGGTGCAGCACGCCGAAGCCCATGTCGGCACCGATGCCGAATACGGTGGCGACGATGCCCAGCGCATCCACGGTGTAGCCGATCGGGCCATTGATGCGCTTGCCGATCAGCGGGTACAGCGCCGAGCGCAGGGCCAGTGGCAGGCTGTGGCGATAGGCGAAGTAGGCCATCGCCATCGCCGCCAGCGCGAACACGCCCCAGCCGTGCAGGCCCCAGTGCAGGAACAGCAGCTGCATGGCCTGGCGCGCGCCAGCCTCGCCTGCGGCCGGATCGCCCTGCGGCGGCTGCAGGTAGTGGGTCAGCGGTTCGGATACGCAGAAGAAGAACAGGGTGATGCTGATGCCGGCGGCGAACAGCATGCCGGCCCATGAGAGGTAACTGAACTCCGGCTCGTCATGGTCGGCACCCAGCTTGATGCCACCGTACTTGGACAGCGCCACGCCCACCACGAACACCAGGTACAGGGTCATGGCCAGCAGGTAGTACCAGCCGACGTTGAGGGCGGCCCAGTCCTGTGCCTTGAGCAGAAGGCGGCCCGCGCCGAGCGGAAACAGGCTGACGAACAGCGCGAACGCCACGACAACGATCGCCGCGAAGGCGAACACAGGCCGAAGGGTGCGCACCGGGGATTGTTGCGGCTCCAGTACTTCCATGGGGCGGCGTTCTCCGGTAGATCAAAGGGTTAGCCGACCGATTCTGGCTGAACCGCAGTGGACAGAGCATGAAGTTGCGGCCTGTGGTCGCAGGCCCGTCCGCTCATTCCGTGGTATCACGCGCGCGCTGCGACGCACCCTTGCTTGCGCGGGCCGCGCGCACCGCCTGCGGCGCGGCCACGCGCATCCTGTCCGATCACGACATTACATGCACCGCACACAGCTTGTTGCCATCCGGGTCACGCAGATAGGCCAGGAACACCTGCCGACCGGACATGTTGCGGACGCCGGGCGGATCTTCGATGGCGGTACCACCGTGAGCCACTCCAGCTTCCTGCCAGGCACGCACGGCCTCTGCACTGCCCAGACTGAAACCGATGGTGCCACCGTTGGCATGGCACGCTGGCTGCCCATCGATCGGCGCGGTTACACCGAACATCCGCCCATCCTTGAAGTACAGCAGCCGTCCCTTCTCGTCGAATACGCCCGCACGTGCCCCCATAGCGGCGAACAGGGCGTCGTAGAAGCGACGCGCGGCCTCCATGTCGTTCGTTCCTACGGTGATGTGGCTGAACATGCGGGCACTCCATGTGGAAAACCGCAGTGTCGATGAGCAGGGGCGACTTCGCAAATCGCTGCACAATCGCCGCCCAGCTCGCGACAAGGCGTGCTGCTACTTGGCGGTGCTGAGCAGCAGTACCGCCGCCGTGACCAGGGCGATGCCAACCCAGCCGATCGGCCGCAGGCGGTTGCCGAACAAAACGCGGCCGCAAGTGGCGGTACCGATCACGCCGATCGCTCCCCACATCGCATAGGCGGTGGCCAGGTCCATGTAGCGCACCGCCTGGCCCAGCAGGGCGAAGGCGATCCAGACCATGACGACCGCGCCGACGCCCCAGCGCCAGCGGCGGAAGCCCTCCGACTTGGCGACCATCATGTTGGCGGCAACGTCGATCAGCGCCGAGCAGATCACGAAAAACAGGGCCAGGGTATTCATCAGTGCGCCTCCCCGAGGGTGACGCAGACGATGCCGGCCACGGCCAGCATCAGGCCGGCCAGCTGCTGCAGCGACAGACTCTCGCCAAACACGGTGAGGCCGACCACGGTCAGCAGGGTCAGGCCCAGGCCTTCCCACACCGCGTAGGCCACGCCCACAGCAATGCGGCGCACCGACTGCGCCAGGAAGAAGTAGGACAACGCCAGCGCGCCGGCCATGATCAGGTAGCCGGTCCAGCCACCATCGCGGGCGGCATGGGCCATGAACGAGGTGCCGACCACTTCGGCAACGATCGCCACGGTCAGGCAGGCCCAGGCGACCAGCGCGCCACGGGCGGGAACAGTACGGGACATGTGAAACTCCTTGCGGGACGCGGACAGCGCCCCGCCCTCAGTAGATCCACGCCGTGCGTGGATGCCCCGCAGACAGGGGGCGACGGCGGACAGTATCATCGCCTTTTACGGTCGATTCAAAATGGATACCATCGATAGGAGCGATGGATAAATGCCCTATTCCCCTGAATCCCTGCAGGCGTTCGTCGAAGCGGCCGCGCTCGGATCGTTCTCGGCGGCGGCGCGTCGCCTGCGCAAGACCCAATCGACGGTCAGCACCGCCATCGCCCACCTGGAGGCGGACCTGGGCGTCAGCCTGTTCGACCGCAGTGGACGCTACCCGCAGCTGACCGAAGCCGGGCGCCAGGTGCTCGCCCATGCCCAGGAAATCCTCGCCGCCGATACCCGCCTGCAGCAGTTGAGCGTGCGCCTGGCCGCGCCGGTCGAAGCGCGGCTGACCGTGGTGTTCTCCGACGTGTATCAGCTCGATCCGGAGCAGCGCGTGTTGCAGCGCTTTGCCGAAGCGTTCCCCGAGATCGAACTGGAATGGCTGGATGCCGAAGGCGAAGACGTGCTGGAACTGGTCGGCAGTGGTCGCGCCGCGCTGGGCCTGCTGCCGCGCCAGGAAAACTACCGGGATGGTCTGGTGGCACGGCCGTTGACCCATCACAGCGAACTGTCGGTGTATGTGGCGCGCGACCATGCGCTGGCCGACGCCGGCCGTCGCGCAGCTTCCCAGCTGGCACGGTACCGGCAGGTGCGATTGAGCGCGGAGGTCGACCATGCGCGGGCGGTTACCGGGCTGGCGTGGACCGCCACCGACTACCTGATGGTGATGGAGATGGCCGAGGATGGCATCGGCTGGGCCGAGCTGCCCCGCGCATTGGTGCAGCGCTACGACCGCGGGCAACTGGTGGAACTGACCCTGCCCGGGTGGCCGCGGCGCATCCACAGCGACCTGCTGTGGCGCCGCGACACGCCGCCGGGGCCAGCGGCGCTGTGGTGGGCCGACGCGTTGGGGTGAGGTAGCGCCGGCCGCTGGCCGGCAATCCTGTTGTCGCGTGGTTGCCGGCCAGCGGCCGGCACTACCGGTCAACGATGGGCGAGCGCGTAATCCAGCGACGCGCACACCGCTGCCACCTGGGCGTCGTTGCACTGCTGCGGGGTCGCCCGCGGGCTGTCCGGGTAGACCTCGGTGGTGGTGGTGTAGGTCGCACCGGTGATGCCGGCACACAGGCCCAGCTTCACCAGCGGGTACTCGATCACGCCGTGGGCCACCACCGGCGAACCGATGATCTCGCCCTTGTCGTCGGCCGGCGCGATGTGGGTGACCTTCTCCACCGCGGCGATGACTGCCTGCTGGAACGCCGCCTGCGGGTTCTCGCTGTCGTCCACCAAGTAGAAGCCATCCGGAATCAGGCCCGGCTCGAACGGCTTGCCGTCACGCGCGGCCAGCGCCGGGCGGAACTCGCTCTCGTCGCTGTCGGTGGTCTCGTGCAGGTCGATGTGCAGCACGAACTGGTCCTTGATCGGTGCGATCAGCTCCATCAGCGCGGTCGACTCGCGGGCCGGGCCATCGGCGCGGAAATTGCGGTTCGGGTCGATCGCATCGAAGTTCCAGCGGTTGATGCGCTCGAAGCCCCACGGATTCACGCACGGTGCCACCAGCAGATTGGCCTTGCCGGCGTAGTCGGCGGCGTGCCTTTCGAGGAATTCCAGCGCGCCCATCACGCCGCTGGTCTCATAACCGTGCACGCCACCGGTAACCAGGGCAGCCGGCAGCGCCGGGTTCCAATCGCGGCTGCGCAGGGCGAACAGAGTGTAGGTCTCGCCAGCGTAGTCGAGCTGACCATAGGCCACCTTGTCGAAGCGCGAAGCCAGCGCCTCAATGCGGGGCAGCACCTCCTCGTCATAGCGACGCAGGCGCTGCTGGCGGCCACGCCACACCTCCCGTTCCGCCGCTCCCCACGGCTGGCCAGGGGTTCCGACGGGGTAGAAAGCGGCTTGGGACATGGCAGATCTCAGCGAGTCAGAAAGCAATCGCCCACTGTATCACCGGGCATCGGCATGAACCGAAGGCGCATTCCAATAGCGAATGGAATCAGCAATAATTCTCATTTACGACCTTCCACAGCCTGCACCGATGCCCATCCTCGCCCTGCAACCGGCCCGCCTGCCCCTGGCCGCCGCCCTCGCCCTGTGCCTGCTCCCGACCACCCGTGCCTTCGCCCAGGACGGCGCCACCACGCTGGACAGCATCCAGGTCTCCGGCAGCTGGCTGGGTACCGGCCTGCATGACAGCGTCAAGCGCTTTGCCGGCGCGCGCACCGTGGTCGACCGCCAGCGCATCGAGGCCAGCGGCGCGGCCAGCATCGGCGATGCCATGCGCCGTATTCCGGGTGTGCAGGTCACCGACAACTCCGGCACCGCTGGCAGTTCGGTGTCGCTGAACATCGGCGTGCGCGGCCTCACCGGGCGCTACTCGCCGCGCTCGACCGTCCTGTTGGACGGCGTGCCGCTGGCGGTGGCGCCGTATGGCCAGCCACAGCTGTCGTTCGCGCCGACCAGCCTGTCCAACATCGAGTCGATCGACGTGGTGCGCGGCGGCGGCGCGGTGCGCTACGGGCCGCAGAACGTCGGTGGCATCATCAACTTCAGCACCCGCGCCATTCCCACCGAGGCCGGCCTGCACGGCGAAGCCGGCGTGCGCTACACCGCCTACGACCATGGCGGCGGCGACAGCGCCCAGTACAACGCCTTCCTCGGCGGCACCGGCGACAACGGCTTGGGCGCCGCCCTGCTCTACTCCGGCCAGGACGGCCGCGGCTGGCGCCAGGGCAGCGATGACCGCTTCAACGATCTCGCACTGAAGTTCGCTTACGCGATCGACGAACAGCAGGAACTGCGCGCCAAGCTGTCCTACTACGATGTGCGCTCGCTGACCCCGGGCGGCCTGACCCGCAACCAGTACGAGGCCGATCCGTTCCAGAACACCCGCCCCACCGATTTCTGGAAGGGCCACCGCACCGGCGTCGACCTGGGCTACACCAACACGCTGTCGGCCAACAGCGAGTTCGAGGTACTGGCCTATTACAACGAAAGCAGCCGAGCCAGCTCGCTGATCAACGCCGCCAATACCCAGCTGACCGTGCAGCCGCGCGACTACCGCGTGCTCGGCATCGAGCCGCGCTACACCCAGCGCTTGCACTGGGGCAGCAGCGTGCATGACATCACCGCGGGCTATCGCTTCCTGCGCGAGCGCGGCAACGACCGCAGCTACACCGTCACCCGCCGCACCGGCGTGGCCAGCGCCACCACCCGCTTCGACAACGCCACCGATGCGCATGCGTTCTACATCGACGACCGCATCGCGATCGGCCAATGGCGGATCACTCCGGGCGTGCGCATGGAATGGATCGACATGGACCGCCGCCAGGCCGGTGGCGCGGCAACCTTCAGCAGCCGCAACGACAAGGCCCTGCCCTCGCTCAACATCGCCTACCTGCTGACCCCGCAGCTGACCGTGTTCGGCAACTACACCACCTCGTTCGGGCCGGTGCAGAACATCCAGCTCAATTCGCAGACGGCCAACAACCCGCTGAACCCGGAAATCGCCAGGACCACCGAGCTGGGCGCGCGCTGGCAGGACGGCGCCCTGCGCGCGGAAGTGACCGTGTTCAAGATGCGCTTCGACAACCAGATCCTGCAGGTACCGGGCATCACCCCGCCCACCTTCCAGAACATTGGTGCCACCGACCACAAGGGTGTGGAGAGCGCACTGGAGTACCACTTCGCCGAGGACGGCGCGCTGGCCGGGCTGGAGCTGTACGCCAACTACACCTGGACCAAGGCGATCCAGCAGTCCGGCGACAACCGTGGCCTGGACGTGCCGTTCTACTCGCGCGACACCGACAGCATCGGCGCCCGCTACGCGCTGGCCGGCTGGACCTTCAACGTCTCCAGCACCCACCAGAGCGGCCAGTTCTCCGACGCCGCCAACACCTGGGAAGAAACCGCCGATGCGCGCGTGGGCCGCGTGCCGGGCGTGCGCCTGTGGAACGCGCAGGTGGCCTGGCAGGTGCCGGGCCTGGGCGACAGCGAGATCGCGCTGGGCGTGAACAACCTGGCCGACAAGCGCTGGTACACCCGCAACGTCGATGGCAACGCAGGCCGCATGGTGGCCGCGCCGCGCACCTTCTACGTACAGGGCCGCTACCGCTTCTGAGCCGGTAGCCACCCGATGCGGTGACGGTGGCGCTCACGGTGGCGGCGTATCATGCCGCCACCATGTCTTCGCCCGTTTCGCCATCGCGCCTGCATCTGGCCTTCCAGGGCCTGCGCCTGCGGCTGCGCGGCAGCGACCTGTGGTTCATCGCGCTTGCCCTGCTGGTCGGCCTGATCGCCGGCTACCTGACCCTGCTGCAGTCGGGCATCGCGCGCTGGCTGCAGGGCACGCTGTATGGCCTGGACGACGGTATGCGCCTGAGCTCCCTGCCCTCGCTGACATGGACCGCGCTGCTGGTGCTGCCGCTGGGTGGCCTGCTGGTCGGCCTGGTCAGCCTGGCCGCGACCCGGCTCAAGCGGCCCCTGCTCGATGCGGTGGAAGCCAATGCGCTGCACGGCGGCCGCATGTCGATGCGCGACAACCTGATCGTGCTGACCCAGACCCTGCTGTCCAACGGCTGCGGCGCCTCGGTGGGTCTGGAGGCTTCGTATACGCAGATGGGCGCCGGCAGTGGTTCGCAGCTGGGCCGGGTGATGCGCCTGCGCCGCAATGACGTGCGCATCCTGGTCGGCGCCGGTGCCGCCGGTGCCATCGCCGCTGCGTTTGGTGCGCCGCTGGCCGGTGCGTTCTACGCCTTCGAGATCGTCATCGGCGCCTACACCCCCGCTGCGCTGGCACCGGTGGCCGTCGCAGCGCTGGCCGGCGCGTTCGTGGCCGACCAGGCCGGCATCGAAGCCTATCTACTGCCAGCGGCCTCGACCATCGACGTGCGCGCCGCCGACTACGCGATCTACGGCCTGCTGGGCTGCTGCTGCGCGATGGTCGGCATCGCCATCATGCGCCTGATCGCCTCAATCGAAGGCACGGTCAAGCGCAGCCCCCTGCCCGCGTGGGGACGGCCGGTGGTGGGTGGGCTGCTGCTGATTCCACTGGCACTGGCCAGCCCGCAGGTGCTGTCGTCCGGCCATGGCGCGCTGCACCTGGACCTGACTACCCACCTGCCGTTGATCTGGATCGGCGGCCTGCTGACCCTGAAGTGCCTGGCCTCGGGCATCTCGCTGGGCTTCGGCTTCCGTGGCGGACTGTTCTTCGCCTCGCTGTTCATGGGCACCCTGGTCGGCGCGCTGTTCGCCGGACTGCTGGGCATGGCCACCGGCGTTCCGGTGATCGACGCCACCTCGGCCGCGCTGGCCGGCATGGCCGCGCTGGCTGCTGCCGTCGTTGGCGCGCCGATGACCATGGCCATGCTGGTGCTGGAAGGCACGCACGATTTCCTGCTGACCAGCGTGGTGATGAGCGCGGTACTGGTGTCCAGCACGCTGGTGCGGCAGTGGTTCGGCTACTCGTTCTCGACCTGGCGCATGCACCTGCGCGGCGAGACCATCAAGAGCGCCCGCGACGTGGGCTGGGTGCAGAACCTCAACGCCGGCCGGCTGATGCGCAAGGGCGTGGCGACCGCCCCGGCCGATCTCGATGCCGCCGCGTTCCGCCAGCGCTTCCCGCTGGGCTCGGGCACCCGGGTGATCCTGATCGACAGCGAGGGCCACTACGCTGGCATCGTGCAGATTCCACGGGTCTACGGCGATGGCGTGAAGCCGGAGACCATGATCGGCGAGCTGGCCGAGAACCGTGACGTTTCACTGTCACCGGCCGCGGACGTGGTCAGCGTGATGCAGCGTTTCGACCAGACCCAGGCCGACGAACTGGCGGTGGTCGGCGCCGACGGCCAGGTGCTGGGCGTCGTCTCCGAAGCCTTCGTGCGCAAGCGCTACGCCGAGGAACTGGACAAGCGCCAGCGCGAGCTGATGGGCGAGCGCGTCGAGGACACCGACTGACCCCGCAAAAAGGGGACGGAGGGGATTAAGTCGTTTCTGGCACGCTGACTAACCACGCGTGGCGTGGACCGCTGGAAATCCACGCATGGCGTGGATCTACTGTCACCTCGACCGGGTAGACTCCGGCCATGCGCTTCATTGAGACCTTCCAGGCCGGTCCCTTCGCCGACACCGTGGTCAGCCTGCTGGCCGCCTTCGTGCTGGGCACGCTGATCGGCGCCGAGCGCCAGTACCGGCAACGCACCGCCGGCCTGCGCACCAATGTGCTGGTGGCCGTCGGCGCCGCTGCCTTCGTCGACCTGGGCATGCTCATCGCCGGCAGTGCCGAGGCGGTGCGGGTGATCTCCTACGTGGTCTCCGGCGTCGGCTTCCTCGGCGCCGGCGTGATCATGAAGGAAGGCATGAACGTGCGCGGCCTGAACACCGCCGCCACCCTGTGGTGCTCTGCGGCGGTGGGCAGCTGCACCGGCGCGGACATGCTGGCCGAAGGCGTGCTGCTGACCGTGCTGATCATCGCCGGAAACACCCTGCTGCGGCCGCTGGTGAATGCGATCAACCGCATTCCGATCAATGAGGCCGCCACCGAGGCGACCTACGAAGTGCGCCTGAGCGTGGATGCCGAAGCCGTGCCGCGCGTGCGCGAGCGGTTGGTCGACGCGCTGGAAGCAGCGCAGTATCCGGTCGGTGATGTGCAGCTGGTCGAGCATGCCGACGCGCCTACCGATGTGATCGCGGTGCTGGTCAGTACGGCGGTGAGTGCCGATGAGCTGGACGTGGTGCTGGCGCGGATGGAGCACGTGCCGGGCGTGCTGCATGCCACCTGGGAAGTCAGTACCCGCGATTGATTCCATCCACGCATGGCGTGGATCTACCGAGGTCGTGGTGAAGTAGATCCACGCCATGCGTGGATGCATCTCTCACCGACCCGCCATGCGCTGCTGCGCACGCAGCAGTTTCTGGAACGAACCGCACTTCCGGGCGTCCTCCGCCTGCGGGCAGGCCGCCGCGCGTTGCAGGTGCCGGCGCACCCGTTGCAGCCGGGTGATCTGCCGCTGCAGCACATCGGCCTGCGCCAGCAGGGCCTCCCGATCCAGGGAGATGCACCCGCGCTGCAGTGGCAGCGATGCCCCGATCTGCTGCAGCGACAGACCGGCCGCCTGGCCGAGGCCGATCAACGCGAGCCGTTCCAGCACCTGCTCGTCGTACTGCCGGCGCAGGCCGCGACGGCCCAGTGCCTGCAGCAGCCCAAGTTGTTCGTAGTAGCGCAGGGTCGAGGCCGGCACGCCGCTGCGCTTGACCACCTCGCCAATATCCAGTTCGCGCACGGGCTTGACCTCAAGTGACCTTCAAGCGCCAACCTATGGGCAACTACCCACCGAGGCAAGGCCATGGCCAGCACCCCCCCCCTTGATCAGAACGCCCTGTGGAACGGCCCTGGCGGCCAGGTCTGGGTTGCGCAGCAGGCCCTTCTCGATGGCCTGTTCCAGCCGATGGCCGACCTGCTCGTGGCCGAACTTCCGGAAACCGTCACGCAACTGCTCGACATCGGCTGCGGTACCGGGGCCAGCCTGCTGGCATCAGCCGCCGCACGCCCGTCGGCGCACTGCACCGGCCTGGACATCTCCGCGCCGATGCTGGCGCTGGCCCGTCAACGCGCCGAGGCGGCAGGGCTGGACGCAGACTTCATCGTCGCCGACGCACAGCAGCATCCGTTGCCCACCGCGCACTTCGACTGGATCCAATCTCGGTTGGGCGTGATGTTCTTCGAGGATACCGGTGCGGCCTTCGCCAACCTGCACCGCGCCACGCGGCCCGGTGCCGGCCTGCGTTTCATTGCCTGGCGCAGCGCTGACGAGAATCCATTCATGACCACGGCCGAGCGCGCGATCGGCGATGCGCTTGAGCTTCCGCCGCGCGCACCCGGTGCCCCGGGACAGTTCGCCTTCGCAGATGGCCAACGCGTGCAGCGCCTGTTGCAGGCTGCCGGCTGGAAGGATGTGGAGGTGGTTGCGGTGGACCTTCCGTGTTCGATCGCACGCGATGAGCTGCCGACCTACGTCGGCCAGCTGGGCCCGGTGGGCCAGGCGCTGCGGGCGCTGCCCGAAGCGGAGGCCGCCGGGCTGCGCGACCAGGCGCTGGCAGCATTCACACCATTCATCGAGGGCGATCGGGTCCGCGTGGGTGCTGCCTGCTGGTTGATCCGCGCACGCGCATGACACAGAAAAGGGGACGGAGGGGATTAAGTCGTCCATGTCCCTGCCGTGCCGGGAACGACTTAATCCCCTCCGTCCCCTTTTTCTTCTACAGTGCCTCGCCGGCGTCGGCCAGGCGCGATTCGATCAGCGCATACCACTGCTGTAGCACGTCGATCAGCATGTCCAGCTCCGCATCGGTACGCTGCGCGCGGCCGCTGCGCAGGCAGGCCTGGGCTTCCTGCAGCTGGGCAAGGAACCCGGCCACGGTATCGGCCTGCAGGATCAGGCCTGGCAGGCGCCGGCCGGGAATGCGTACCACGGCATGGTTGCCGAGCTGGCCGTACACGCTGAGTGTGGTTTCCGTCTTCATGGAAAGAGGCAGGAATTGAGCGTTCATCGCGTGCACCGTTAGAAAACCTGAGCCGCAGGCAGGCGTGGACGACGGGGGAGACGTTGCCACGCCTGCCGGCGGTCAGGGGGGACTCGGGACCGGGGCCTGGCCCCGGTGAGGGAATTTCAGCGCGGCTGTGCCACTCCGGCGATCTGCACGCGACGGTTTGGCGCCAGGCAGGCGATCAGCTCGCGCCGATTGCGCTGCTCGCACTGCACGATCGGCTCGGCCGCGCCGCGTCCTTCGGCGCTGATGCTGGCTGCAGGCACGCCGCCCTGCACCAGCGCGCTGCGCACGGCCTCGGCGCGGCGCTGCGACAGGGTCTGGTTGTAGCTGGCACTGCCGATACGGTCGGTGTAGCCGGTCACCCGGATCGACTGCACCTGTGCGGCTTCACGCACCTGCGCCAGGATGCCCTGCACCGCCTGCTGGCCCTCGGCGCTGAGTACAGCGCTGTCGAAGCCGAACAGCGCGTCGGCAGACAGCCGCAGCGGCTGTTCTGGCAGCGGTGCCGGTGCCGGTGCCGGCGGGGCCGGTGGCCGCGGCGGCTCCAGCACGGCCGCGCACGATTCCGGCTTCCAGTACCCCGCCTGGGCAATGCCCTTGCTGTCAAAGCGGACCTGGAACTGGCAGGTGAAGTACTCCGCGCCCTGCGCGGTGCGGAAGTTGAACAGGTAGTTCCACTCGCGCACGCCCCACATGCCTTCATTGAAATGCGGCGTGCCCAGCAGCGTGTACAACTGCCGCTTGCTCATGCCCGGCGCGAAGCGGCGCAGGTCGGCGACGTCGGGATAGATGCCCTCCTTCAACGAAGCCTTCGACGCCTCCGGGAACTGCACGGCGGTGGCTTCGGCAGGACCGTCGGTGGCCGGCGCATGGCTGCGGCAGGCGGCCAGCAGGCCCATCCCCAGGATCAGGCCCAGCGTAGCGGCATGTTGGCCGGCGCGGGCGATACGATGCTGTTTCATGTCATTCCCCCTGTAGACGTTTCCGCGATGCCGGGCCGCGCGTGCGGCCCGGCGGCGGGGATCACCACTGGATGCCGGCACCGACGGCCACGCCGGCCTCGCCACGGCTGTTGGTCGAACCGCTGAACTTGTAGATCCAGCGACCGCCTTCGGAGACACCGGAGATGCCCAGCGCCACGCCCGATTCGCCGTTGTAGCTGCCAGCCGCGATCGAGGCCATGCTGCGGCCCGCCTCGCTGGGCTGCGGCAGCGCCGCGGTGGCCATCGCCGAGGCGATACCGGCCGAAGCACGGTTGTCGGTCTTGCGCAGGTCGCGCTCGAAGCCACCCATGCGCTCGTCGGTGTAGGCCTTGGACCAGTCCAGGGTTTGCGCCATCCCCGACTTCAGCTGATCCACGTTGACCGCGTCGGTACCGGCGGTACCAGCGGCAACGTTGCGCACCGTGGTCGGGCCGCTGCCGGTGGATCCCAGCGTGACGCTGTTGTAATTGGTCGCACCGTTCACCGTGGTGTCGTAGCGGAGCGTACCCTGCTGCGAGGCCTGCAGCTGGCGCACGTTGACCGCGTCGGTGGCCTGCGAGCCGTCAGCCACGTTGACCACCTGGCGTTCGGCGCCGCTCGCACCCACCGAGACCGTGTTGGCCCGGTTCGCCACCGAACCCGCACCCAATGCCACCGAGTTGTCGGCCTGCGCCTGTGAACCATTGCCCAGCGCGGTCGAGTTGGTACCGGCGGCGGTGGAGCCTGCACCGCCGGCGGCCGAGTTGGCACCGCTGGCGGACGGGTCGGCCAGGTTGTTGGTGTTGTTGGCGCGGAAGCTGCCGGCCACGTTGGTGATGTTCTGGATCTTCTGGTCGGTGTACTTCTTCGATTCGTCGATGGCGTAGTTCACGCCGTTCTTCAGCTGGCCGACATTGGTCGCGTCGTAGGTGTCCGAGCCGTCGGCGACATGGGTGATCTTGCGCTCGCTGCCAGTACTGCCGACCGAGACCTCACCGGCCGAGTTGCTGGCGCCGGTCTGGCCGTAGGCACCGGTATAGCCGCTCTGCGCACCGACGCTGGCCACCGAACCTGCACCCAGTGCCACGCTGTTGCCGGCACTGGCGCTGGCGCCGTTGCCGACCGCCACGCTGTTGGCACCGGCCGCACTGGCCTGCGGGCCGACCGCCACCGCTTCCGCACCGGCCGCGGTGGCTGCGGCCGCCGTCGAGTTCACCGCCAGGTAGGCACTGCCACCGCCACCGTTGGTGATGCGCTGGTTGAGGACCTTCAGCGAGCCATCGACGGCAGTGAAGGCGGCGGTGACGTTGTTGTAATCGCCGCTGCTGAAGGTGCCATCGGTGGCGATGCTGGAGATGCTGAACGTCGGCGCGGTCCACGCGTTGGTGGTGCCGTTGTAGGCAGTGGTGCCGCCGAAGTAGTTGGCGATGGTGCTGTGGGTGCTGAACAGCTGGTCGCCGGTGATGGCGTCGCTGCTGCCGGCCAGGATGCTGCCGGCGGCGACGTTGGTGATCTTCACCGCACCGCTGCCGGTGCCCGTCAGCGTCACGCTGTTGAGCACGTTGCCGCTGCCGTCGACGTCGTACTTCACGGCCAGCTTGTCGATCTCGCCGGTCTGGTCGGCCACATTGGCCAGTGAATTGCTGACCGCGTCGAAGGCGGTACCGACGTCGTTGTAGTTGCCCTTGGTGATCGTGCCGTTGGCGGCAACGTTATTGATCGAATAGGTCGGCGCGGTCAGTACGCCGCTGGCGTTGACCGCCGCGCCACCTCCGAGGTGGGTGGCAACGGCCTGGTTGGCCGCAAACAGCTGGGCACCGTTGATGGCCTCGCTGCTGGTGGCACTGACCTGGCCCGGGCCCAGGTTGCGCAGCGTGGTGGCGGTGCCGCTCTGGCCCAGCGTGGCACTGGCGTAGTTGACGCTGCCGTCGCCGTTGAGGTCATAGCGCAGGGCGCCCTGCTCCGAGGCCTGCAGCTGGCCCAGGTTGACCGCATCGGTCGCTGCGGTACCGGCCGCCATGTTGGTGACCTGGCGCTCGGCACCGGCGGCACCGATGGATACGCTGTTGGGACGGTCAGCCAGGCTGCCGGCGCCCACCGCGATGCTGTTGGAGGCGGTGGCGCGGGCATTGGTACCAACCGCGATCGAGTCGGCGCCGGTGGCCACGGCCTCGGTACCGGTCGAGTTCACCCGCAGGTACTTGGTACCGCCGTTGCGGATATCGGTGATCTGCGTGTTGAGGTTGACCAGCGAACCATCCACCGCCGCGAAGGCATCGGTGGCGTTGGTGTACAGGCCCTGGGCGATGGCGCCGGTGGTGGAGATCGTGCTGATCTCGAACAGCGGCGCAGTGAAGGCACCGCTGGCCGGATCGAACGCGGCGCGGCCACCGAAGAAGCTGGCGATGGCGGCGTTGGTCGCAGCCAGTTGGCCACCGTTGACTGCTTCCAGGCTGCCCGCGGTGACCGCGCCGCCGGCCAGGTTGCCGATGGTGGTGGTGCCAGTGCCCGCGCCAAGCGTCACCCGACGGTAGTTCGGGTTGCCGGCACCGTCCAGATCGTAGGTCACCGCAGCTGCCGCCACATCATCGATCAGGCTGATGGCGCCCTTCAACTGGGCCACATTGACCGCATCGGTGTTGACGCTGCCGGCAGCCACGTTGGTGATCTGGCGCTCGCCGCCACCGGCGGTGCCCACCGATACTTCGCCGGCCGAGACCTGCGGTGCAGTGAGGCCATAAGCGCTGTAGCTGGCCTGCGCGCCGCGCAGTGCAGCCGAACGGTAGCCCAGTGCGACCGAGTTCGCCTGGTTGGAGGTGGCTTCAGCACCCAGCAGGGTCTGGCCGTTGGCGGTACCGACGGCACTGTCACCGACGATCACCGAATGGCCCATGCGCGCAGCGTAGTCTGCGGTCGGGACGCCGGTCGGGTTGGTGGGATCGTTCACGCCATCGCCCGGGAAGGCAACGTTGGCATCGACCCTGGGCAGTTCGTGCCGTGCATTGGCGCCGATCACCACTTCCTTCGAACCGTTGGCGAAGGCGCCGTCACCCATCAGCACCTGGTAGTCCTGTGCCGCGTTGACGGCCCAGCAGGAGATGTCGGCCAGCGCGATGTCCAGGCACTTCGCCGCCCATTCCGGCGAATCCGTTGGCAGCAGCAGCCCGAGCAGGCCACCCGGATTGCCGTTGTTGATGTTGTAGATGTAACTGTCCGAGGTAACGCCGCCAATGAGCGTCAGGTGCGAGCTGCCGCCGGTGACGGCGCCGCCGAGGCCATTGAGGGTGCTACCGACCGGCGACAGGTTGACCACCGGCAGGCCCAGCACATTGACCGTCGAGTAGGTCTGCATCACGTTGGCGTTGCTGAGCTTGAGATTGCCGTTGCTCAGGTAGCCGTCGCCGCCGAACAGGCTGCTGGTGGTCGGCCCGATGAGCTGGCCGACATTGCCGACCAGGCCACCGGTGCCGATGATCAGGCCCGCGTTCGGGTCGGCCGGCGCCGGCGCCTTTGGGCTGGTGGGCGGTATGGCCGAGGGTTGGGTCAGGCCGAGCCCGCCAAGCGTGCCGCCGACCAGCCCGCCTACGGCACTGCCGAGATTGCCGATGGTGCCGTTGAGGTTGCCGTTGAGCAGGTTGCCTACGGCGCTGCCGACATTGCCCAGCGTATCGCCCAGCAGGCCACCCAGGCCGCCGAGGCTGCCACCTGTAGCGCCGTTGAGTACACCGCCGACGGTGCTGCCCACTGCACCCGCTGTACTGTTGAGCGTGCCGCCAACGGCACCGCCAACGGCACCGACGGTGCCAACTGCATCGTTGAGCGCGCCACCGACGGTGCTGCCGACCGAACCGACCGTGCCGTTGAGTGCACCACCCACGGTGCCGCCAACTGCGCCAACCGTGCCAACAGCCCCGTTCACTGCACCACCCACCGCGCTACCGACAGTTCCAACGGTGCCATCGAGCGTGCTGCCCAGTGCTTCGCCTACCGTTCCAACCGTGCCGTGCAAGGCGCCGCCGACCGCACCAACCGTGTTGCCTACGGTGCCATCAAGCACGCCACCTACGGCGCCGCCTGCCGCGCCGACAACGCCGCCCACCAGGCCATCGACGCCCAGCGCGCTGTTCTGCGCCGCCACGGTCGCTTGGCCGGCCAGCTTCAGATTGCGGTCGGCCACGACTTCGTGGCCACCCGGCGCCTGCACGCGCACGTTGCCGGCAACACCGGTATCGAAGGCCGCGGTGATCGCACGATCATGAGTCTCGCCCGGCAGCTCCTCCTTGGCCGGCAGCGTGACCGCCGCCGTCGCCTTGACCTGCCCCTGGCCGTCGATCTGGTGGCCCGCCAGCTTCAGCTGCGAATCCACCTTGCCGTCAACGGACGCCTTGAGGCCGGACAGCGAGCCAGCCGGTGCGCCAGCAACAGCGGCGGCCGCCTTGGCACCGGTATCGATCGAGGCCACCTGGGTACCGGCGATGCCAACGCCGGCCTTCGCCTGGGCATCCGCAGCCACACCGAGCGGCGCATGCGCGGACGGCGCAACGTTGGCCGCCAGCGATGCATCAATCTTCGCCACATGGGACGCTGCATGACCCAGCCCGACATTGGCGCGGACATCGGCAGCCAGCGCAGGAACCGCGACCTGCTTCGGCGCAGCGCTCGCCGCCAGCTTCACCTGCACGGTGGCCGGCAGCACGTCGCGTACGATCGGCAGCGAGTTCGTACTCAGCTGCAGGCCGACACGCGCGTCAGCGCTGATCGCCGGACTGCTCTGCGCCTGGCGCGATGCGGCAGCCAGCGCCACTTCCGCGTCGACCTTGACCGGCATCGGCTGCGCGTACTTGGCTGCGAGCGCCTGCAGGTCGCGCAGCGACTGATTGGATTCGGTTGCGCCTGCATGCCCGCTGGCCAGCGCACACAGCAGGGCCAGGGCCAGTGCGGTCGGCATCAGCAGTGCACTGCGCGGATCGCGGGCGGCGCTGCCGCCGCTGTCGCCGGTGGCCAGTTCCGAGGCCACAACCAGAGCATTGAGCTGGCGGTTCCATACACGCCGGTAGATGCGGTTCATGAGCATTTCCCCCGTAGGCGAACAACTGGAATGTCAGTGGACTTGCCGTTAGGCAGGTGACTGACATTTCAGCGTTTGCAACGGCGGTGGCGCACTTCAATCCGGCACGGCAATCGCGCATTCCGGCAAATCCACGGCCGGAATCGGCAGCCGTCTATGCAGAAGCGGCAGCATGATCGGCAAACGGATGCGCAATTCCGGCATGAATGCCGTGGAAACCCTTGCGGGACCTTGGCTCAGGCCGGCTGGCCGATCTGCGCGGGCGCGCGCATCAGGGTATCGCGCGGCAGTTCGCCGAATACCTTGCGATAATTGTCAGCGAAGCGCGAGAGGTCCCAAAGCCCGCAGCTGAGCGCGATGGCCTTCACCGAGCGGCGGCTGGAATCGGCCATCGACAGGCTCCGGCAGGCGGCACACAGGCGCAGCATGGAGAGGTACCGGTTCGGCGAAGTGCCGAACAGGTCCTCGAATGCATAACGCAGGCCGCGCTCGCTGACGCCAGCGGCATCGCAGATTTCATTCATGTAGATGTTGCGGCGCAGGTTGAGCCGCATGAAATTCTCGGCACGCTGAGCAATCAGATAATGTGTGCGCCGCGCACGGCTGCAGCCCGGGCGGTCGGCGGTACCCGCGCCCAGCAGTGCCTGCACATGCTCATGCAGCAGCCGCTCGGCTTCTTCCGGCTGCAGGCCGGAACCCTGCCCCAGCTGCAGGTGCAGCTGCTGATAATGGCGCGCCAACGGCGCTGCTTCGTTGGCCAGGCTGAACAACGAGAGTGCCTGCCCAGCCGGTGGCGTGCTGCGCAGGCTCAGTTCGGTCAGCTTGCGCTGCACGCGCGCCGCCGGCACCAGCATCAGCGTCATGTGCGTGCCCGGGCTCAGGGTGAACTCGCTGATGCCCTCCGGCATCACGGTCAACGCCATACCCGCCGCAAGCGGTACACCATGGCACCAGCTCAGCGTCTCATCGGTGGCGTGCAGATAGCCGAGCATCGCCCAGTCCGGCGGCAGCATGAATCGTCCACGGCAATGGAATCCACAGCTGATGCTGCAGAACAACGCCTCCTCGTGCACGCGTGAAGCGAAGGCCGCCCGTGGCCCATTGCCATCGAGCAGTAGCAGTTCAACATCACATACACGGAGCACGCCGCTCAGCGTCGCCAGGTCGATCGACCGCAGGCCGCTGTCGTCGCTGTCTCCTACCCCACCATCGACCATGACAGTGTCGTCCCCCGATTATCCGTCGTGCGATACGGCCCCCACTGCCTGACAGGGCGCGCGCCTCTCATGGAATCTCTTCCATCACCGGGATGCGCGCCGCCAACGCACGCACCCCAAAAGAAACGCGAGTACTTGAATACGAGTATGCCCGATAATTCAGCGGGGTAAACATCTGCCCCGCGTTGAATAGGATGGATACAGACGTGAAAATCATGCTGACGTGATTGGCACAGTTCTCGCATTCGACTGAAACCAAAATCACATTATCTGCACGTCGATGAATCGTTGTGCGAGCGAACGGATTTCCGTCACAGAACCCGCGTGAAAAATTAAGGACCGAAGGGATTCTGCCGAATTTGCATATAGGTTCCGGTTGCAGCCGGCCGCCATTCAGGCAAAGTCGATAACACGGTGATCCGGTCTTTGATAATGACCGCACCCAGGGGGACAGCATGACCATGCACGTATCGCTCGACACGTCGACCACCGGCCCCGCGCCGCACGGTCGCGGTTGTGCGAACGGCGTCCCGCCTGGAAGCGATCACCCTGCTTGAGCACAGCGGGTCCATCCCGCCTTGCCTCCTCCGCCAGGACGTGCGGAGGTCCACGGACGATCCCGGCGGAGCCGGGCCACCGCCCAACAGGTGTCCTGTAGCAGACAGGTAGAGGGAGACAATCGTCATGAACGCATCGATCCGCAAGTTCCTGAAGGAAGAAGATGGTGTCACCGCGCTCGAGTACGGGCTGCTGGCCGCTGTGATTGCGGGCGTGCTGATCGCACTGGGCAGTACGCAGATCCAGACATTCTTCAGCACGCTCTTTGAGAATCTCACCAAGCTTGCCAACAAGGCTTCAGGCAGCACGCCCGCCTGAGCCGCCTCCTGGATTGGATCAGGGACAGCAACTGCTGAGCGTCCACTGACGGGCGACGGAGTGTGCGATGACACTGCTGGGTTTATTGGCCATCGGCGTATGCCTGCGGATCGCGATCAGCGATCTGTACGCCCGGCGGGTGCCCAACGCCTGGCTGCTGTCCGCATGCGCGATCACCGTTGTCGTGCTCATCGCCGGACAGTTCAACGCGCCGCGCCTGCCGTGGGCTTCCCACGTTGCCGGCGCGGCGCTCGGCCTGGTCGCATTGCTGCCGTTCCATGCGTTGCGCTGGATGGGCGCCGGGGATGTCAAGTTCTTTTCCGTGCTGGGATTGATGCTGGGCTGGCAGACACTGCTGCCGATCTGGATCGCGGCCAGCCTCGCAGCGGGCGCACATGCCGCGTTGGTGCTGGCGTCACGCCGGGTGGGTCCAGTACTGCCCGTCGGCCTGCAAGCCCAGCTGAACCGGGCCAGTTCGCAGTGGCATTCACACCCGGCGCTGCGCGACATGCAGAACGCCCGCCAGGGACGCCATGGCATTCCCTATGCAGCCTACCTGGCCGTGTCGGCCATCGCCTGGATCCTCATCACTACGTATGGAGGTGTGCCATGAACACCCCCAACCCGCGCTGGCAACGTGGTGCGGCCAGCATCGAGTTCGCCTTGATGCTCATGCTGGGCCTGCTGCCACTGCTGCTGTTTACGTTCTCCGGCGTGATGATCATGGCGGCCCAGCAGACGCTGGCAACCGCTTCGGCCGAGGGTGCGCGCGCATCGCTGCGCTATGGCAGCGCCAATGAACGTCGTACCGCGGCGTGTATTGCGGCGCGCAGCTCGATGCAGTGGCTGCTGAACTTCTCCGGGCAGTCCGTCGACTGCAGCAATGGGGGAAGCAACGCCATCCTGGTTTCCGCGCAGGCGCCCTGCGCCGGACTGGCCAGCGCCCAGTGCATGACCGTGACCGTCAGCTACGACTACGCAAGCCATCCCTTCCTGCCCGGCACCGCCACGCTCTACAAGTGGGTAATGCGGGCTCCCATCCGCAGCGTGGCGGTCGCGCAACTCGACCTCGGCAGCGGCAACTGACGATCGCTACAGGAGACGGTTCCATGCTCAAGTTGACCCGCATCGCCGCCGTCGCCCTGATCGGGTTGGCCGTGCTGCTGGCGGTCATCGCCCTGATGATCGGGCGCAGGCAAGCCGCGCCGGCCACGGCTGCCCCGGCCGCGCAGAGCGAAGCCCAGGCAATCACCGTGGTGGAGGCGGTGGCGCGACTGCCGGCCGGCGAACCCATTTCTGCCAATGGACTGCGCCTGGCGCAGCGCAGCGCCCCGATTGCCGGTGCCGCCTCCAGCATTTCCGCCGTGGTGGGAAAGGTGCCGGTGCAGGACATTGCCGAAGGCACGGCAATCAGCAGCAATGCGCTTGCGCAGGGATTCTCGCTGCAGCTGCGCCCCGGAGAGCGCGCACTCGCGGTACCGGTTGACGAGTTGGTGGGTGCCGGCAACCGCATCGTGCCGGGCGATTTTGTCGACGTGTTCCTCAACCTGCGCAACGCCCAACCCAACGCCAGCGGGCCGGCCGATGCAGCACAGACGCGCCTGCTGTTGTCGCGCCTGCGCGTGCTCAGCTATGGCCAGCAGGACATCGCCCTGGCCAACGCTGGCGCTGTCGCCAGCACTGAAGCCGATGCGCGCAACGATCCACGCGCCGCCGACATCACCGGAAGCAGCAGCACCCAGAGCACGGGCAGCGAGACCACCCAGCCGGCACGCAGCGCGGTACTGGCGGTACCGGTGGCCGACGCCAACCGGCTGTTGCTGGGTGCGCAGCAGGGCAAACTGTTCCTGGCCCTGCGCAACCCTGCCGATCCCGGCCAGCCCGATCTGGCGCTGTTCCCGCAGGCACGCGGTGTGATCGATCCGCTGCGGGGGCTGGATGCGGAACAGCAGCTTGCGCTGCAACGGCCGGAGAATCACGCCTACGCCGGCATCGACGGTGATGCATTGGCCGGCCGCAGCAACACGCCGGCCCGCAGCACCCAGGATGCCACGGCACGCATACCCGCACCCCGGCGCAGCGCCCCGCGCGCATCGGGTATCGAAATCATCCGGGGTGACAGCTCCGCCCCCCGTGGTTCCCTTTGACCTGCATCGAGCGCATCCATGACCGAACGTCGCCGCAGTCCACGCCCTTCCCCCCGCCAGCGCTGGCTGGCCCTGCTGCTGGTGCTGCTGGCACCGGCGACGAGCGTGGCCGCCGACGACCTGGTACTGCAGACGCGCGAGCAGCGCCCCTGGCCCCTGCCGGGTGACCTGGAGCGGGTGGCCATTGCCGACCCGGGCGTGGCCGATATCGTGATGCTGCGCGGCCAGCGCCAGGCACTGCTGGTCGGCAAGGCACCGGGCACCACCACGCTCCTGCTCTGGCACCGCAAGCAGGCCGAGCCACAGCGCCTGCAGGTGCGGGTACAAAGCGCGGTGCAGGGCGCGGCCGACGCGGGCGCGAACGGACTGGTGTTCACCCAGCAGGACAATCAGGGCCTGCTGCAGGGAAGCACCGACAGTGTGCTGTCGCACATGCAGGAACAGAAGACCGCCGCGATGGCCCTGGGCAAGGACGGACTGCTTGCCGACGCATCGACGGTAAGCAGCGGCGGCGTCGTGCAGGTTGAGGTCAAGGTGGTCGAATTCAACAAGACCGCTCTGAAGCAGATCGGCATCAGCTTCCAGAACCGCAATGGCAGCTTCGCCTACGGATTCGCCCGCCCGGGCGGCCAGCTGCCGGGCAACACCGGCATCCTGCCCGGCATGCAGGAAGGCAACTCCAGCAACGAAGCCGAATCGCCCATTTCTTCGGCGTTCCGCCTGGTGTTCGGCTCGACCAAGGGCCTGTGGAATGCCGACGTCGACCTGCTGCAGAGCAATGGCATGGCGCGCGTGCTGGCCGAACCTACCCTCGTCGCATTGTCCGGCCAGAGCGCCAGCTTCCTTGCCGGCGGCGAGCTGCCAATCCTGGAGCCGCAGGGGCTGGGCACCACCACGATCACCTACAAGCCCTTCGGCATCGGCCTGACCGTGACACCGACGGTACTGGCGCCGAACCGCATCGCCTTGAAAGTCGCGCCGGAAGCCAGCGACCTGGACTACAGCAACGCCATCGCGCTCAATGGCGTGCAGATTCCATCGATCACCACCCGCCGCGCCGACACCACGGTCGAGCTGGGCGATGGCGAGAGCTTCGTGATCGGTGGCCTGGTCAGTTCCAACGTGGTTTCCAGCGTCGGCAAGATTCCGCTGCTGGGTGACCTGCCGGTCATCGGCTCGTTCTTCCGCAACTTCGACTACAAGCGCCAGGACAAGGAGCTGGTGATCATCGTCACGCCACGCCTGGTGAAGCCGCTGGCCCGCAACACCGAACTGCCACTGCCCGGCGACCGCGAAGCCAAGCCGCACATGCCCGAATGGGGTGCCTGGCTGCTGGGTCCAATCAGCCAGGACCCGGTACCCGGCTTCTCACGCTGATTCCATGATGCCTGCGATACCACGCCCATGCCCTACGCCACTGCCCAGCCGCTGCATCCGCAAGGACCGCCGATGAACCTGGTCCTGTACGGAATGGATCGCGAACTGCTGCCCCGGCTGGCGGCCAAACTGCCGCCGACCACCACCCTGCACTGGCAGGACAGCAGCGCCCCGACCTCCGCCCAGGACCTGCACCGCGGGCCGCAGAACCTTGTGCTGCTCGACTTCCGCCCCGAGCATGCCGCCGCCTCCAGCGTGCTGGCGCAGCAACTGCAACAGACAGAACCGGACCTCGCACTGGTTGCCGTCGGTGCCACCAGTGCCGGACAGGTAGAGGGCGTCGTCATCGCACTGCGGGCGGGCCTGCGTGACGTACTGGACCTGGACAGCGACAACGCCGGTGTCGAGGCCGCACTGCGTCGTGCCCTGTCACCACGACCAGCTGCCGCCGCGCAGCACGCGCACAAGGCGCGCCTGATCGTCCTGCTGGGCGTGCGCGCCGGGGTCGGCACCAGTACGATGGCCGCGCACCTTTCGGTGCTGGCACAGCAGACCCGTGCGCTGGCACAGGGCGAGGCAGTGCAGCAGGACGGCCTGCTGATGGAACTGGCCCAGCCTTCGGGTGACCTTGCGCTGTACCTCAACCTGGACAGCCGCTTCCATTACGAAGACGCGCTGCGCAACGCCAGCCGCATCGACGCCACCCTCGCCCGCACGGCCATGGCCCGGCACGATTCCGGGCTGGTGCTGCTGGACCGCGCCAGCGGAAGCGACGCGGTGCCGCCGTCCGATCCGGGTGCGCTGCTGCAGCGCCTGCGCACCGTGTTCGCCAGCGTGCTGTGTGATGCCGGCGGTTGCCCGGTGCGCCAGCTGCCGCCGCTGCTGCTGGACCAAGCCGACGAGATCTGGCTGGTCACAGATGCCTCGATCGCCACGCTGGTGTCGCTCGATCAGGCACTGAAGCACCTTGCCGGGCAACGCGAACGCGAGAAGCGGCTGCAGCTGGTGATCAACCGCCACGATGACAGCAGCGGAATGAGCCCGGAGCAGATTGCGCGCCGCTTCGAGGTGCCCCTGCTGGCCACGCTTCCCGAGCGCCCCCGCGTGCGCCTGTCAGCGAGCCAGGGCCACCTGCTGCTGCAGGATGCGCCGCGTGACCCCTATCTGCGTGCCCTCGCCCCACTGGTTTCGCGCCTGGACCCGGCCGCTTGCCGGGTGCAGGCGCAGGGCCTGCGGGAAAGACTCTCCCTTGCCCTGGGTGGATCGCAATGGAAGACAAGGTAACCCCTTTCCCGCATGCCGTTGCCCGGCCGGTGCTGCCCGAAAGCACGCCGGGCCATCAGCCGTTCGCGCAGACCGAGCAGTACCAGAAGGTGCTGTCGGCAGCGCATGAGCACCTGCTCAACAGCATCGAGGACGAGCGCATCGACATCGATTCCTGGGCGCCCGACACCATCGCCCGCTGGGTGCAGGTGCAGACGGTGGGCTTCATCCAGGAGTGGCGCATCCCGATCAACGAAGAAGAGATGCAGGTGGTCGCCGACGGCCTGGTCAAGGAGCTGACCGGCTTTGGCCCGCTGGACGACCTGCTGCACGACCCGTCCATCGAAGACATCCTGATCAACGGTTTCAAGGATGTGCATGTTTCCCAGGGTGGCCAGCTCAAGCGGGCCACCCAGCGATTCACCGACGATACGCACCTGCTGCGCATCCTGCGACGTATCCTGGCCCCGCTCGGGCGCCGCCTGGATGACTCCAACCCGATGGTCGATGCGCGTTTGCCCAACGGCGGCCGTCTCAACGCGATCATCTCGCCGCTGGCCGTGGACGGACCGATGGTGTCCATCCGCAAGTTCCGCAAGGATCCATTCACTCCCGATGAACTGCTGGCCAAGGGCACCTTCGACGAACCGATGCACGCCCTGCTGAAGGCGATGGTGCTGGGCCGCTGCAACATCCTGGTATCCGGCGGCACCAGCTCCGGCAAGACCTCGCTGCTGAACGCCCTGGCCAGCTACGTCCCCGCGAACGAGCGCGTGATCACCGTCGAGGACACCGCAGAACTCTCGCTCAACCACCCGCATGTGGTCCGCCTGGAAAGCCGCATCGGTGGCGCCGAAGGCCATGGCGCGGTGAGCATCCGCGATCTGGTCCGCAACAGCCTGCGCATGCGCCCTGATCGCATCGTGGTGGGCGAGGTGCGTGGCGCCGAGGTGCTGGAAATGCTGCAGGCCATGAACACCGGCCACGACGGTTCGATGGCCACCATCCACGCCAATTCACCACGCGACTGCCTGTACCGGATCGAGATGCTTGCTGGATTTGCCGGCTTCCAGGGCAGCGAGGACAGCCTGCGCCGGCAGATCGCCAGTGCCATCGACTTCATCGTGCAGATCTCGCGCCTGGGCAGCGGCCGCCGCGTGCTGGTATCGATCACCGAGATCACCGGTGTCAGCGACAACCTGATCACCACCCAGGAAATGTTCCGCCACGAACTGCAGATCGACGGCAACGGCAAAGAGATTGATCGCTGGGTCGGGCTGGGCTTCCATCCACACTCGCACAAGCTGGAGCCGTTCCGCCAACAGCTGCGCGAATCGCTCTACGGAGACTTCTGAGCATGGGAACCGGCGCGCTGCTGGGCATGTTGAGCATCATCGCGGTGCTGCTGGCGCTGGCAGCCTGGCTGTGGGGCACGGCCAGCAGCCGTGAACAACGCCAGGTTTCAATGCGGCACGCCGAGCAGCAGCTTTCGCGCGGAAGCGCCACGGGCGGGGCACCCGCCGGGCCGTCCGTCACCGCTGCCAACGATCCGGCGCGGCCCGCCAGCACCGGGCGCCGCGTGCTGCCGCTGGATGGCCTGCTGCAGCGCGCAGGGCTGCAGACCGGCTGGAAAATCCCCATCATGCTGCTGGTACCGGGGCTGGTACTGTCGGTGGTAGCGATGGCGCGGCTGGGCACCGCGTGGATGTTTCCGCTGACCCTGCTGCTGTACCTGCTTGGCTGCTGGCTGTGGGTGATGCGGCGGACCACGAAGCTGCGTGCGCAACTGCTGCATCAGCTGCCGGACTTCCTCGACAACCTGGTGCGGCTGACTGCACTGGGCAACAGCCTGCAGGCCGCGTTCCAGGTTGCGTCGATGCAGACCAGCGCGCCGTTGCGCGGGCTGCTGGACACCACGGTGCGCTTTGCGCGCAGCGGCATGGAGTTGGACCGTGCACTCGCGCAGGCCGCGCAACCCTATCGCATGGAGGTGCTGAAGGTGTTGTCGGTGGTGATCGGTGTCAGCGTGCGCATCGGCGGGCGCTCCGACCAGATCCTGCAGCGCATGGGTGATTTCATGCGCGACCTGGAACAGGCGCAGCAGGAGCTTTCGGCGACGACCTCCGAGACACGCATGTCTGCGTGGGTGCTGGGCCTGCTGCCACCGGCCTGCGCGGTGCTGATGGCGATCGCCAGCCCGGACTTCTTCCAGCCGGTGCTGCACGATCCGCTTGGCCACAAGATCCTGCTGCTTGCACTGGGCATGGAGCTTGTCGGCGGCTTCCTGCTGTATCGCCTGGCCAAATCGCTATGAACCCCCGCCCCGCCGGAGACGACCGATGAGCGCCAGCGTCTGGTTCGCCCTCTCCCTGCTCGTGCTGGCTGCCGGCATCGCCCTGCTGGGTATCGGCGGCTGGATACGCAGCCATCGTGAGCAGCGTACAACGGCCACGTTGAAGACCGCCCTGCAGCCGCGCGAGACGTCCCGTGACACCGAACCTGCACGGCACGATTCGCTGGGCTGGCTCGAACGCTTCGGCCGTGCCCTCAGCGGCGGCCGCCTGGAAACGGCATTGCTGGCCAATGAAGATCGGCTGCTGTTGGATCTGGCCGGGTGGAACACCCGTCGCGGTACGGCCATCTACCTCGGCCTGCGCCTGCTGCTGGCCGTGCTGGTGCTGGCACTGGTGCTGACATTCAGCAGCGTCACCGGGCTGGCCAGGATCATGGTGATCATCGGTGCCTTGGCCGCTGGACTGCTGTTGCCCAAATTCGTTCTCTCTTCCTGGGTGAAGCGGCGCCGGCGTGCAGTCGAAACCGAGCTGCCGCTGCTGATCGACCTGCTGCGCCTGCTGCAGGGCGTAGGCTTCAGCATGGACCAGAGCCTGCAGACGCTCGGCGACAAGCTTCGCGATGCATTGCCGGTACTCGGCAGCGAACTTCAGGAGGCCAATGTCGCCTATACCCATGGCCGCACGCGCGCGCAGTCCCTGCGGCGGCTGAGCGAAGTCTATGCCGACGATGACCTGACCAGCCTGATGCAGCTGATCCTGCAGGTGCATGCCCATGGCGGTGCGGTGCAGGAGCCCCTGCGGCAGTTCAGCCTCCGCCTGCGCGAGCAGCGTCGCAACACGTTGAAGGAAAAGGTCGGCAAGCTCTCGGTGAAGATGACCGTGGTGATGATGCTGACCCTGCTGCCAGCGTTGATGCTGGTGCTCGCCGGGCCGGCGCTGGTCGCGCTGGCCACTACCCTGTCCAAGATGGGATCGCCCTGATGCCTGCCCTGCGCACCTCCTGCCTGCTGCTTGCCCTCGCTGCCATCACCAGTGGTTGTGGGTCGACCACGCCGAAGTACCTGCGCGCGCCCAGCCTGGCTGCGCCCGAACCGGCACCGCAGGACAGCCGCAATGCGTACCTGGAGTTGATCGAGCGCATGCAGCAGCAAGGCGCGTGGTATGCCTCGCTCGCCCACGTCGACGCCTTCCGCCAGCGTTACGGCGACCCGCCGGCATTGCGGCTGCTGCAGGCCGATGCGCTGCGAGAGACCGGCCAGGCCGATGCCGCGATCGCACTGTACCGCGCGCTTTCCAGCGGCCCCCAGGCCGCCGCAGCCGCGCATGGGCTCGGCCTGATCGCCGCGCGCCGAGACGACGACGCCGGCAGCGAGCAGGCGCTGGCGCGGGCAACCCAACTGCAACCGTTGAATACCAGCTATCTCGGCGATCTGGGCTATGCGAGGCTGCGCGCCGGGCAGTTCGAGCGCGCGCGCGAACCCTTGGCCAAGGCCCTGGAACTGTCCCCAGGCAATGCCAAGGCCACCGCCAACCTCGCCCTGTGGGCGGTGCTGCGTGGCGACACCGCCACCGCCGAGCGCCTCGCCCAGCAGGCCAACCTCAACAAGGACACCCGGCTCAGCATCCAGCAGCAGGCGGCGCAGATCCGGGCCCGCCTGCAGCAGCGCCAGGCCGCAGCGGCTGCTGCGGCGGTCGTGCCGCCCCCTGTGCGCGCTGTCGACAGCGACGCCGCCAACAACCCGCGCGGCGTCACGCGACTGGCGGCGGAACCGCGCCGCGACAGCCGCGACGAACGCGACCCACAGCGCCTGCCGCCCTCGATGCTGGAACGCTTCAGCGCCTCCGACCACCCGAACGGAAACACACCATGACCGCGACGCCCCTGGCCCGACGCCTGCTGCCCGCTCTGATCTGCCTGCTGCCGGCCGCCGCAGTGCAGGCGCAGCAACAGCCGCTCACCGGACAGATGCTTGGCGGCAGCACACCGGCAGCGCCGGCTGCGCAGCCGCTGCAGTCCGAGTCATTGCCCGCCGTGGACCTGGCGGCCCGGCCCGCACCAGTGCCGCAGGCGGCGCCTGCTGCAGTGGACATCACCGACGGCAACGCTGCAACCGCGCGACCCGGCCGCAGCCAGATCGGTGATACCGCGCGCAACCTGTTCCGCCTGCAGGCGTCCGGACAGCAGGCCGGGCAGCACCTGCCGATCCTCGGCGACCAGGCGACGCTGAGCTACGCACGCTACATGAAGAGCTTCGAACACGAGATCCCGGACTTTTTTGAGACCGATGTCGCCAAGTCCAAGGGATCATCCTCATCCGGACGCTGAGGTAGGCCATGAAACGCCCACGCCAGTTCAGTTTCAGCCGCGCACGGGGCGGCATGTCGATCACCATGATGCTGGTCATGCTGGCGTTGCTGGCGATGCTGGGCCTGATCGAGATCGGCTACCTGTTCTGGGCCAAGCGCGATGCGCAGAAAGTTGCTGATCTGGCCGCACTGGCCGGAGCGCAACGACTGGAGCTGTGCACCTCGGACAACAGCGACAACAGCGCTGCGCGGCACAGCGCACTCACCCAGAACACGTTCGAAGGGAGCCTGCAGATCCGCTGCGGCAACTGGAGCGCCAACCGCACCACCGCCAACCGCTTCGTCACCACCATCGATGCCAGCAACCCACGCAATGCCGTGCAGGTCGTCGCGCAGCGCAGCGTGCTGCCGTTCTTCGGGCAGAACACCACCCTGCCCACCGTCAGCGTGGAGGCCGTGGCCCGACGTTCCGAACCGACGGCCGTGTTTGCGGTGGGTTCACAGCTGCTGCGTGCCAACGGCGACTCGGTGCTGCTGTCAACCCTGCGCCTGGTCGGCCTGGATGTCACCAACGCCACCGTGCTGTCCTATGACGGCCTGGCGCAGGCCAACATCACGCCATCGGGCCTGCTCAAGGCGTTGAACATCCCGGTCAGCGCCAACCTCAGCGTGGCTGACTTCAACCGGCTTCTGTCGGTCAACAAGGTTTCGCTGGCGCAGCTGGTCGACGCCACCGCCACCGTGGTCGGCCGCGACTCCACGGTGGGCGTGCAGCTGCGCGCCCTGTCCGACCTGGTTGCCACCCAGCTGGACATCAACAAGCTCAACATCGTGCTGGGCAGCCAGTCCGGCGGCGGCGGCCTGTTCGCCGAAGTCGTCTCGCCCGACGGCACGGTCGGCAGTGCACTGGAGTCACAGATCAACGTGCTCAACCTGATCAACACTGCGATCTCCATCGCCAACGATGGCAACGGCGTGGCGGTCAAGGGGCTGGACCTGCTGGGCATCAAGATCCAGGCCGGCGTGGTCGAGCCGCCATCGATCGCCATCGGCGGTGTCGGCAGCCGCGCCTACAACGCGCAGGTAAGGCTGGTGGCAGACGTGGACAGCAACAACCTGTTCGCACTGGGGCCACTTCTGAACCTGCTGGGCACGCGCCTGCACCTGCCGCTGCATGTCGATGTCGCCAACGGAATGGGAACGCTGACCGGAATCCAGTGTGGCGCCAATCCACCCAGGGCCACCATCCAGGTGGATTCGTCGGTCCTGCGGGCCTGCGTTGGCAACGTCGATCCATCGCAGCGTTTCTCGAAGAACAATGTCTGCGACGCGACGCTGAACAACGAACAGCTGCTGAAACTGCTCGGACAACCCCTGATCAACGACAAGATCACGCTGCCGGCCCTGACCAGCTCGCAGAACCTCACCCTGGCCGCTGGCGAAACCGGCTCGACGCGCATCAATCCACTTGCTCTCGGCAACGCAGTATCCGACCTTGTCAATGAGCTGCTGCGCGTGCTGTCGGGCATGCTCAGTTCACCCAAGCAGGGCATGAGTGCCAACGACACAGCCAAGGCCCTGGCCGACCGTTACCTGCAGGCCACCTTCCCGCCGAACACCCGGTATGAGGTGGACAAGTTGATTCCACTGCTGCGCGATGGCGACGCCAGCCGGCAACTGGCCCCGCTCAACAGCTGGACCGTACCCGGAGGCCTGCCCTACGCCTGTGGCCTGCTGAACCTGTCCACCTGCCACAAGGACGGTCCGGTCTGGGATGCGTTCAAGGTGACGGTCACCGGTCAAGGACTGGGCGTGCTCGATGGACTGCTCGGCTCGCTGGTGGGCGGCCTGCTGATCAACCGCTGCGACAGCCTGCTGGGCAACCTGATCGACTACAACGGCTGCGTGCGCAACAACCTGGCCTCGTACATACAGACCGCGCCGGCCGGGTTCCTTGACGGCACCGGCGGCACCGGCGTCACCAACCCCGATGGCACGGTCAGCTGCAGTGGCCTGCTGTGCACGCTGCTGAAGCCGATCCTGTCCGCCTTGCGCCCGGTCCTCAACAGCGTCGGCACCTTGCTGACCAACCTGCTGGCCAGCGTGCTGGGCCTGGAGCTGGGGCGCACCGACGTCAACGTGCAGTCGATCCAGTGCAGCGCCGCACAGCTGGTCTACTGACCCGTGACGGGCGCCCTTGGCGGCGCCCGCGCACATGCTAGACTCCCGGCGGGGAACCACTTTCATCTCAACCCACACTCATCCGTGGATGGTCTAGACATGCGAGAAACTTCAGGGGGCGCGGTCTTCGCCCGGCGCGCGTACGGCGCGGCACTGCTGGCCGTGAGCATGATGCTGGTGGCACCAGCGGCGATGGCTGCCCGTGGCGACCGCGAAGCTGCCGCAGAGCCGGCCGCTCGTAGCGCACCGGTGGTGCGCAATACCGTTGACGAGCTCAAGCAGCTGATGGATGCCCGCCAGCTGACCGAGCTGCGCACCACCTACAACGGCAATTACGGCGCCAGCCTGCTGTTCAACGCCAACACCCTGACCTACTACGTCGCCCTGTTCCAGGAGAAGAATTTCTGGCGGGTGATCAAGACTGACGCCGTCGACAACGCCGAGCGTGTCTACCGCACCTTCGCGCAACAGTCCGAGCAGCTTGCCCAGGTCTACATCGACACCACCCGCCTGGAAGCCGGCAAGCGCTATACCGAGCGCCTGGTGGCCTACAACGAGGAACGCCTGCGCACCCTGCAGCAGGAAATGGAACAGCAGCAGGCGCAGTCGGCCCAGGTCAGCGCGGCCCTGCAGCAGGCCCAGCAGCAGGCAGTCAGCCTGAGCAGCGACGTGCAGAGCACGAACAGCCAGCTGGACGCCCTGCAGCGCCGCATCCAGATCCTGCAGGCCGAACAGGGCAACCCGGAGCTGAGCCTGCCCAAACCGGACAGCGTGCCCTCGCCGGCACCGGCGACGGCCAGCGACGGTCGCTGAGGTCCGGCACCTGGCATCTGCTCTCAACGGCGCCCTTGGGCGCCGTTGTCGTTTCTGGCACCTGGATTCAACGGCACGCGTCATGCACCGCATCATCCAGCTGCCGCCGCTGTACGAAGTCCAGGCGCTTGGCCTGGGCGAGCGCCTTCCCGCGTTGCTGCCGCGCGTGCTCACAGGCGGCGGGATCGGTGCTGATGGGTATCAGAGCGGCCCGCGCACGCCCCTGCTGCACCACACGCGGACGGCTTGAGGCCGAGCTCGCTGGCTTGGCCACGGTCGCACCTGTCGAAGGCGGCTCCGGCGGCACCTCCCAGCGCCATTGCGCACGCCCCTGGCACGGCGTCTGCTGGTAGACAGGATGCGGCCCGTCCACGCATTTGTAGACGTTGGTCCGGGCGTGCGCCGCCGTGGTCAGCAGCAGGCACACCCACAGGCTCCAGAACGCATTCGACATTGCAGGCTCCTCGACAGGGCAGCCGCCATCGTCAATGCCGGAACGGCTTCGTGCTAGAGCGGTATGCGTCACATCCGGCGCAATCCAGCACAGCCGTGCAAGTCGCCGCTCTGGCGCTGCGCTGTACTGCCGGAGGCTCCGGCATCCACGCCGGGGCCGTCCCTCCCTTCCGCCAAGGAAACCACAATGAGCAACTTCATCACCGTCGCCGACGGCGCCCGCATCTTCTACAAGGATTGGGGTACCGGCCAGCCGATCGTCTTCGCCCACGGCTGGCCGCTGTCTTCCGATGCCTGGGATCCGCAGATGCTGTTCATGGGCCAGAACGGCTTCCGCGTGGTCGCCCACGATCGCCGCAGCCACGGACGCTCCAGCCAGACCTGGAACGGCAACAACATGGACACCTATGCCGATGACCTGGCCGCGGTGATCGAAGCGCTGGACCTGAAGGACGCGATCCTGGTCGGCCATTCCACCGGCGGCGGTGAAGTGGCCCATTACATCGGCCGCCACGGCAGCGCGCGCGTGGCCAAGGTGGTCCTGGTCGGCGCGGTGCCGCCGCTGATGCTGAAGACCGATGCCAACCCCGCCGGCACCCCGCTGGAGGTCTTCGACGGCATCCGCAAGGGCACGGGCGGTGACCGCTCGCAGTTCTTCAAGGACCTGACCACACCGTTCTTCGGTGCCAACCGCGATGGCAACAACGTCACCCAGGGCATGCGCGATGCGTTCTGGCTGCAGGGCATGCTCGGTGGCGTCAAGGGCCAGTACGACTGCGTGCACGAATTCTCGGAAGTGGACTACACCGAGGACCTGAAGAAGATCGACGTGCCGGCGCTGGTCGTGCACGGCGATGACGACCAGATCGTGCCGTTCGATGCCTCGGCCAAGCTGTCCTCGCAGATCATCAAGGATGCCGAACTGAAGGTGTACGCCGGTGCGCCGCATGGCCTGACCATCACCCACGCCGACCAGTTCAACGCCGACCTGCTGGCGTTCGCGCGCAAATGATGTCCCGCGGTGGCGCCCCAGGGCGCCGCCGCTCCTTCGGTAGTGCCGGCCGCTGGCCGGCAACCCGATCATCCATCGTGATCACGCGGAGCCGGCCAGCGGCCGGCTCTGCCACCTGCGGGTCAGATGTCGGTGTGGTGATGCGGCACGGCGGCTGGCAGCGGGTCATGCCCTCCCACGAAGTGACGCACCACGGGGGCGCGCTCGCCGCGATGCAGCTCCCGAAGCACTTCCTGGATGGCCTTGTCATCCGCGGTGATGCGCTCGTGCTGGCGCAGGTGCTCCAGCCACGACGGGGTCACGAAATACTCCAAGTGGATGCCCGGGCTGGCCACGTCCTCGACCACACCCCAGACCACCGCACCGTCGCGGCGACGGATCGTGCCCAGCGCGCGCATCTGCGCCTGGAACGTGGCACGGTCAGCATCGTCGATGCGGTACTCGATGGTAACCAGCACCGGCCCCCGATCATTCGACACCGGCACCGACAGTTCCGGCGCCGGCCAGTGCCCGGCCGGACGCAGGTTCAGATCCTCGGTGCCAGCAATGCGCACGCGCCACACCAGCAATCCGCCGATCACCGCACCTGCGGCAGCCACCAGCAACGCCAGCTCCGGCGACGTACGCTGTGCGAGCGCGCCCCAGCTCAGGCCGCCGGCGGCCATGCCGGCAGAGAACACCATGATGTACAGCGCCAGCGCACGCGCACGTACCCATGCCGGAACCGCAGTCTGCGCAGCGATCTGCAGCGACGACAGCACGGTGATCCACGCAAATCCATTGACCAGCATCACCGTCGGAAGCACGTACCAGCTGCGGGTCAGCGCCAGCCCGACCAGGCTCAGGGCCAGCGACAAGGTCGCCAGCAGTACCAACAGGTCACGATCCAGCTGCGCACGCAGCTTCGGCAGCAGCAGCGCACCGCCCACTGCGCCGATGCCGATGCAGCCCAGCAGCATGCCGTACTGCCCCGCCCCGCCATGCATCTGCCCACGCACCACCACCGGCAACAGCGCGTTCATCGCCGCGGCAAAGAAGAAGAAGCCGACCGACTTGATCAGCACCGCCTGCAGCCGCCCGGCGCGGCTGGCGTAACGCAGGCCCGCCTTCAAGCCGGCACCGAAACCTTCCGGTGGCAGGCTGGACTGCTTGGGATCACGCGTCCAGCCCCACACCACGAACAGCATCGCGGCGAAGGTGATGGCGTTGAAGCCGAATGCCCACACCGCACCCAGCTGCGCCACGATCACGCCACCAATGGCCGGGCCGATCGAGCGCGCGATGTTGATGCCGATCGAGTTCAGCGCCACCGCCGAGGCCAGCATCGGCTGCGGTACCAGCTCGGAGACAATGGCGGCCTGCGCGGGCATTGCCATCGCCGCACCACAGCCCATGCAGAAGGTCAGCAGCACCAGCAACTGCGGGGTCAGCAGGTCCATCGCGGTCAACGCGGCCATCGCTGCGGCCACCAGCAGCATCCAGCCCTGGGTCGCCAGCAGGTACTTCCGGCGATCGACAATGTCGGCCAGGGTGCCGGCAGCGAGCGCCAGCAGCACGATCGGCACCGTGGTGGCCGATTGCACCAGGGCCACCATCAACGGCGAACCGGTGCGTTCGGCCATCACCCAGGCGGCGGCTACATCATTGACCCAGGTGCCGATGTTGCTGGCCAGGATTGCCAGCCAGATCGAACGGAACATCTGGATCTTCAGCGGGGACCAGGCGCCTGCGGCCTGTGTGGAGTGTTGCGACGCGGTTGCGTTCACCATTGCCATGCTCCAACGATCGAGGCGAACAGCGTGTCCTGGCCTCCGGCCTGCTTCAGTGCAGGACCGGCGTCGACCCAGGCCAGCTGCAGCTGCCATTGCCAGTGTTTGCTGGCCTGCCAGCGGGTTTCAGATTTGTACTGGGTGCCGATGCGGCGCGCGCCACCGGCGCTCCCCGGCAACGCCAGCAGCGGTGCCGGTGTGGTGTAGACCGCATCGGCACGACGCTGCTTCCACGCCATCTGTACGCCCAGTTCCGTGGTCACCGCATGATGCAGGCGCAGGGTCAGGGTCGGTTGCAGGTCCATCAGGTTGGCCGGGGCCAGCAGGCTGGCCTCGCTGAAGTAGGCCGATTTAGGGAACAGTGCATTGAAGGTTCCCAGGCGGCCGTCATGCAGCTTGCCGTCGCCACTGGCGATATCCGCCTTCAGCCCCAGCCTCGGTTGCAGCGGCCGCTCGGTCCAGCGCCAGCCGGTGTCGGTGGCGAGCGTCCAGGCGCGGACATCCAGCGTGCCGGCAACCGTCTGCAGTTCACCGCCCTGCGCCACCAGCTCGCTGTTCCAGTCCAGCGCACCGAACTGGCCGAACCAACGCGCACCGAGGGTCTGCCGCCGCTCGGTACCGGAGCCCGCCGCAAAGCGCGCGCCTTCACGACGGTAGTCCAGCAGGTACAGATCCCATTGCCCTGGGCCACGACCACGCGCGGTGGTCGCATACGCGCCCCACAGGTGGGCACCGCGTTCGCCGCGGTCATCAAAGGCGCCGGGTCGGTTCTCCAGCGGTCGCAGCGCCATCAGGTCCAGCGTGCCGGGGCGGCCTTTCCAGCCTGCACGGGCGCCATCGAATGCCAGCCGGATGTTCGGCCCATCGCGCACCGACAACAGCCGCGAACTGCCATAGCCGGCTTCCTGCCGGCCCAGTTGCAGGTGGAAGCTGCCACGCTGCCAGCGCCAGTACGCCTGCTGCACGTCCAGCGCGCTGCGGTCGGTGCGGCCAGGGCCGCCTGCCTTGCCATTCTCGGCATGCAGGCCAAGCTGCAGCTTCGCCTGCCAGCTGTCCTCCGCATAGGTGGCCGAGGCCAGCGCGCGCAGCAGGCCGTAGCCATCTTCACTGCCACCGATGCCGAACCGGGTCGGGTCGTAGTACAGGCCACGCAGGCGCAGCGAGGCGTCCCACCGCAATTGGCCGCCGCCGGCGCCAGTGCAATGGCCACCCTCGCAGGCCAGCGCCATCCATGGCACGGCCAGCAGCGCCAGGCTCAGAACGCGAAGCACGAGCATCCCATCGCGCCCCAGAAGGCGGTCAGGTCATCGGTGGGCGCCGCATGTTGCGCGGCATGACCGTGAGCACCATGCGTACTGCAGGCCACACCGTGATGGTGGCGATGGGCAGCGGCCAATCCGGTGGCGGCACCACCAACGTGGTAACCACCGAACCGGTTGACCGGCGACCAGTCCGGCATCGCCGGCGGCAGCTGCGGCGCCAGCCCAGCATAATCGCCGTCGGCGTGCACGATGCGCCCGCCGACCACGGTCAGCATGCTGGTGATGTCGGCGATCTGCGCGTCGTGGACGCGGAAGAAATCGGCCGAGAGCAGGATGAAGTCGGCCAGCTGACCAACCTTCAATGTCCCCTTCACTGCTTCGTCGCCGGAGAACCAGGCGCTGCCCTGGGTCCACAGGCGCAGCGCCTGCTCGCGTTCGAGCAGGTTTTCCTCGCCATACAGGGCCAACCCGCCCACGGTGCGCCCGGTCACCAGCCAGGACAACGCCACCCACGGGTTGTAGCTGGCCACGCGGGTGGCGTCGGTGCCTGCGCCCACCGGCACGCCCTCGGCCAACATGCGCTTGACCGGCGGCGTGTGCCGTGCCGCCTGCACGCCGTAGCGCTCGACGAAGGCTTCGCCCTGGTAGGCCATGCGGTGCTGCACGGCGATACCCCCACCCAGCGCGCGGATGCGCTCGATATTGCGCGGAGTGATGGTCTCGGCGTGGTCGATGAACCAGTGCAGGCCATCGAATGGCACCTCGCGGTTGACCTGTTCGTATACATCCAGGATGCGGGTGATGCTCTCGTCGTAGGTGGCGTGGATGCGGAACGGCCAGCGCTTCTCGACCAGCAGCTTCACCACGTCGTGCAGTTCGGGCTCCAGCTCCGGCGGCAGTTCCGGGCGCGGCTCGTTGAACAGTTCGAAGTCGGCGGCGGAGAACACCAGCATCTCGCCCGCGCCGTTGTGGCGCAGCAGGTCATCGCCCTGGCGCGGCTGCAGGATCTCGCTCCAGCCACGGAAGTCATCCACTTCCCTGCCCTTGTTCTGGGTGAACAGGTTGTAGGCGATGCGCACCGTCAGCTGGTCATCGCGATGCAGCTGCTCGATGACCTGGTAGTCCTCGGGGTAGTTCTGGAAGCCACCGCCGGCGTCGATCACCGAGGTGATGCCAAGCCGGTTCAGTTCGCGCATGAAGTGGCGCGTCGAGTTGGCCTGGTACTCGATCGGCAGGCGCGGGCCCTTGGCCAGCGTCGCGTAGAGGATCAGCGCATTCGGCTTGGCCAGCAGCAGCCCGGTCGGGTTGCCCAGCGAATCGCGCACGATCTGGCCACCCGGCGGATCCGGTGTGTCCTTGCTGTAGCCGCACGCACGCAGCGCGGCGCGGTTGAGCAGCGCGCGGTCGTACAGGTGCAGCAGGAACACCGGCGTATCCGGCGCGATGTCGTTGAGCTCCTGCAGCGTCGGCAGGCGCTTCTCGTTGAACTGTGCGGCGGTGAAGCCACCGACCACGCGCACCCACTGCGGTGCAGGGGTGCGGTCGACCTGGGCCTTCAACATGTCCAGGGCGTCGCCCAGCGAACGCAGGCCGTCCCAGCGCAGTTCAAGGTTGTAGTTCAGGCCACCACGGATCAGGTGGGTATGGCTGTCGTTGAGGCCGGGCAGCAGGCGCCTGCCCTGCGCGTCGATCAGCGTCGCTTCATTGCCCCAGCCGCGCATGATCTCCTCGTCGCTGCCGACGGCGACGATGCGGCCCTCCTGCACGGCCAGTGCCTGGGCGTGCGGCTGCTGAGGGTCGAGGGTGGTGATGCGGGCATTGCGGATGACCAGGGTGCTCATGCGACGCTCCTTGGAAGTGGAATCGAGTGCGGCAGCGGCACGACCGGCCAGGCCGAGCGCAACCGCGGCGCCGCTGGCCAGCATCACGGCGCGGCGGCCGTGGTCGAGGGGATCGTGACTCATGCGAGGTCTCCCGGAAGGCGATGGACGTCCAGTGCCCAGGTGCCGGGCCCGGCCAGCGCGATGGCCAGCAGTACCGTGGTCCACATCAACGGGTACTCACTGCCACCGCGCATCCAGAACCAGCCCCTGGGCAGGGCCAACAGCACGGTGAAGCCGATGAAGGCGGCCGCTGCAAGCGCGGCAATGCGGGTCTGCCATCCCAGCAGCACGGCCAGCCCGGACAGCACCTGCAACAGGGCCAACAGCAGCGGCAACGGCGCCACTGCCGGCAGCCCGAAACCGCGCAGCTCGGTGGCGAAGCCGGCCAGCCCCGGTCCGCCGAACCAGCCAAACAGCTTGCCCAGCGCGTGCGGCAGCAGGAAGCCTCCTGCCGCCACGCGCAGCATCAGCAGGGCCAGGTCAAGGCCATGGCCGGCCAGCGTGCTCAGTGCCCGCCTTCCTGCGCGCCGAACATGCGCTTGGCATACTGGATGCCGATGCCGTAGCCGCCGGCGTGGTCGCGGGCGATGCCGGTGGTCAGGTCGTAGGTTTCACCCCGCGCCCAGTCGCGCTGCAGCTCGAGCAGGTACTGCACGCTGGTCATCGGAACCGCACCGGCCTGCACCATGCGGGTGATCGCACGCTCGTGCGCTTCTTCGCTGACATCGCCACAGGCGTCGGTGATCACGTAGACCTCGAAGCCCTGCGCCAGCGCAGACAGCGCCGGACCGACGATGCAGACGCTGGTCCATAGGCCGGCAAGCACCAGCCGACGCTTGCCGATGCGGTTGATCTCGTCGATCACCGGCCGGTCTTCCCAGGTATTCATCGACGTGCGGTCGAACACCGGCTGGCCGGGGAAGATCTGCGGCAGTTCCGGGAACATCGGCCCGGAGAACGACGCTTCGGCGACCGTGGTCAGCACCACCGGCACCTTGAACCCCTTGGCGCCCTTGCTGATCAGCGACACGTTGTTGCGCAGCGTCGAGATATCGATGGTGTGGGTGGCGAACGCCATCTGTGACTGGAAGTCGATCAGCACCAGGGCATGGTCGGTGGGCGACAGCAGTGCCGGGGCGGGCGTGGCGGTGGCATGGGTCATGGATGGACTCCGTTGGAAACACGATCAAGGGGAAGCGACAGGGCGGCATCGCCGGCCAGGTACTGGCCGGGGCTGCAGCCGGTCTCCGCGCGGAAGCTGCGGACGAAATGGCTCTGGTCGAAGAAGCCCAGCTGCTGGGCCAGGCACGCCATCGGCAGCTGCGCACCCGGCAGCAACTGGCAGGCGCGCTGGATGCGGCGGCGGCGCACATAGCGCAGCGGGCTGGCGCCGGTGCCGCTACGGAACAGGCGCACAAGGTGGAAGCGGCTGACGCAGGCGACGGCCGCCAGTTCGGTGACCCGCAGCGGATGCGACAGATGCTCATCGACATAGCGCAGGGCGCGCTGCAGTGCGGCGGCCTGCTGCGGTGCCAGTGGCGCGGCGGGCGGATCGGGCGGAGTGACGGTGACCATGCGGGGCGCCGCGAGGGGGTGCCCCATGGTGCGTGGCCGTTGCGCGATGCCCTACCCCCGTCGGTCGAGGCCGGCACCTACCCGAATGGGGGAGGCCGACGGCCGAGCAGGCGGCGCCCGAACAGGCACGCATCCAGTGAATAGGCCCCCGGCCCCACAAGCAGCAGCGCCGGCGGCAATGCCACCAGTGGCCAGGGCGCCTGCTGCGCGAACAGGCCCACGGCCGCAGTGAGCGCTGCCAGTGGCGTCAACATACCCAGTGCAAGCATGGCCGCTGCAAGCAGGCACAGCGCCGACCACCCACTGCCCTGAGCATCCGGCGCGCACAGCGCGGCGGTCACGCACAGCCGGAACCACAGCAAGCCGATGCCCGGCCCCCGATCAGGGAACATCACGAACAGGCGCTGCATGGCCAGGTTCCAGGAGGAGATGCCGGCGTGATAGCCGACCGCAGCGGCCACCGCCTACCCCGTTCGGGTCACCCCGGACTGCCCCGCACCTGCCAGAATGCGCGCCATGCGTGGCCGCCCCTTCCCGTTCCTGCGTTGCCTGCCGACGCTGCTGACGTGCCTGCTGCTGTTGACCGCCCTGCCCGCCCTCGCCGTGCAGCGCCCGCCGGTGAGCGGCGGGCTGCCCGATTACGAACATACGGCCTGGCGTGTCGGCCAGGGCGCCCCAGGCGATATATGGGACATTGCCCAGGACCGTGAGGGCCTGTTGTGGCTGGCTACCGGCTCGGGCCTGTACCGCTTCGATGGCCGTCGCTTCGAACGGCAGGCAGCGCCCGTCGGTAGCCAGTTCCCGTCCACCAACATGGTCACGCTGGCGCATGCCGCCGACGGCGCCCTGTGGATCGGCTACTTCCAGGCCGGCATCAGCCGCTTCGCGCAGGGACGGCTGCACAGCTACGGCCGTGAGCAAGGGGTGCCGGTCGGCGTGGTGCCGCGCTTCAGCCAGGATCGCGATGGCCAACTCTGGGCGGCGATCAATGGCGGGCTGCGCCGCTTTGACGGACACCGCTGGCAGCCACTGCCGGCCGCTGCCGGCCTGCCCGAGCACCGTGTGCAGTGGGTGCTGCACGACAGCCGGGGCAGGTTCTGGGTGCTGGCCGGCCTGAAGATCTGGATGCGCGCGGCGGGCCAGGCCGCGTTCGAGGACACCGGCATCGCGGTCTCGCAGATGGCGACGCTGGCCGAAAGCCCGCAGGGTGAAGTGTGGCTGGCCGACCGGGTGAGAGGCACCTCGCCGCTGGCCAACGCGCAGGGTCTGCTGGCGGCCGGCGAACGTGAGGCGCGGCGGTTGCCGGAACTGGTTGCTGCGCGCCTGCAGTTCACTGCCGATGGCGCGCTGTGGGCCACGATGAGCCCGCACGGCGGCGTCGCCCGCATCACCTTCGACGGCACCCGGGCCGTGCGCATGGAACGCTTCGATTCGCCGCAAGGACTGACTGCCACATCGGCAGTGCCGATCATCGTCGATCGCGAAGGCAATCTCTGGATTGGCACCAATCTCGGCCTCAACCGCTTCCGCGCACGCAGCGTGCACACCCTGGCGGTGGGTCCAAGCGATCCCTACCGCTCGCTGGTACGGGCCAGCGATGGCCGCGTGTATGGCTATGGCGAAGACCTCAAGCCCTACGACCTGCGGCGCACCCTGCTCGATGGCAGCGCCACGCAGCTGCAGGCTGCCGCGCGCCAGGCACCCACACCGATCTGGCAGTTCGACTGGGTCAACCTCGCGCGCACGGTCGCCGGGCACACCACATTGATCCCGCTGCCGGCGCCGTTCACCGGGCAGCCGCTGCATGCCCTGTTGTTCCCCGATGACGGACAGGCCTGGGTCTGCACCGGCGAACGCGGGGTGCTGCACTACCAGCATGACCAGTGGCAACGTGAAATCCGCCTGCCCGAGCAGGCCTGCTCATCGCTCGCGCTGGATGCCGATGGCCAGCTGCTGCTCGGCTATGCCGATGGCCGCCTGCGCCGCCTGGGTGCGAATGGCACCGAGAGCTTCGACGCCGGGGACGGCCTGTCGGTAGGGCCGATCACCGCGATGCTGCACCACCGGGACCTTCTGCTGATCGCCGGCGAGGCCGGGCTGGCAGCACGCCTGGGCAATGGCCGTTTCGTTCCGGTGCGCACTGACATGGCCGGCGTACTGGAAGGCATCACCGGCATGGTCACCGATGCACATGGATACCTGTGGCTCAACGGCAGCCGTGGCCTGGTTCGCCTGGAAACCGGCCTGCTGCGCCGCGCCGTGCGCAGCGGCCTGCCGGTCATGCCACGCCTGTTCGACGCAGCTGACGGCATGCCGGGCATTGCCCTGCAGAGCGGACCGATCGCCACCGCAACGCTGGCCGACGACGGCCTGCTGTGGTTGGCCACCAACCAGGGCCTGGCCTGGCTGGACACCACCCGCTCGCACGTCAATACGATGGCTCCCAGCGTGCGCATCGGCGAGGTGCTGTATGGCAGCGAGCACGCGCCGCTACGCGATGGTCTGCGCCTACCGGCCGGCACCAGCCAGCTGCAGATCGATTACGTGGCGCTGTCGTTGGCACGTCCGGAGCGCAACCGATACCGCTACCGCCTGTCGGGCGTGGATGACGGCTGGCAGGACGCTGGCAGCAGCACACGTGCGTATTACACCAACCTCGCGCCCGGCAGCTACCGGTTCGAGGTGGAAGCCGCCAACGAGGATGGCATCTGGAGCACCGTACCGGCCAGCCGCAGCTTCCGCATCGCTCCCACCTTCATGCAGACCCTGTGGTTCAAGCTGCTGTGCACCGCCGCCGTGCTTGCACTGCTGGTGCTGGCCGTACGCATCCGCAGCGGCCAGCTGGCAGCCTTGTTCCGCGCGCGCCTGCAGGAGCGCAACGGCGAACGCGAACGCATCGCGCGCGACCTGCACGACACCCTGCTGCAGGGTAGCCAGGGCCTGATCCTGCGCCTGCACGCGATCAGCCAGTCAGCGCAGACGCCGGAACCGGTGCGCAGCCAGCTTGAGTCAGCGATGCAGCTGGCCGAGCGCAACCTGGCCGAGGGTCGCGAGCGGGTAAATGCGCTGCGCGAGGCGCCGTTCGCGGGCCGCGACCTCGCTTCGGCGCTGGCCGACGTGCACGCCGAATACGCCGGGCATGGCATCAATCCCCTGCGCCTGACCGTGGAAGGCGCGACGCCACCGCTGCAGGCCGACGCGGCCGAAGAGGTGTTCCTGATCGGGCGCGAGGCCATCCGCAATGCGCTGCGTCATGCCAACGCCAGCGCCATCGAAGTGGAACTTTCCTACGGAACGCGCTGCTTCCTGCTGCACGTGCGCGACGATGGCGTGGGCATCACCCACGAAAATGCCGGCCATGGCCATTGGGGCCTGCAGGGCATGCGTGAGCGCGCCCAGCGCCTCGGCGCGGAACTGCAGCTGTGGACCCGCCCCGGGCTGGGTACCGAAGTCGCGCTGGCAGTTCCGGCCCGGCGGCTGTATCAGCGCCGCCGATCGCGTTGGCATTGGCCCTGGAGTAGAGAAAACCATGACTGAGTCCCCTGCCCCGATCGGCGTGCTGGTGGTCGACGACCACCCGCTGCTGCGTGATGGCCTGGCGGCACTGCTGGGCGCTCATGCCGACCTGCGCCTGCTCGGCGAAGCCGCCGATGGCGAAGAAGCCATCGCACGCTACCAGCAGTTGCAGCCTGACGTCGTGCTGATGGACCTGCAGATGCCCCGCCTGGATGGTGTGGAAGCCATCGTGCGGATCCGCGCGCTGGACCCACGCGCCCGCATCATCGTGCTGACCACCTATCGCGGTGACGTACGTGCGGTGAGGGCACTGCAGGCCGGCGCCAGCGCGTATCTGCTCAAGGACATGCTGCGCCACGAACTGGTCGACACCATCCGCATGGTGGCCGGTGGCCGCCGTGCGCCGATTCCTCCAGCGGTGGCCGCCAGCATCGCCGCGCATGTGATCGAAGACCGCCTGTCACCGCGCGAGACCGAGGTACTGCGGCACGTGGCCGGAGGGCTGTCGAACAAGCGCATCGGCGAGCGCATGCAGATTTCGGAGCAGACGGTGAAGGCGCACATGAAAAGCCTGATGGACAAGCTCGGCGTGGGTGATCGCACCCATGCGGTCACCCAGGCGCTGCGGCGCGGCATCATCAGCCTGGACGACAGCGGGCACGATTAGGGGGGGGTTCGGCAGGGCCTGCAGCCCTGCACCCGCGGTAGTGCCGGCCGCTGGCCGGCAACCTCAACAGCAAAATCAAAAGCGGGCTCTCCGTGGGATGGCGCGGCGGTGTCGGAGTGCGGGGACGCTGCAAGTACGTCCCTGTAAGCTTGGCAGCCGCATCCATGCGGCTGACACCCCGCACTCCGACACCGCCCCACCTCTGACAGATTCCGATGGCGGTTGGTAGGTGTCGACCTTGGTCGACACTTCTGTCAGATATCGAAATCAATCAGGGGTCAGATCCGTTTTCCGAAGGAAAACGGATCTGACCCCAAGAGCCATTCCAACAGACCGCAGGAACCTGTCGAAGGCGGGGTGGGTCCGGTTGCGGGGGCGTGAGCGCCATGGGCCCGAGGCATGCCTCGGGCGGGTTGGGCAGGACGCCCAACCCCGGTCTTGCCGTGTGCGCAGGACAGCGCACACGAGCAAGGCGCGACCGAGCCCCCATGGGTGAGGGCGCTTCGCTTGCGAAGCATTGCTTCGCAAGCGCCCGAACGCCCAGCGGCCGGACTGGGGATTCACGGCGTCCCCCGCAACCGGACCCACCCCGCCTCCCTACAGTAACCCCGCTGTTGCTGTTGCTGTTGCTGTTGCTGTTGCCTCCAGCAGGTGCAGGGCTGCAAGCCCTGCCAAACACCCCCCTACTTCAAACGCAGCAGCAGGCTGCTGCCCGCACACACCACCGCCAACCAGGCCACGCCGTGCCATCCCCATTGCGCCAGCGCCAAGCTGCCCAGCGCACCGCCGGCGGCCATGCCGATGAACATGCCGGTGAACAACAGCGCATTGAGCCGGCTGCGTGCCGGCGGTACCAGGCCGTAGACCAGGGTCTGGTGCGCCACCAGCGCCGACTGGAAGCCGAAGTCGAACAGCAGCGCACTCACCACCAGCAACGGCAGCAGCGCGGCGGCCGGCAACCAGGCTTCGGCCAGCAGCAGGCCGAAGCCCAGCAGCGCCACCGCAATCGCCAGCCGTGCCACCGCATGGCACCCCAGTCGATCAGCAAAACGGCCGGCAAACGGCGCGGCCAGTGCACCGGCCGCACCCGCAATACCAAACGCACCCGCCGCCGCACTACCCAGCCCCAGGCGGGCATGCAGCATCAGCGCCAGGGTCGACCAGAACGCGCTGAATCCCACGGCCAGCAGCGACTGGCTGGCCACCGCACGGCGCAGCTGCGGCTGCTCGCGCCACAACGCCAACAACGAACCCAACAACGCCGGATAGCGCAGCGTGCTGGTCGGCGCGAAGCGCGGCAGCGCACGCGCCATCACCGCGCCCATCGCCGCCACCGATACCGCCGCCAGCACGAACTGCGTGCGCCAACCCCACGCTTCAGCCACCACGCCACTGACCACCCGCGACAGCAGGATGCCGAGCAGCAGGCCGGTCATCACCCGGCCGACGATCTGGCCGCGCTGCGCGTCCGGCGCCAGCACCGCCGCTGCGGGCACGATGTCCTGCGCCAGGGTGGCCGTCAGCCCGACAAGCAGGCTGGCCACCAGCAGGCCCGGCAGCTGCCCGGCCATTGCTGCTGCGCCCAGGGCGAGCGCCAGCAGCGCGGACTTCAACAGGATCAGGTGGCGGCGGTCAAAGCGATCGCCCAGCGGTGCCAGCAGCAGGATGCCCAGTGCGTAGCCGAGCTGGGTCAGGGTTGGCACCAGGCCGGCGGCGCGCTCACCTGCGCCGAGGTCCTGGGCTATCAGGCCCAGCATGGGCTGGCTGTAATACAGCGACGCGACCGAGAAGCCGGCACCGGCAGCCATTGCCAGCACCAACGGGGTGGAAGGTACGGTCGCCGGTGCGGCCGCAACAGACAGCGAGGGGGTAGACATGGGAGAGCCCGGATAGGAAGTGGGCGTATCCTGCCTGTATTCGCCAGACGTCTGTAGTAGGCTCTGGCACATATATTTCATACGCCACATGCATGAATGACCTCGCCACCGGCGCTGATCGCCTGGATCTGCTGCGCACCTTCCTGCGCATCGTCGATGCCGGCAGCCTGTCTGCTGCGGCCCTGCAGCTGGGCACCACCCAGCCGACGGTCAGCCGACGCCTGCAGGCACTGGAGCGACAGCTCGGCCTGCGCCTGCTGCAGCGCTCCACCCACGGCCTGCAACTGACCGAGGACGGCCTGCGCTGCCAGCGTCATGCACAACGCGTGGTCGACGAATGGGAGTCGCTGCAGGCCGAACTGAACGGCGAACCGGAAACGCTGCGCGGACGCCTGCGGGTGATGGTGCCGCATGCCTTTGGCCAGGCGCAGCTGCTTCCGACCATGCTCGCGTTCCTCGCCCAGCACCCACAGCTGAGCCTGGAGTGGATCCTGGAAGATCGTCGCCCGGATTTCATCGCCGAAGGCATCGACTGCGCGGTGCGTGTGGGACCGGTCGACGAACCGCGCATGGTGGCACTGCCGCTGGCCGAAGTGCCGCGCATCGTCGTGGCAGCGCCCTCGCTGGTGGACGCCACGGCGGTCAGTACGCCGGAACAGGCGCAGGCACTGCCATGGATCTCGCTGGTCACCTACTACCGCGAACGCCTGCTGCTGCATGACGCGCAGGGGCGCGCGCATACCCTTTCGATCAGCCCGCGCCTGCTCAGCGACAACCTGTTCGTGGTGCAGCAGGCTGCACGCGCCGGGTTGGGCGCAGCGGTGGTCTCGGCCTGGCTGGTGGCCGACGACCTCGCCCAAGGGCGTCTGGTGCAGCTGCTGCCGGACTGGCAGGCGCCGGCACTGCCGGTGCATGTCGTGTTTCCTGCCGCGCGCCAGCAGCCGCCGCGGCTGCGCGCCTTCATCGATGCGATGAAGGCCGCACTGCCGCAGCTGCATGGCATGCGGCCGGCACCGCGTTAGGTCATCGGCCGCATCATCCACGCATGGCGTGGATCTACTGCTGATCGCGGGTATGGATGCCCGGACGGCAACCGGTAGATCCACGCCATGCGTGGATTCCGCCCCGCCCCACCCTCAATTGGCCTTCGCCGCCTCGGCATTCCACGCCGCGACCTTGGCCCTGGTGTCGGCCAGCATCTTGTCCAGCGCGGCGCGGTCATACACGTTACCGCGCAGGATCACGCTGTCGATCTTCTCGGTGGCAGCGATGTCCTGCAGCGGGTCGGCGGTCAGCAGCACCAGATCGGCGGCCTTGCCCTGCGCGACACCACCGTAACGGTCCATCTGGCCGAACCAGGCGGGGCCGGAACGGGTTGCGGCCGACAGCGCCTGCGGCGCGCTCAGGCCCTCCTTCACGAACAGCTGCAGCTCCTGGTGCAGGGCGATGCCCGGGAAATTGAACGAATTGAGGAAGCCCGCATCGGTACCGGCGATGATCGTCACGCCGGCCTCCTGCAGCATCGGCAGCACCGCGGCCACCTGGTGGTACTGCGCGTGGCGCGCTTCGATCTGCGCCGGCGTCGCCTTCGCCGCGCGGTCCACGCGCCACTGGTAGGTCGCGCGCAGGCCGGGGCCGATGTAGGCCAGGTACGGGTCGTTGGCGTGGTCATCCTGGTCAAGGAAATCGAGGATGCGGCCGCCGTTGAGGGTCGGGGTCACGAATACGCCACGCTTGGCGAAATCACGGTAGGCCCGCATTGCGGTGTCACGGTCGAAGCTGGCGTCGAGGCGGCGGTTGGCTTCGGCACGGTCGATGCGGCCAGCTCCGAAGTCGGCGGCAATCTGCGCCTCGTCCTTGCTGCCGGCCTTGAACGCGTAGTCCAGGTGCTCGATCGAGGCCAGGCCGGCATCGACCGCCTGCTCCACGGTCAGCGCCATCGGGATGTGGCCCGACGCCTTGAACCCGGCCTTGCGCGCGGCACTGGCCGAGTACAGGAACAGTTCCGGCTTCAGCGTGCTGTCGGTGATCTTCACGAAATCGACCTTGTCGTGCTGCAGGCGGGCGATCGCCTTGTCGGCGTCGGCCTCGCTGCCCACTTCGATCGTGCCCTTCCAGACCGGCTTGATGCCTTCGATCTTCGCGCCGGAACTCAGCAGGCGCGGGCCGAACAGCGTGCCCTTGGCGATTTCGCCACGCCACTGCAGCACCTGCTCGGGCAGATCGCCGGAACAATCACGCACGGTGGTGATGCCGTGCGCGATGTACAGCGGCAGCAGTGCCTTGTTCTCTTCGATCAGCGCCGGGCCACCACCGAAGTGCACGTGCATGTCCCACAGCCCCGGGATCAGGTACTTGCCCTTGGCATCGATCTGGCGGGCCGCGCTCCACTGGCTGCGCAGCTGCGCATCTGGACCGACGGCGACGATGTCCTCGCCGCGGATCACCACGCTCTGCCCGGCCAGGGTGCTGGCGTGCTCGACATCGACCACGGTGGCATTGCGGATCAGCAGGTCGGCGCGCTCGGCGGCAGACGCCGACAGAGGTGCTACCGCAAGGAGGATGGCAAGGGACAACGGACGGGAACGGAACATGGACAGCATCCTGATGGGCACGCCCAGCGTGCGGGTGGAAGGGGTTTGCATTCAGCGGAGCGCGCCGTGCTGGCGCAGCAGGGTCTCAATGCCGGCATAGCCGCGCTGGCGCGCGTGCGTCAGCGGCGTCACGCCATCGCCGTCGGCAAGCTCCGGGTCGGCACCGGCCTCCAGCAGCAGCTGCACGATCTGCACGTGGCGCGCACCGCCATCGCCGAGCAGGATCGCTTCCAGCAGCGCGGTCCAGTGCAGGCGGTTGACATGGTCCACCGCCACGCCCGCGCGCAGCAGCATGCGTACGGTGGCGACGTGGCCACGCTCGGCGGCCGGAATCAGCGCGGTGCCGCCATAGCGGTTGGTGCTGCGCAGATCGGCGCCATGCGCCAGGGTCATCGCCAGGATCTCATCCAGGCCGCGCGCGCCGGCGTACAGGTAGGCGCTGTCCTGCAACGCGTCCTTGGCGTTGACGTCCGCCCCGGCCTCGATCAGCTCACGCGCGGCATCCACGTTGTTGCCGTGCGTGGCCAGCAGCAGCGCGGTGCGGCCCTGGCCATCGCGCGCCTCCAGCGTGGCGCCATCCTCGATCGCCTGTCGCACCGCATCGGCGTCGCCGCGGCTGGCGGCATCCCGCAGGCGCGCGTCTGCGTCGGCCCTGGACGTGGCGGTGCAGGCAGGGGTGACCATGGCCAGCAGGCACAACAGCAGCACGCGCGTGAACGGCGCAGGCCAGCCAGCGGAATGATGGACGCGCATGACAGTGTCTCCTCATGTCCGTCGCCACGGAACGCCGTGCGACGGTAGCAACAGCCGGGCATTGCCGGCCCCTGTCCTGCATGGTAGAAGTCGGCCTGGGTATCCAGAAGTGAAATGTTCAAATGCAAGACAGTGCCAAATCGAATAGAACCCTGTTCGAACTGGACCTGCTGCGGGCGCTGGTGATGGTGGCCGACTGCGGCAGTTTCACCACGGCGGCCACGCGCCTGCATTCGACCCAGTCCACGGTCAGCCAGAAGGTGCGGCGGCTGGAGGAACTGGCCGGGCATCGCCTGCTCGAGCGCGGCCATCGCGACGTGCACCCCACCGATGCCGGCCACACCCTGCTCGGCTACGCGCGGCGCATGCTCGACCTGAACGAGGAAATGGCACAGGCGCTGGCCGGCGCGACGGTGGAAACCGCGGTCCGCATCGGCGTACCGGAGGACTTCGTCAACCCGCAGACCACCCGCATGCTGGCCGCCTTCAGCCGTCGCCACCCGCAGGTGAAGCTGGAGATCAGCAGCGGCCTCAGCCGCGACCTGGCGCAGGGCTTCGACCACGGTGAGCTGGACCTGGTGCTGGTCAAGCAACGCCGCAACAGCCGCCAGGCGGTGCATTGCCGGCGCGAGCCGATGCACTGGATCGACAGCCTGCGCAGCAGCTGCCTGCAGCAGGACCCGCTGCCGCTGGTCACCTTCCCGCCGCGCGGACTGTACCGCGACGAGATGATCCACGCCGTGGAAGCGCTGGGCCTGCGCTGGCGCATCGCCTTCACCAGCTCATCGCTCAGTGGCATCCAGGGCGCCGTGGCCGATGGCATCGGCATCAGCCTGCTGCCGCGCCGCGCGGTCACGCGCGAGCACCGCATCATCGATGGCGAGCGTGGGCTGCCGGTGGTCGACAACTACGAGATCGGCCTGCTGCATCGTGCCGACGCCGATGATGCGGTGCGGGCACTGGCCAGCGAGCTGTGGCGGCAGGTACGGCGCGAACCGGACTGACCACAGTAGATCCACGCCATGCGTGGATGGAAACGACCCTCCGGCATCGGAAAGGGCGCTCGTGCGCCAGCAAATGCACGCTTGTCGCAAAAGGCCCACCGATGGCGTCCCCGAAGTCTGGGCGATAGGGTGGAACGCCCTTCTCCGGATTACCCCACCTATGACCAGCACGTACCAGGTTACTTTGACTCCTGCTCCGAAGGACGAAGCCGACATGCGGTTCGATCAGCTGCCACCTGCACTCATCGCGCACATGCAGCAGCAGCGTGCACAGGTTGCTGCCCTTGTCGCATCTGCGTTCCCCACCGTGTCTGTTCAATGGCCGCTGCTGCCGAGCACGCTGCAACGCGTAGTCGATGCAGAGCTGATCGATCACGATGATTGTGACGGCTGGGAAGCACTGGGGGTCGCATTCGGTGACTGTCTGGCACAGCGTGTACCGGAACTTGCCTGGACCCAAGTAACGGATGCCTGGGGCGTCGATGCGGTTCTCCGCTATGGAGAGGCCAATAGCATCGTCAGCGCCGTCACCCTGTTGATCAAGCGCGTCGAAGAAGGCCAGGTCATCGAGATCAATCATCTGCTTGAAGCCCTCGAGAAGCTCATCATCCAGCAGGCGCTCAAGCCCAGCTGAGCCCATGAGCGAACAATTAAGCCGCGCAGAATGACGTATACGGACCTTGATGCTGCACCTGCGGGAGCAATCAGAGTTCGCGCATTGATCATCGATATCTGATCAGACCTGCCACGCCAAGGCACTACATCGCCGGCTACAGTGACTCTTGTTTCCGTGCTCCACGGCGCCTTGGCATGTCCGACGAAATTCCCACCCGTTTCGATCCCCTGCCTGCTGCACTGCAGACGCATCTGCAGCACCAGCGCTCGCTGATCGCCGCGCGCGTGGCCGCCAGCTTCCCGACGTTGCCGGTGCAATGGCCGCTGGCCCCCAGCACATTGCAGCGCGTGGTCGATGCCGAGCTGATCGACCGCGCCGACTGCGATGGCTGGGAAGCACTGGGCGTGGCATTCGGTGACACTCTGGCACAGCGTGTGCCGGGCCTGGCCTGGATGCAGGTGACCGATGCCTGGGGCATCGACGCGGTGCTGCGCTATGCCGACAGCAGCCTGCAGATCGGCGCCAGCACCCTGCTGCTCAAGCGCGTGGAGCAGGGCGAGATCATCGACATCGCCCACCTGCTTGCGTGGCTGGAAGAGTTCGTCGCTACCCGCGCCGACGATTACGCCTGACGGCATATCGGGGTAGATCCACGCCATGCGTGGATGAATGAGACCGCGCGATGGTGCCGTCCACGCCATGACGTGGATCTACAGCCAGCGGCCGTCGACCACCACCCTGCGCTCCACCGGCACCCCGGCCACGGCGGCCGGGCCGTGGTCGGCACGCACGGCCACGAAGGTCGCCGGCCGGCCTTCGGCAATACCATGCTGCGGCAGGCCGATCACCTGCGCGGCATGGGTGGTGACCATGTCCAGCGCCAGCATCAGGTCGGCATCGGTGTAGAAGCCGGAACGGTAGCCCAGCAACATCGCCCGCTGCAGCAGGTCGCCGTTGCCGTAAGGCCACCAGCAGTCGCGGATGTTGTCGTTGCCTGCGAACACGCGCACACCGGCATCATGCAGCGCGCGCAGCGGCGGGAACGGATGATCGCCCGGCGCATTGCTCATGATCGCCACACCCGCCGTGGCCAGTGCTTCGCCCACCTGCAGCGCGCGCGCCAGCGGCACGTCGCCCAGCGAATAGGCATGGCTTACCGCAACCCGCCCCTGCAGGCCGGCGGCCCGCGTCCGCGCTGCAATGCGCAGAAGCTGCGCCAGGCCGGTTTCGCCGGGCTCGTGCAGATGGATGTCCAGCTGCACGCCGTAGCGCTCGGCCAGGCCGAACAGCAGCGCCAATTGGCCTTCGGCATCACCATCGAGCGTGGTCGGGTCGATGCCGCCGAGCACCTCCACGCCCGCAGCAAGCGCCTGCTCCAGTACGGCGGCGGTGCCGGGACAGGAGATCACCCCGGCCTGCGGAAACGCCACCAGCTGGATCCGCATGATGTCGGCGCAGCGCAGCGCCGCCTCGCGCACTGCTTCGAGATGGCCGAGACCGGTGCTGGCGTCGATATCGACATGGCAGCGCATCGCCACGGTACCGAAAGCACTGCATTGGCGGATCAGCGCCTCGGCACGGTCCACCATCGGTGCCGCATCCGCCACCGCCGCCTTCTCCACCGCCAGCCGCTCACGCAGGCTGTTCACCGGCTGGTGCGGGTGCCAACGGTCGCCGACAAAGCTCTTGTCGAGGTGAATGTGGCCGTCGACCAGCCCGGGCAGCACCGCGAAGCCCTGCAGGTCGACGCATTCCGCCCCTTCTGCCGGCGTGGCCTCGTCATTGAGGCCGCTGATGCGGCCATCACGGACATGGAAATGCAGTGGCGCACCGTCGCGGTCGACACCGCCATGGACGAACTGGAGGGTCATCGGGAACTCCCGGAATGCCAAGAATGGCGCCATCGTGCGCCTCGCCGCAGCCATCGACCAACGAAATATCTGGATGGTACGCATTCACCAGAACGATGATTGCCCTGCGACAACCGGTCGCAGCCACGCCGTGCACACCCCTGAACGGGTAACATGGGCGCCTGTTTCCGCTGTGATGCCGCATGGGCCCGTCCGACCGCCACGATCGTCTCCGCCGCTGGCAGGCCGCGTCCCTGCTTGCCGCCGCCCCGATCGCCAGCCTGTCCGCCACTGATGCGGCGGCCGCTGCGCCGCTGCAGTCGCCGCCGGGCCAGCAGCGCATTGCCCCGGCTGCACTGGTCGAGCGCCTGCACCAGCGCGTGCTGTCCGGGCAGAGCGCCACTGCCACGCTGGAACACTGGTGTGCCGAACATGGCCTGGCCGAACAGGCGCGGGTCCGCGCGGTGCGCATACACGGTCACGACAAGCCGGCCCCGGCCGACGTACTGCAGGCACTGGGTGCAGCACCCGGCGCCGAGCTGCGCTATCGCCGGGTGCAGCTGGTCTGCGGCAGCCGCGTGCTGTCCGAGGCCGACAACTGGTACCTGCCCGGCCATCTCAGCCCGGCCATGAACCAGGTGCTGGACAGCACCGACGAACCCTTCGGTCGCGTGGTCGGCCCGCTCGGTTTCCAGCGCCAGACCTTGGCCGACCAGACGTTCTGGCCGCCGCGGGGCGAAGGCGACCGCGGCGTGGTCCTGGAGGTGCGTGCCCTGTTGCGCGACCGCCAGCAGCAGCCTTTCAGCTACGTCATCGAGTCGTACCTGCAGCAGGCACTGCCCTAGGCCGCCGGCGCGCGCCATCACAGCGGATAGGGACACAGCAGAAGGCCCGGCATTGCCGGGCCTTCTGTCTGCCCGCCCGATCAGCGGAACCGGTAGTCCAGCTGCACCCAGTACTGGCGGCCATACGGGTCGTAGTTGCCGACCGGGTAGAACGGCCAGCCGCCACCGTTCCTGTCCGCCGGCGGGCGGCTGTCGCGCAGGTTGTTGACGATCACGCCCACCGACAGGTTCTCGCCGAACTGGCGGAACACGCTGGCGTTGTACGTCATGTACGGCGCGATGCGGCCACTGCCATCGGTCTTCGGCAGCGAGCCGAAGCGGTTGCCGTACAGCGTAGTGGTCCAGTCACCCTGGTTCCAGGTGATGCTGCCGTTGGCCTTGCTGCGCCACTGGTAGTCATCCAGCGAATTGCGGATGTCACGCTCCGGATCATCGGAGAACTGCCGGTACTTGTGCTCCAGCACCACGGTGTAGGCCAGGCGCGTGGTGAACCGGCCATAGTGGCCGGCATCGAAACGCCAGTTGCCCTTCAGGTCCAGGCCGCGCACCGATTCGGAGGCCGCGTTGATCGGGTTGATCAGCACGCGGGTTACCTGGTCCGGCTGCACCGTGGCATTGGACGGGTTGCGGATCACCCGCGACAGCGCGTCCTGGCACAGCGGTGAACCGATATCGCGTGCTTCGCCACCCAACGTGCGGCCCAGGCGGCAATCGGCTTCATCACGAAGAATACGGCTGGTGTCGAGGCTGGTGACCTCATTGTCGATACGGATGTCGTAGTAGTCAGCACTGAAATCCAGCCCGGACAGCGGCGACCAGACCACGCCGAAACCATAGGATTTGGCGGTTTCCGGCTGCAGCTGTGCGTTGGCGCGGTTGCTGTAGTCGATCGACAGGCCGTTGTAATCGCAGTTGTCATACGACTGGCCTGCGGTGCGGCAGCGCCAGTAATCGGTCATGCCCGGATTGTAACCACGCGTCTCGGTCGCGAACACGTAGTTCATGTCCGGCGCCCGGAAGCTGGTGGCAGCGGTACCACGGATCAGCAGGCTCTCGATCGGGCGGAACTCGACGCCGAAGCTCCAGGTCGCCTTGCCGATGTGCTCACCACCGGCACGGTACTGGTCATAGCGCCCGGCCAGGGTGGTGGTGAGCGACTGCAGCAACGGCAGCTGCAGCTCCACACCTGCGGCGTAACGGTCACGCTCGCCACCGGCGCCGACGCCTGCACTGGTGTTCCAGAACTCGCCGGTTCCCAGTCGCGGGTCCGGTCGATTGCGATAGCCCTGGCTGCCAGCCTCGACCACCGCGGCCAGCGCAGCGTCGCCACCGGGCAGTGCGAACAGCCGGCCGTTGACGCTGGCGCTGAAGGTCTGCAGCCACGCCGCGTTGCGGCTCTCCTGGTAGCCGGACAGGCTCTGGTACTCGTTCGGGCTCAGCGGCTGGAACAGGCGCGCCGGATCCGGCGCATAGACCTCTACGCCATTGCGCACGCCCAGCTTCGGGCCAAGCAGGTATTCGTTGATACCGGCCAGCAGCACCGGGCGGCGGGTGCGGTTCTCGTAACGCGAGCGGCTGTACACCGCCTCATAGTCCCAGCCACTGTCGCCGATCTGGCCGCGCGCGCCGACGTTGAATGACCACGAGTTTTCCAGGAAGCGGTTGGCGTTGCGCGGCAGGCCACCGATTTCCTCGGGCGCAAAGCGGCGGTACCAGCTTTCCAGGTTGCCGGTGGTCTGGTTGTAGAAGTAGTTGCGCGCCGAGGTCCAGGTGGGCGCACGGGTGTTGTTGGTGATGCGTGCACTGCCCACGGCCAGATCGGCGAACAGGTCGGTGGTCTCGTTGACGTGGAAGGTCAGCAGGCCGTAGCCGTTGAGGTTGCGCTTCTCGGTCTGCACCGTCCAGTAGCTGGCGGCGGCCTCGTTGCTGCCGCAGTACCAGCCCTGGCGCGGGTTGAAGGCACGGAACACGCTGCCGCCATAGATGTCCGACGCCGCGTCGCAGCCATTGGCGCCCGGATCGATGTTGCGACCGGTAGCGGCGTTGCGGCGATACGCGATCGCGGTCGCCTGCGGCGCCTTGCCGGCGGGGTCATCATCCAGCGAGTCCATGAAATCGCGCTGGCGCGCATGGATCGCCTTGCGCACGTCGAACTCGAAGCCGAACAGGGCATCCCAGCGCTCGCCGGAACTGCCACCGACCACCTGCGCGCGCTGGTTGTCACCCCCGCCCTGCTGGGTGCCGCCGGCCCGCACGTTCACGTCCACGCCCTCAAAGCGGTCCTTGAGGATGATGTTGACCACACCGGCGATGGCATCGGAGCCGTACACCGCCGACGCACCGACCGCCAGCACCTCGATGCGCTCGATCAGCGCACTGGGGATGTTGGCCAGGTTGACCACGTTCACCGAGCCCTCGTAGGCCAGCGGATAGTCGGCCTGGCGGCGGCCGTTGACCAGCACCAGCGTGCGGTTCGGGCCCAGCCCGCGCAGGTTGATGGTGTTGGCGGCCGGGGTGAAGGTATTGCCGAAGTCCTCGCCCTGCACGTTGCCGGTGTTCTCGGTCAGCGCGCTCAGCGCATCGAAGGCATTGCGGTAGCCCTGCGCGTCGATCTGCTCGCGGCTGATCACCGTCACCGGCGAGGGCCCCTCGACACTGGCGCGCGGAATGCGCGAGCCGGTGACCTTCACTTCCTGCAATGTGGTGGGCGCGCTTTCCTGCGCGAAGGCCGGCAGCGAAACCAGCATCAGGGACGACAGTGCGAGCACCAGCGGACGCGGGCGCAGCGCCTTGGGGGAGGCGGACATGGGCTTCCTGGGGGGAGTTGGGCGGGTGGTAGCGGGAGCGGCCTGTGGGGCACATAACGATCCCGTAACGAAAGTGTCCTGAATGGGTGGTTTCAACGGAAATGACCAGGCCTGATGGCCTTATGCCTGAACCGAATCAGTCCCCCGGCGCCGCTCACCGCATTTTTGCAATGTTTTGAATGGTGCAGGGGGGCGGGCACGGCCATCGTGCCGGGGATGATGATCCCGTATCCCACCCCGCTTCTCCCCCCGTTGCGGCCGGTGCTGCGCCGTCACCTGCTGCAACTGCAGGCCGCACCGGTCACCCTGCGCCCGTTCCAGCGTACCGACCTGCCGCGCTGGCGCTTGTTCGATGATCGCCGCCGGCGCGGCCGACGCCATCCGGCGGGTATCGACGAGGAAGCCCGCTTCCTGGCCCACATGCACCGTTCGCGGCTGGAGCAGGACAACGATCAGCTGATGCTGGGAGTATTCGATGACGAGCACGGCACAGTACTGGACCAGTTGCATGTCCGCCTGCAGTGCTTGCAGACGCGCTGCGCCGAGCTGCTGTCGCTGCAGCATTGGCACCCGCACGCGGATGCAGCGCTGCGGGCGCTGTGCCCGTTCCTGTTCGAGGATGTGGGCGTGCACCGCCTGTTCGTGATGCTGCCACCGGACTGCAGCAGCCCGTTCGCCACTGCACTGCACGCCTTCGGCTTCGAACAGGAAGGGCTGCTGCGCGACCATCACCTGGATCTGGACGGTTGGCAGGATCGCCAGCTGCTGGCGCTGACCGCGCCGGTCTGGCGCAGCCGCCAGCACCCCGAGAGTTAGCGGACCCGCTCCAGCGATGCGCCTGCGCCGGTCAGCACCGCGCAGGCGTGGTCCTGCAGCTCTTCAGCGCTGGCCTCGTTACCGGTGCCGGGGTCCACACGGGTGGCCAGCAGGATGAAACCCGGGCCACCCTGCACCGTATCCCGTCCCGCCACCACCAGGCTCCACTGGCCCACGTCGTCCACGCCGGCGAGGTCATAGGCCAGCAGATTGAGCGGATTGGCGGTCAGTTCCGCGCCCGGCAACAGGCGGGCCTGGTACTGATGACCACGCAGCGGCACCGGCAGCGGTGCCCAGCGGCTGCCCAGGGCAACGGCATGCGCGTCCAACGCCTGCAGCACGTCGGCACGCAGGCAATCCACGTGGATGTGCAGCTGGTGCTGCGAACGGCCGTGCGGCGAGTTCAACGCCAGGCTCGCGACGTTGCGCGGCAGCGGTTGCCGCAAGGCCTGCTCGGTATGGCTGCGCGCCTGCCAGGCCGCAGCGAAGTAGTTCGGTGCACCGCGCTGGTACAGGCTGCGGCTCTCGATACCGCTGACCTTGTCCAGCGGCATCAGCAGGAACTGGTAGTCGCCGTGCGCGTCCTTGACCAGCACATCGCGGCGGTCTGCGGCCGGCTCCACCCGCAGGCAGTCACCCCGCGGCCCTCCAGCGCCACGGCAGTCACGCTCGATCAACCGCCACAGCGCATCGGCATGAGCCGGTGGCGGCGGCGCGCTTGCACAGGCAGACAAGAGCAGAAGGGACGGCAGCAGGAAGGGGCGCAGGGACACGGAAACAACTCACGGAACAGGCACGGCACACAGCGCCGCGCTGCATTCTAGCCAGTGCGCTGCTGCAATCAGTAGGTGCCGAACGGCACTTCAACCACGATCGGTGCCCCGCCCTCGCCCGCCTGCAGGCTGTAGCGGTCCAGCGCACCATCGTCATCAGCATGCGGCTGGCGTTGGAAATGCAGCGGATAGCGAATGTCTCCCAGGCGGACGGCGCTGCCGTCGGCCTCCAGCGCGGCACCTTCGGGAATAAGCAGCCCGCCCAGGTCGCTGTAGGCGCCCGGCACGTCGGCGAAGCTGTAGTCGGCCAGTTCGTCCACCCGTTGCATCGCATAGACGTGCGGCACATAGGGACGTACCGGGCTGCGGCCATTGCTCAGGTCGGTCACCCAGGCCTGCGGCAGGTGGTACTGCTCACGCAGCGCGGCCACCCCCAGCGAGGGGCTGGCCACCTGCAGGCAGCACACCGTCCGCTTGCCTTCACGGTCGAGGATAGCGAAACGGTCGCCACGGGTCGCCGCCTGCGGCAGCATGGCAAAGGCCAGATTACGCTGCGCAGGCTCGTAGCCCGCTTCGGTCTGCAGGTTGCGCCAGGCGCCGAACACCGGGATTTCGACCGCCGCAGGTTCCGGATCGGCAGCGGAGGCGGCAGACGCCACGCCCAGCAACGACAGCGACAGCGTCAGCGCCGTCATCGTCTTGTTCTTGCCGCGGAAACTGCCTGACGTCATACCGTACCCAACACCTGCGCCGGAAGGGCCCGGCCTGCCTGCTGGCGTACTGCCAGCCATTGCTCCCACTATGCAATGACCACGCTGTGCCGGCAATGACCGGATCGCTGACGCCTTTCGCACGCCCGGTGCTATCGTTCCCGTCATCTTCCCCTGCGCAGGAGCGCTCGCATGTCCGCATTCCGTCTGTCCCTGTTGCTGCCAGCCTCTGCCCTGCTGCTGTCGGCCTGCGTCAGCACCCCTGGCCCGGAAGTCAAAGGCAGCGGCCGCTGCGACGCCAGCCAGCTGGGCTGGGCGATCGGCCAGCCGGCCAATGAGCCCAACATCCGCCGCCTGTCCCGCGAGAGTGGTGCCGGCCTGGTCAACCCGATCGGCCCCAGCACCATCACCACCAAGGACATCCGCCAGGACCGCCTGCGCGTGTTCGTGGACAAGGACAACGTCATCACCGCCACCCGCTGCGAGTAAGCGCCGCCACAGGCTTCTGTAGAGCCGAGCCCACGCTCGGCTGCTCTCTGGTCCGGCCACGCGAGAACCCGAGTCGAGCATGGCTCGACTCTACACTTCAGGGTTCGGTATAGCCGGCGCAGTCCGGCAGCGCCTGGTCCGGGTGGAACATGCCCTCGCGGAAGTGGAACAACCGCGTGTAGGTACACACAGGGTCCTGTTCGGTGCGCAGATCCTGCTTCTTCAGCGGCCCCTTGGCCAGCGAATCCTCGAAGCGCGAAACACCGGCCGGGAACCGGGTCGCCACGGTCTGGTAGCGCAGCACCGGCATACCCTCGGCAGCCGTGTCCAGCGCCAGCTTCGCCGAGAAGCCGTATTCGTCGTGGCAGGCACCTGCACGCTGCTTGCTGTCCTGCTCGCTGAAACAGGCGCGGATCATCGCATTGCCCAGCCATGGCACGGTCAGCACGTCGTCGTCCACCTGGATGTCGTCCTGCAGGTGGCGCACGCGTGCCAACTGCAGCGTGGACGCATCGGCACCGCCACCGGAGTACATGGTGCTGAACGTGACGATGCCGCCCACCAGCACATTCTGGCGGGTGCGCTGCTGCGGGTCGGTCACTGTTTCATCGCTGCCCACGCCCGGGGCCAGGCGCACGATCCATGGCCACAGCGACAGCTCGCTTTCCTGCGGCACGTCGATGCTGACGTGGTAGGTGTGCGGCTTGCCCCGGCCCTGCACCTTCTCAAGCACTTCCAGCACGCTCGGCCGGTCACCCTCCTCGGCAACCGGTTGCACGCGCATGCACCAGTTGCCGTCCCGCGTGCAGTCATAAAGCCCCGACGGTCCAGTCTCACTCGCGATCAGCACCTGTCCCAGCGGCTCCATCACGTTGCCGGCGGCATCGCGCTGCTGCGGCAGGATCGCGCTCTGGGCCAGTGCCAGCAGCGGGGTCGCCAGCAATGCGACGCCCATGGTCGTGCGGGCAACGATGATGGGCATTGAGGAGATTCCTGCTCGTGGGATCCAGATGGTAACCGCTGCCGTTGTAGAGTCGAGCCATGCTCGACTGCTGTCTGTCGGAAAGAGCAGCCGAGCATAGGCTCGGCTCTACAGCAAAGCCAGTTTGTATCCGTCAATGCCCACTACAGTCGCAGCCACCCCACCCCTTGGCCTTCGAGGTCTGGCCGATGCCCGGGTTGAACGTATTGCTCGGGTCCAGCTGCCTGTAGAAGCCCGCCAGCGCAGGCTTGGCAGGGTACAGGTGGCCGACATTGTGCTCGGCCGGATACTCGGCGCCACGCTGGTCCAGCAGCGCCCACATCGCATGCTCGATCGCCATCGGGTCTTCACCTTTGCGCGCGATGTAGTCCTGGTGGAACACGTGGCACAGGAAGTGGCCGTAGTACAGCTTGTGCAGCAGGCGCGCGTCGATATCCGCCGGTAGCTGTTCGAACCAGTCGGCATCGTCACGTCGCAGCGCGATGTCCAGCGCGACGATGTCCTGCACCTGGTCACGATGCACTTCACGGTAGCGCACCGCGGCACCGGCCACGGCAAAGCGATGCAGGAACGCCTTGCGTCCCTCCTCCGCCGTGCAGTGGAAATAGCCGCCTTCGTGGCCGGCGAAGAAGCTGCGTAGCCAGGCCTCGGTTTCCGCAGCGTCCTGGGCAGAGACCTTCAGCAACAGGTGATGCTCGTAGCGCTGGCGGAACTCGCCCATGCGCTTGGGCAGGTGCGAGGGCAGCAGGCCCGTCAGCACCTGCATCACACGGTCGGTCACGCCGCGCAGGCCCAACCGCTCGAACCAGCCATCGACACGGCTCTTCAACGCGAACGCGGCGGGCACGCGGGAAGTGCCAAGGCGGTCGATCAGCAGGAAGCTGTCCTTGCCGTAGCGCTCGCCGATATCATAGGCATCGCGGTGGATGTACTCGCCGGCAATCGGCAGGCGCTCGAAGCCGGTCAGCAGCTGGCGCCGGATCGCGGTGAGGCTGTCGGTGCGGTTGCTGCCTATATAGAAGACCTCTGCAGCCTCTTTTTCGAAGGTGTCCAGGCGCACCGCGAACACTGCCAGCTTGCCGGCAGATCCCGCTGCCTCGAAGTGGCGGCTGGGGTCGGCATTGAAGCGTGCCGGGGTATCGGCGTCGACCTTGCGCACTTCCTCGGCATAGCGTGGGTCGGAAGCCGCACGGCCGTCGCCATCGCCCACGTCGGCGGCCGTGTAGTCACCGGCCTGCAGGCGCTGCAGGATCTGCTCGGGCGTATCACCCAGCGCGATGCCCAGATGATTGACCAGCTGCAGCTGGCCCTGCGCATCGACCTGCGCATACAGTGCCAGCTCGGTGTAGGCCGGGCCGCGGCGCACCAGCGCACCGCCGGAGTTGTTGCAGATGCCGCCCAGCACCGAGGCACCGATGCAGGACGAGCCGATCACCGAATGCGGTTCGCGACCCAGCGGGGCCAGCGTCTGCTCCAGGCGGTCCAGCGTGGCACCCGGCAGGCACAGCACCTGGCGGCCTTCGTTCAACAACTGGATGCCGGTCAGGCGCAGCGTGCTGACCAGCACGATCGGCCGGCCATAGTCATCGCCGTCCGGGGTCGAGCCGCCGGTCAGGCCGGTGTTGGCCGCCTGCAGGATGATCGCCGCGCCGCCCTGCACCGCTGCCTGCAGCACGTGCCACAGTTCCAGCAAGGTACCCGGACGCACCACCGCCAGTACCGGGCCATCGCCGAAGCGGTAGCCGCGACGGAAGCGGCGCGTGGCCTTGTCACCGGTCAGTACATGGCGACCGCCGACCGTATCGCGCAACTGCGCCAGCACCGCACCGTGGTCACTCATGGCAGGCTGGCCAGCGAATCGCGGCCGATGTCGGCGATGCGGCGCGCGCCGGTCAGCGTCATCGCCACGCGCATTTCCTTGGCGATCAGGTCCAGCAGGTTGGCCACCCCGGCTTCGCCCTGCGCAGCCAGCGCATAGACGAAGGCGCGACCCAGCAGCACGGTATCGGCACCCAGCGCCAGCATGCGCACCACGTCCAGGCCGGTACGGATGCCCGAATCGGCGAGAATCTTCAGGTCGCCCTGCACCGCGTCGGCGATGGCCGGCAGTGCGCGTGCGGTGGACAGCACGCCGTCCAGCTGGCGGCCACCGTGGTTGGAGACCACGATGCCATCGGCACCGAACTTGACCGCATCACGCGCGTCATCCGGGTCGAGGATGCCCTTGATCACCATCGGGCCCTTCCAGAATTCGCGGATCCACTCCAGGTCCTTCCAGGAAATGGAGGGATCGAAGTTGCTGCCCAGCCAGCCGATGTAGTCCTCCAGCCCGGTCGGGTTGCCGCGGTAGGTGGAGATGTTGCCCAGGTCATGCGGGCGCCCGAACAGGCCCACGTCCCACGCCCAGTGCGGATGGGTGATGGCCTGGCCGATACGGCGCAGCGAGGCGTTCGGGCCGCTCATGCCGGAGTGTGCATCGCGGTAGCGCGCACCCGGCACCGGCATGTCCACGGTGAACACCAGCGTGGTCACGCCCTCAGCCTGTGCCCGCTCCAGCGCATTGCGCATGAAGCCGCGGTCGCGCAGCACATACAGCTGGAACCACATCGGCCGCTGGATGGCCGGTGCCACTTCCTCGATCGGGCACACCGATACAGTGGACAGGGTGAACGGGATGCCGCGGCTGTCGGCCGCGCGCGCTGCCTGTACTTCACCGCGCCGGGCATACATGCCGGTCAGGCCGACCGGCGCCAGCGCCACCGGCATCGCCAGTCTTTCGCCGAACAGCTCGGTTTCCAGGCTCAGGTCGGACATGTTGCGCAGGATGCGCTGGCGCAGCGCGATGTCGGACAGGTCGGAAACGTTGCGCTTCAGCGTGTGCTCGGCATACGCGCCGCCATCGATGTAGTTGAACAGGAACGGCGGCAGCCGGCGTTGCGCTGCAGCACGGTAATCGGTGGAGGCGGAGATGATCATGGGGTCAACCGTGTGGGGAAGGCAGGCGCGAGGCCCGCGCACGCCGGGCTTCGTTGTCATCGAGGGTGCGCAGCGTGGTGTGCACGAATTCGAGGTGGGCATGCGCGGCGGCGCGCGCGCGTTCGGGGTCGCCCGCCAGCACCGCATCCATCATCTCGCGGTGCTGGTCGGACAACGGCGAGAAGGTCCTCGCCGAGGTGTAGAGCTTTTCGCGGCTCTGCGAGATGTTGGTCTGCAGCAGTTCGAACAGCCCGCGCATCACCTGCAGCAGCACCAGGTTGTGCGAGGCCTCGGCGATGGACAGGTGGAAGGCCGCGTCGGCCTCCGCCTCGCCGGTGGGGTCGTCCTTGCCGTGCGCGTCCATCATGGTCTGGAAGGCCTGTGCGATGCGCGCGCGGTCCTCGTCGGTGGCACGCAGCGCCGCATGCCAGGCGGTGGCACCTTCCAGCGCGTGGCGGATCTCCAGCACGTCGAAGCGGTATTCCGGGTCGCCCTGGAACAGCGGCAGGTACGGCGCCAGCGGTTCATCCAGCGCCTGCCGCGCGCGTGCCGCAGGCTCGGCCACGTAGGTGCCGCCACCGACCCGTGCGGTCAACAGACCCTGGCTGGCAAGCTGCGCGATGGCCTCGCGCAGCGCGGTGCGCGAGACCCCCAGCTGCACCGCCAGGGTGCGCTCGGCCGGCAGCCGGTCGCCCGGCCGCAGCTGTTGTTCCTGCACCAGGCCGCGCAGCTGCGCAGCCACCTTGTCCGAAATACGTTGCGTGCTCATGGCGCCATTGTGGCCCGAAGCGCGCAGCGGGTGGTCGGCCAGCCGCGCATGGCTCAGGGAATCATCCAGGTCAGCCAGTAAGCCTGGGCCAGGGTGATCAGGCCGACCATCGTGGTGAAGATCAGGCTGTGCTTGACCGTGAAGCGGAACAGATCCGATTCCTTGCCGGCCAGGCCGACCGCCGCGCAGGCAATGGCGATCGACTGCGGCGAGATCATCTTGCCGGTGACACCGCCAGTGGTGTTGGCCGCCACCAGCAGCACGTCGGACACGCCGATCTGCTGTGCGGTGGTGGCCTGCAGTGCCGAGAACAAGGCATTGGACGAGGTGTCCGAGCCGGTCAGGAACACGCCCAGCCAGCCCAGGAATGGCGAGAAGAACGGGAACGCGTCGCCGGTGTGCGCCAGTGCCAGCGCCAGCGTCGCCGACAGGCCCGAATAGTTGGCGATGAAGGCGAAGGCGAGCACCATGCCGATCGAGTAGATCGGCATGCGCAGCTCACGCACGGCTTCGCCGAAGGTGCGCAGCGCCGAACGGGCCGGCATGCGCAGCGCGATGATCGCGATCACCGCAGCGAGGATGATCGAGGTACCGGTGGCCGAGAACCAGTCGAACTTGTAGACGGCTTCGTAGCTCAACGGTGCATCCACGATCGGCGGCATCTTCTGCACCATCTGGTCCAGGCCCGGCACCGGGATCTTGAGTACCCAGCTTTCCAGCGGGCCATCCCCCGCGAACAGCGACTTGAACGGCTTGATGCTCCACAGCGTGACCATCGCGGTGAGGATCAGGAACGGCGACCACGCCCTGGCGATCTGGCCAACGCTGTAGCGGGGGGCTTCCAGTGCCTGTGCGGCCGCCTCGGCGCTGGTTTCGGTATCGAAGCGGAAGATCCGCACCGGCTTCCAGCGGCGCAGGAACAGGGTCAGGCACACCAGCGACGCCAGCGACGCGGTGATGTCCGGCAGTTCCGGGCCGATGAAGTTGGAGGTCAGGTACTGCGCGATGGCGAACGAGCCACCCGCAACCAGCACCGCCGGCCACGTTTCCCTGATGCCGCGCCAGCCATCCATGATCGCCATGATCCAGAACAGCACGATGATGGTCAGGAACGGCAGCTGGCGGCCGGCCATCTGGCCGATCTCGAATGCATCCAGGCCGGTGACCTGCCCGGCCACGATGATCGGAATGCCCATTGCACCGAACGCCACCGGCGCGGTGTTGACGATCAGGCACAGGCCGGCGGCATACAGCGGCTTGAAGCCCAGCCCGACCAGCAACGCTGCGGTGATCGCCACCGGCGCACCGAAACCGGCCGCGCCTTCGAGGAAGGCGCCAAAGGCGAAGCCGACCATCAGCATCTGCAGGCGCTGGTCTTCGGTCACCGACAGGATCGAAGCGCGGATGATGTCGAACTGCCCGGTCTTGACCGAAACTTTGTAGAGGAACACCGCACCGATGATGATCCAGGCAATAGGCCACAGGCCGTAGACGAAGCCGAAACCGGCCGCGCCCAGCGCCTGGGCCAACGGCATGCGGTAAAACAACAGCGCCACACCAAGCGCGATGGCCACGGTGATCGTGCCGGCCAGCCAGCCCTTCATGCGCAGCACGGCCAGGGCAACGAAGAAGAACGCGATCGGCAGCAGCGCGATCAGGCTGGACAACCACAGGTTGCCGGCGGGGTCGTACAGGTGTTGCCAGGGCTGCATGAAGATTCTCGACTGGGAACGGAGGAGCCCACCGCAAGCGGTGGGTCGCCGTGGCCGTCGATCATTGGTATTACCATTGATGATTTCGATCAGACCACTTGTAGCAGATTTAACCGCCACTCCGACGACGAGCCTATTAGACCATAGGGCTAGCCTTCATATTGGTCCGACCATTACAAACTTCATGGTAGTGCCGGCCGCTGGCCGGCAACGCGACCTTCCCTACGAAATCCGCTTCTCCAACCGCCGCATCACCGCCAGCACCAGCACGCACAGCACGCTCACGCCGATGGCGATCACGTACTTGCTGATCCCCACCGCGATCCCGATGGCCGCCGCCATGATCAACGAGCTGGCCGTGGTCAGGCCGCTGACCTGGTCCTCGCGTGAGCCGCGCAGGATGGTGCCGGCGGCCACGAAGCCGACGCAGGCCACCACCGCTTCAATCAGGCGTACCGGATCGACCTGCAACAGGTCGCGGTAACGCTCCTGCTGGAAATGTTCGGCCACCGAGTCGCCGAGACCGACGATCAACGCGGCGGCCCCGGCGATCAACATGTGCGTTCGCAGGCCGGCGGCGTGCTTGCCCATTTCCCGCTCGACACCGAGCACACCGCCGAACAGCATCGCTGCGGCTACGCGCAGCAGGATCGAGACATCCTGGGTAAGTTCCATGGGCAGGCTCCGGGAATTTCCCTGAGCGTCGCGTGGAATGCGTGGCACAGAGGTGAAGGCCACCCCACAGTGCGTTCACCCGGTAGCGCCGGGCGATGCCCGGCGACCCCGTAACCCGCGTTCAGCGCATCACTGCGCGAGGTAGCCACCATCGATGGCGTAGTACGTGCCGGTCGCGAACGAGGCATCGTCGCTGGCCAGCCAGGCTACCAACGCGGCCACTTCCTGCGGCGTACCCAGCCGCTTCAACGCGTGCCGCCCTTCCAGCGTGGCGCGCACCTTCGGGTCCATCTTCTCCAGCAGCGGTGTGCTGATGAAGCCCGGCCCCACTGCGTTGACACGGATGCCGTCAGCCGCATGTTCCCACGCTGCGGTCTGGGTCAGCCCGACCACGCCGTGCTTGGCCGCCACGTACGCAGTGGAACCGGCATAGCCCACCTGGCCCAGGATCGAGGCCATGTTGATGATGCTGCCGCCCGTGCCGGCCGCGCGCATGGCCTGGATCTGCGCACGCTGGCACAGGAACACGCTGGTGAGGTTGACATCGATCACGCGCTGCCAGCCATCAATCGGATAATCGCCGCTGCTGGCCGCCGGCCCGCTGATGCCGGCGTTGTTGACCGCCACGTGCAGGCCGTCGAGTTCCTTGATGGTGCGCTGCACCGCCGCCTCCACCGCTGCATCGTCGGTGACGTCCAGCGCGATGCCAATCGCCTGTGCACCGGCATCGCGCAACTGCGCCACGGTGGCATCAACCGCATCCTGCTTCAAGTCCCAGACCGAGATCCGCGCGCCGGACGCCGCCAGGGTCTGCGCCACGGCCAGACCAATGCCGGACACACCGCCGGTCACGATCGCGGTCTTGCCGGTGAGTTGGTAGTCAATCATCTGCGTTCTCCGTCGGTGGGGGGTATCTAAGTGGCCTGCAACAGCCAACCGCCCCACCCTACGCGCGCGCCCGTGACGGCCAGGCTGACATCGCATCTTCAGGTGATCGTTCCAGCCATAAGACCTCAACTGAAGTTTATGTATGGAATTACGTACGGATATGCATGCAAAACGCCGGCGTATGTTCGGCGGCATTTTCACTTTGGCCGTAATCGCCAATCGTTTTGACCTTATTGAGGTCAAAAGCGCGCGAATCGCGGCGACAATGGGAAACACTTCCAGTTTCTTCGACACATCCAATTCAACCTGTGTTTGCGCAGAGCGATGTCCCGATATTTCACTTTTGCTGATTACCGCCACTTCGGCGAACGCCATGGCTACGACTACCGGATCGAAGGGAGTGAACTGCGCGACGACCAATGGGCAGGGCGTGGCGACGTCCACGAGCAGTCACTGCGCGGTGGCCTGGGCCTGATCGCCTCGGACGTGCACAACCGGTTCACCTACACGGCCACCGCTGTGCACGGTGCCGGCCTGACCATCCGCCTGATGCTGCAGGGCGAAGTGGATGTCCAGTTTCCTCGTCGCAAGGGGTTCACGCTGCGCGCCGGCACAGGCATGACCACAAGTCACCATGAACCTGTTTCCATGGCCGGTCTGCATCCTGGTGGCAGCCACCTGCGCGGGGTCAGCTTGAGCGTACCGGCCGATCTGGACGTGGACATGCTGCGCCTGCCGGCACTGCAACGGGTCCTTCATTCCCCTCTGCAGTGCCGCCACTGGGCCATTCCGCATGCCTTGCTGCCAACGCTCGCCCAATTGTTCGACAGTCCCTGGCAGGACGACATCGATGCGCTGTGGCGCGAAGGCGTGGCCCTGCAGGTGTTGGCCGTCGGCCTCCAGGCCGAGGATATGCAGACCGAGCATGTACGCACACTGCGCGCCGGCCAGCGCGAGCGGCTGGAGCGCGTGCGTGCCTACCTGCATGACGACCCCAGCCATGCCCACAGCCTGATCGAACTGGCCCAGCTGGCCTGCATGAGTCCCAGTTCGCTGCGCCGCCACTTCGCACAGCAGTATGGAAGCTCGGTGTTCGACTATCTGCACGAACAGCGCATGCGCCACGCCGAACAGGGCCTGCGCGAGGACGGCTGGACAGTTGAACAGGCCGCTGCGGCCTGTGGTTACCGCCATCCCAGTAACTTCGCTGCGGCGTTCCGCAAGCGTTTCGGACTGGTGCCCAGCCGCTGGCGCACGGGCCCATCGAAGGTGGACTGAAGGCCCGGGCCCTGGCAGGTGTCGACCTTGGTCGACACGCTCCTGCGCCATCGCGGATGCCGGCCAGCGGCCGGCACTTCCACGTGCTGCCGGGCATGGCCCGGCTTCATCATGAGCAGCTCAATACACCGGCAGATCGATGTAGCTCGCCTGTGCCGCGCTATGCCAGACGCGCTGCGTGGCCTTCTGGTAATCGCCCGGCCTGGCCAGGTAAATATTCGGCACGTAAGTCTGCGGGTTGCGGTCATACAGCGGGAACAGGCTGGACTGCACCTGCACCATCACCCGGTGGCCCTTCTGGAAGGTGTGGTTGGCGTTGGGCAGATCGAAGCGATACGGCAGCACCTGGTTGGCGGCCAGAGGCTTCGGATCGGTGAAGCTCTCGCGGTAGCGGCCACGGAAGATCGCCAGCGACACCGGCAACTGGTAGCCCCCCATCTCCGGCGTGGACGCTTCCTGGTCCGGATACACGTCGATCAGCTTCACCACCCAGTCGCTGTCGGTGCCACTGGTCGAAGCCTGCAGGTGAACCACCGGCGCGCCGCCGATGCGCAGCGGCGCGGTCAGCGATTCGGTGATGAAGGTCAACACGTCCGGGCGCCCATCGACGAAGCGCTGGTCCTTGACCAGCCAGGTGGTCCACATGTCGCGGTCGCCGAAGCGGACCGGGCGCGGCACGAACGGCACCGGCTTGGCCGGGTCGGACACGTATTCCTCGAAGTCGCCCTCGCCCGCCGCCGGTGCCTGGAACGCCAGCTTGCCGCCGGCGCGCAGGTACAGCGGCTTGCTGCTGGCGGAACAGCCCTTGTCACAGCTGCGCGGCCAACCCTTCAGGCGGTCCCAGTGGTTTTCGCCGGTGTTGTAGATCAGCACCGGTGGCGTATCGGCCTTCGGCGCGCCATCCACCAGGTACTGGTCGAAGAAGGGCTTGAGCACGTCGCGGCGGAACTGCAGCGCGGTATCGCCGTCGAACTTCAGCGCACCCAGTTCGCTGCCGCTGTAGTTCACCTGGCTGTGTCGCCACGGGCCCATCACCAGGTAATTGCGGTTGTTGCCGCTATCGCGTCCTTCCATCGCCTGGTAGGCGTGGTTGGCACCCCACATGTCCTCCTGGTCCCACAGGCCCTGCAGCCACATGGTCGGCACCTTCAGCGGTGTCTTTGCCATCACCGCGTCCAGCGCCTGGCCCTGCCAGAAGCCGTCGTAGGCCGGATGCTCGACCAGCTTCTTCCACCAGGTCAACTGGTCCACGCCGGTGAAACGCGCGTAGTCGCCTGCCGAGCCGATGCGGAGGAAGGTGCTGTAGTCGTCGTAGCCGAGGCTGGGCAGCGACGTACCCTTGCCGCGCTTCTCGGTCTGCATGGCGAAATAGTTGAAGTTGACCTGGCGGAACGCACCGTAGTTGAGCCAGTCGTCGCCCATCCAGCCATCAACCATCGGGCTCTGCGGTGCGGCCACCTTCAGTGCCGGGTGCGGGTCGGTCAGCGCCATCACCACGGTGAAACCCTCGTACGACGAACCGAGCATTCCGACCTTGCCATTGCTCTCCGGCACGTTCTTCACCAGCCAGTCGATGGTGTCCCAGGCGTCGGTGGAATGGTCGACTTTGGTGTTGTTCAATGGCCCGCGCAGCGGCCGGGTCATCACGTAATCGCCCTCGGAGCCATACTTGCCGCGGATATCCTGGAACACGCGGATGTAGCCGCCGTCGACGAACACCTCGTCACCCTGCGGCAACAGGTCGCGCATGCGCGGCGAATCACTGCGGCTGGCGCGACCGGCAGCATCATAGGGGGTCCGGGTCAGCAGAATCGGCGCATTGTGGGCGCCCTTGGGCACCACGATCACCGTATACAGCTTGGTGCCATCACGCATCGGCACCATCACCACGCGCTTGTCGTAGTCGCGACCGACATCCGGGGCAACGAAGGGCTTGCCGCTGATATCCGGGGTCATCGGCGGGGTATCGGCGGCCAGCACGGTGCTGGACAGGCAAAGGGCAATGGCTACAGCGACGGCACGCACACGCATGGACAACCCCTCCCGGCAGGAAAGCCTCAAGCCTACTCCTGCCCCGGGCCGTGAAGTGTGTGCAGGCTTTGCATTCTGCGGTGGATGCGGGTAGGACTGATGGCACATGTGCCGCTACGTTTGCCGACGACAGGTAGTGCCGGCCGCTGGCCGGCAACTTCATGATCCTGCGGCGCGTTACGACGGTTGCCGGCCAGCGGCCGGCACCACCGATCAATCTGCCGTTACCTCATGCAGCGCCAGCCAGCACCAGCGCCCCTGTTCTTGCCTCAGTACCGCCAGCGACTCCCGCCATGCGGATGCGCCACCGTCGATCGAATGACCTTCGCGATAGCGCAGCACCGCCAGCGGTGATATCGCATCCACCGCCTGCACGGCTTCGATGGAAATCTGCAGCCCCGGCCGCGCGCCATGGCCACCCGCGAACAGTGCCTGCACGGCATTACGGTCCAGCCTGCGACCCGCGATGCCGACCATGCTGAAGTCCGCGCAGAAATGCGCCATCAGATCATCCAGCGCATCCGCAGCCACCTCGGCCCGGAACCAGGCCTGCAGTTTGTCGTGCAGGTGGTGGATTTCATGTTCTGCGGTCGTAGCCATCAAGTGTTCTCCGGTTGCGAAAGGGTGATCCTCTGCGGCCGACGCAGCAACGCCATCGGCAACAGCGTCATTGCGGCGGCCAGACCCAGAGCCACGCTGGTGGCGCGTGCTGGCAGCCACTGCATGGCCAGCGCCAGCAGCAGCGCAATGGCGGCAGTACCCAGGCAGAAACTGAGCTGACGGTTGAGGTTCCAAAGGGCACTGGCATCGCCCAGCGCTTCACCCTCCACGCCGTGGAAAGCCAGCGTCTGCGCGGTGCTGCTGCACAGGCTGCCGCCGGCGCCCATCAGCGCGAACAGCAGCCCGGCCAACGCGAAGGCCGGCTGTGGCAGCAGCGCCATCAACAGCAGGCCGCTGGCCTGAAGCAGCATGCCCACGCGTAGTACCGTGGCCGGGCCGAAACCGGCCAGCAGGCGTTTGCTGGCAGTAATCGCCACGGCCGAGGCCAGCGCCCAGGGCAGCATCAACGCGCCGATGCGTGCCGCGCTGTAACCGGCCTGGTGCAGCTGCAGGGTACTGACCAGCTGGCTGCCGATGAACACACCGGGCACTGCCAGATAGACCAGCATCGCCAGGCGCAGGCCCCGATGGGACAGCAGCGACCAGCGCAGCAGGGGCTGCGCCTGCTGCCGTGCATACCGCAGGTGGGCCGCCGCCAACAGCATTGCGATCAACAGCAGTACGGCACCGGCGGCCCGATGGCCGGGTTCACCCAGCCAGGTCAACGCCAGCAGCAGCGCGCCCAGCGCCAGCATCGCGGTGGACAGCGCATAGGCCTGCAGGCGCGGCGCACTGCGCGCGCCATCGGCCGGCATCCACGCCAGCACCAGTCCAATCGCCACCACGGCCAGCGGCAGGCTGGCCCAGAGCACGCCGCGCCAGGACAACCACTGCACCAGCAGCCCACCGAGCGCGGGCGCCAGTGCTGGTACCAGCAGCGCAACCAGCAGGATGCGGCGGGTCAGCGCGCCACGCTGGTCGGGCGTGCACTGCCGGTACGCTGCCGCCTGTGCCACCGGAATCAGCAGGCCACCGGCCAGGCCCTGCAGCAGGCGCCAGCCCAGCAGCCAGCCAATACCCGCTGCTGCGCCGGCCAGCGCAGCGGCAACCGCGAACAGCAGCAACGCCACCAGCAGCAGGCGACGCTCACCACAGCGCGCGGCCAGCCAGGGCGCCAGCGGGATCACCACGCTCAGGCCCAGCATGTAGGCGGTGCCCACCCAGGCCAGGGTGCTGATATCGGCGTGCAGCTCCGCTGCCAATACCGGATAGGCCACCGTGGCGATGAACATGTTGACCAGATCCAGAGCGAACACCAGCAGGAAGATCGCCTCATGGCGCAGGCGGGGAGACGGCATCGGCGGCGCTCCAACAGGGAAGCGGCCAGCATGCCGTGCGGGCCTTGTTGGAAAAACACGACAGCAACTGCAACACTGTCAAATCCACTTTGACAATGAATTGCCATGGTCAGCCTCGATCGCTTCGATATCTTCCGCGCCGTGGTCGAGGCCGGCAGCCTGACCGCTGCGGCTGATCGCCTCGGCCTCAGCCGCGCGGTGGTCAGCTTCAACCTGAAGCGGCTGGAGCAGGAGCTGGGCGTGACCCTGCTGTTGCGCAGTACCCGCCACCTGGCCCTGACCGAGGCCGGCGAACAGTTCCTGCAACACTGCGTGCAGGCACTGGATGCCGCACAGGCAGCCATCGATGCCGCGCGCCGCGACCAGCACCAGCTGCAGGGTGTGCTGCGCCTGACCACCACGCCGGAGTACGCCCAGCTACGCTTGATTGCTGCGTTGGAGGCGTTTCGTGCGCGGCACCCGGCCCTGCAGCTGCACCTGTCGACCTCACCGGCACCGGCCGACCTGATTCCCGAGCGGTTCGACCTGGCAATCCGTCTTGGCCGCCTGCCGGATTCGGGCCTGCACGCCAGCGAACTGGAACGCCATCCACTGTGCCCCGTGGCGGCTCCGTCCCTACTGGCACGCCTGCCCTCTGCCGATGCTGCCGACGACCCCGTGCAGCTGGGCGCCCTGCCCCGCCTCGGTTACCCGCGCCTGGCCGACGTGCCGGTGATCGCGCCTGATGGCAGCAGCGCCCTGTTTGCCACCAACCCGGGCAACGCGGTGGTACGCGTGGATGGTGCCAGCAGCCTGCGCGCGTTCGCCCTGGCCGGCGCCGGGGTCACCGTGCTGCCACGCTGGCTGATCGAGGACGACCTGGCCCAGGACCGGCTGCGCCCGGTGCTGCGCCAGCACCGCTTCCCGCAGCAGAGCGTGTACGCGGTCTACCCGCACAGCACGCAGCCCTCGCCGAAGGTGCGGCAGCTGATCGATTTCCTGCGCGGGTGGTTTGGCAGCGCGCCTGTGTGACTTCCGCGCTCGCCGGGCATGGCCCGGCGCTACCCGATCACCACAGCCCTGGTAGCGCCGGGCCACGCCCGGCGAGCGCAGCGGTACCCCACAAACAAACACGGCCCCTTCCGGGGCCGTGTCTTCAAGGCATCAGCGCAGCACCTGCTCCACCAGCTGCACGTCCACGCTCTGCAGCGGCTCGGCCGCATTGCGCGACAGCTGCACCTGGTAGGTGCCGCCGTCGATCTTCCACTGGCGGGCCTGCGCATCGTAGTGCGCCAGCGTCTTCGGCTCGGCTTCGATGCGGATGCGGCGCTGTTCGCCCGGCTGCAGGGTCACCTTGTCATAGCCGATCAGGCGGATCGGCGTGGTGCTGCCGGCCGGCAGCTTCAGGTACAGCTGGGCCACGTCGGCACCGGCGCGCTTGCCGGTGTTGCGAATGTCCACGCTGGCGACCAGGCGCGAGCCTTCCACACTCACCTTGAGGTTTTCATAGGCGAACGAGGTGTAGGACAGGCCATGACCGAACGCGAAGGTGGGCTTCAGGCCCTTGGCCGCCATCCACTTGTAACCGACGTTGGCACCTTCGATATCGAAATCGAACACATCACCGAACGGCTTGGCCGGCTTGAAGCCGAGGCCGTCGATGTGCGGGCGCGGCAACTGCGATTCGTCCACCACCCAGGTCACCGGCAGGCGGCCGGACGGATTGACCTGACCGGTCAACAGCGCGGCAATGCCTTCGCCACCGCGGATGCCCGGGTACCAGGCCTGCAGCATCGCCGGCACCTGCGCCAGCCATGGCGTGCGCACCGGGCCATTGGTTTCCAGCACCAGCACGGTCTTCGGGTTGGCCTTGGCCACCGCCGAGATCAGCGCGTCCTGGTTGTCCGGCAGCTGCATGTCCGGCAGATCCACCGATTCGGCGGCCCACTGGGTGGCGAACACGATGGCCACATCCGCCTGCGCGGCCGCCTTGGCCGCGGCGGCGACGTTGGTGCCGTCCACGTACTCGATGGTCGCGTCCGGACGCGCTGCGCGCAGCGATTCCAGCGGCGAGGACGGGTGGAAGATCACCGGGCCCGGCCAGGTGGTCGGCAGCACGCCCGGCACCGCATTGGTGCCCTTGGCGGTCACGCCCACCATCGACGAACCACCGCCACCGATCACGCCCTTGTCGGCATGGCCGCCAATGATGACGATGCGCTTCACCGTGTCGGCCAGCGGCAGCAGGTTGCCTTCATTGCGCAGCAGCACGCTGCCCTCTTCCACCGTGCGCTGGGCGACGGCGAAGCCGGCCTCGGCATCCACCTTCTGGTGCTGCGGCGGGTTGTCGAAGTTGCCATGCAGGAACATGGTGCGCAGGATGCGCGCGACCATGTCATTCAGGCGCGCCTGCGGCACCACACCGCCATGCACGGCCAGGCGCAGCGGCTCATCGAAGAACACCGCCGCGTCGAACACTTCACCGGCCGACTGCTGGTCCAGGCCGGCCAGCGCCGCCTTCGAGCCGCTGTGCACGCCGCCCCAGTCGGACATCACGAAGCCGGGGAACTTCCATTCCTGCTTCAGCACCTGGTTCATCAGGTAGCCGTTCTCGCAGCCGTAGGTACCATTGATCTTGTTGTACGAGCACATCGCCACGCCCGGGCGGCCGGCTTCGAGCGCGATTTCGAAGGCCAGCAGGTCCGACTCGTGCATGGCCTGTTCGCCGATGCGCACGTCGTGGAAGTTGCGCCGGGTCTCCATGTCGTTCAGCGCGAAGTGCTTCATCGAGGAGATCACGTGCTGGCTCTGCACGCCCTGGATCAGCGCGCCAACCATCGAGCCGGCCAGCAGCGGATCCTCACCGGCATATTCGAAGTTGCGGCCGTTGCGTGGGTCGCGCTGCAGGTTGACGCTGCCCGACAGCAGGATGTTGAAGCGCTGCTGCCATGCCTCGCGGCCCATGGTCGCGCCGCCGGCGAAGGCGACTTCGCGGTTCCAGCTGGAGGCGGTGGATGGGCCGGACGGCATTGCGGTGGCGAAATCGCCCGGGCGGATGCCGCCCGGATTGGTCACGCCGACACCGGCATCGGCCGACTGCTGCGACGGGATGCCCAGCCGCGGTACGCCCGGCACGAAGCCGGCCGAACCGACCGCACCTTCCGGCAGCGGGCCACCGTCTTTGCCCAGCCCGAAGTAGCTGTGCAGCATCTGGAACTTCTCATCCTCGGTCATCGCCTTCAGCAGCAGCGCAGCGCGCGCATCGGCGTTGAGGGCGGTGTCCATCCATGGCTTTTCGCCGTGCTTGTCGGCGGCATAGGCCAGGGTCAGCAGGGTGGCGCGCAGGGTGCTGCCCTCCATCTTGAACGGCGCACTGCTGGCGGCCTGGAAACCATCGCTGAAATAGCTGGCATCGGCTTCCAGGGCGACACGCGCCGGATCGAAGCCTGCGGCCTTGGCCGATTCACCGGCCACCGCACCGAGCAGCACCGCCGGTGCACCCAGCCGCGAACGGGTGACCAGCGCCGGCAGCTGCGCCGCACCTGCACCGGCATCGGTATAGACCGCCACGGTATGGCGGCCATCGTCCAAGCGCAGGTAGTTCAGGCCTGGCTGGTCGGGGCCGGATTCGGCGGCGATCGGCAGCCGGGTCAGCACGGCCTGGCCGCGCTGGGTCTGGCCGTCGTCCTTGCCGGCGGCAACGAAGCGGTATTCATAGCCCAGGCCGTCGGCCAGCACCTGCAGCGGATCGACCTGGCCGATGCCGCGCTGCACCTGGCGCACGCTCACCGCGTCCACCTTCAGGCTCTTCAGTTGCGCCGCCAGGGCCGGCATCGCCTCGGCGTTGGGCGCCTGTTCCAGGGTCAGCACAGTGAACGCGGCGGGGTCGGCCCAGGCCGGAGCGGCCAGTGCGGCAGACAGGGCCAGAGACAGTGCAAGCGGTTTTGTAAACGTTTTCATCGGCAGGCGTAATTCCGTTGCCAAGGCAATCGGTCCAGGGAAAGTGCCGCCGAAGGGTGCAGCGTTCATGCCGCGCAGGGGTTGCCGGGCAACGTCCCGCAGGCCGAAGGGCGGGCCGGTCTGCGCGCGGGACCCTCCTCCCGGCGTGACAACCTGCCTGCCCGGGCCGCGCAGGGCGACCCAATCCTGTGAAGATTGTGCGAGGGCGTTCACACCTGTCAACAGGACCTAAGTCACAGGGGCAACCTGGCCCGCAGTTATCAGGCCATCACTGGCGGTCATCAGCGCGCCGCGCAGGGCTGCCGATAATGCAGGTCCCTGGCCACGAATCGAGCCCATGAACGTACATCGCGACTTCGACCATCTCTGGCGCGACCGCTGTGACACCTCCAGCCAGCGCGCACCGCGCGTGCTGATCCGGGTGTTCGTGGCTCCGGGCGAGCTGGAGCGCAGCGTGGCCTTCTACGAGCAGTTGCAGGGCGTGGTGGCCGATGCGGGCTTCCCGTTCCCGGAAGCCGGGCTGCGCCTGGCCATGGTCGGCGCCTTCCTGCTGATCGAAGGCAGCCAGGCGGCACTGGCCCCGTTCACTTCGACCACGGGGACACTGCTGGTCGATGACGTTCGGCCCTATCACGACAAACTGGTCGCGGCTGGCGCCGAGATCATCTTCCCGTTGCAGGTGGTACCGACCGGGGCGGCGTTCAACGCGGTGCATCCCGATGGCACGGTGGTCGAGTACGTGCATCACCGGCCCGACCCGCACGGCCGGTGAGGGTGCGCACGGCCGGGCTGCGCCCGGCACCCGCGGTAGTGCCGGCCGCTGGCCGGCAACCTCAAAAGCAAAGGCGGCTATCCGTGGGGTGGCGGGGTGGGTCCGGCTGCGGGGGGCGCTGCAAGTACGTCCATGTAAGCTCGGTCGCCGCTTGCTCGTGTGCGCTGTCCTGCGCACACGGCAAGACCGGGGTTGGGCGTCCTGCCCAACCCGCCCGAGGCATGCCTCGGGCCCATGGCGCTCACGCCCCCGCAGCCGGACCCACCCCGCCTTCGACAGTCTCTCGCGACCTGCAGTAGATCCACGCCATGCGTGGATGCTCTTCGTTTCATTGTCGAATTACTCGATTCCGATGGAGATTCATCCACGCATGGCGTGGATCTACAATCCCGTCATGTCTTCCCCCGCCCTGCCCTGGAACGGCACGTTGCTGCTGGATGCGCACGCCGCCGTACTGCAGGGTCATGCCGGTGACAGCGCTTCGCATGCGCACTACGCCCATCAACTGCTGTTGAGCGACGGTACGTCCTGGCACATCGAGATCGATGGCGTGCAGCAGCAGGGCCAACGGCTATGGCTGCCTTCGTTCCAGCCGCACGCGATCCTGTCAGCGCCGGAAGCGGGCTGTACGGTGTTCCTTGAGCCGGCGCATGCCGATCCCGAACAGATCCAGCGGCACCTGCATGCGCTGCCGGGTAACGCGCTGGCGCTGCACGACTGGCTGCCACGGCTGAGCCGCCCGCAACCGCTGGACCGCCGCGTGCAGGCGGCACTGGCCCGTATCGCCCAGCACCTGCCTGGCCCGGTGCCGGCTGCCGACATCGCCAAAGCGGCGCACCTATCGACCAGCCAGCTGCACCGGCGCTTCCAGTCCGAGCTGGCAGTGACCTTGCGCGGCTGGGTGCTGTGGCAACGGCTACGCACTGCGCTCACGCATCATCTGAGCGGTCACAACCTGACCGACAGTGCGCATGCCGCTGGATTCGCCGATCTGGCCCATCTCTCGCGCAGCCTGCGCCGCATGTTCGGCATCGGTGCCGCGCAGCTGCAGGGCCTGCAGCTGCACGCGGCCTGACATGTTCAATCATTCGCGCCTGCGCAGGCCTTCCGGCAACTCCGGCACCTCGCCATGCGGCAGTTCGCGGAACGGCGCCAGCAGCTGCCCCGGATAATCGCGCGGATAGTCCGGTTGGCTGCCGATGCCGAGGTCGCGTTGCTGCAGCCGATAGCCCGGTGCATCGAAGGCGGTCCCCAACAGGTGATCCCATGCGGTCAGGAACAGGCCGAAGTTGACGTCGCCGGCGGTGCCGTAACGCATGTGGTGGAAGCGGTGCAGCGGCGCCCATGCCATCACCCGGCCCAGCACGCCGGGACGCATGTCCACGTTGGAGTGCTGCAGCAGCAGCTGGATGGCAATGGCGAAGGCCAGCACCGCAGCCACCGGCATCGGCAGGCCCAACAGCAGCAGCGGCAGTACGCCACCCACCGCTTCGGCCGCCTGGTGCAGCGGGTGTTTCATCAGCCCGTTGAAGCCGTACATGCGGGTGACGCTGTGGTGCACCGCATGCAGCCGCCACAACCAGCCGATGCGATGGCTGGCGTAGTGCACCAGGGTGATACCGAGATCAGCGCAGACGATGGCCAGCAGCGCCTGTAGCGCGAATGGCCACTGCAGAGGCCAGGCCTGCCATGGAATGATTGCCGCCAGCAGCGGCACCGCCGCGATCGACAGCAGGTTCAGGCTTTCATTGACCAGTGCATGCAGGGCGTCACGCAGGCTGTCGCCGTGGTCGTGATTGAACGCGGGGTCATACGGCCACGCGCGCTCGGCGGCGAACGAAACCGCAATGGCGGCCGCCAGCAAGGCCAGCAGCCACAGCGGGTCACCGTGGCAGTGGCCGATCCAGACGACGGCAGTGGCGACGAATCCAAGCAGGAACAGCGGGGCATACAGGCGGAGCATCCAGTGCTTCATGGGCAACCCGGAAAGTGAGGGGCCTGCATGCTGGCGTGGCGTGTGGGTTGCTGGCTTGAACAAACGGCGCAACCCTGCGGGCACCACGCTTCCCACATCCACGCATGGCGTGGATCTACAATGGCGCCCTCATCGCGCCCGGGGCCGGCATGGATTCCTTCAACCTGATGCGTGCCTTCCGTCGCATCGTCGAACGCGGCGGGCTCGCTCGTGCCGCCGAAGACCTGGGCATGTCGCCGGCCGGGCTCAGCAAACAGCTGCGCACGCTGGAAGCGCATCTGGGCGTGGTACTGCTGCAGCGGACCACGCGGCGCATGAGCCTGACCGAGACCGGCCACGCCTATTACCGCGAATGCTGCCGCCTGCTCGACGAACTGGACGCATTGGAACGTGGCATCGCCGAACAGCGTGGCGAGGTGGCCGGGCGCCTGCGTGTCAATGCACCGCAGTCGTTCGCGCTGAGCACGCTGTCGCCGCTGCTGCCCCGCTTCCTGCAGCAGCATCCGCAGCTGTCGCTGGACCTGGTGATGGAAGACCGCCTGCTCGACGCGGTCGGCGAAGGTTTCGATGTGTCGCTGCGGCTGCGTGCCGAGCTGGATGATTCACGCCTGGTGGCGCGCCGGCTGGCGTCGCTGCAGCAGGTGCTGTGCGCGGCCCCGTCCTACCTGCGGCAGCATCCGGCACCGCAGGCGGTAAACGATCTGCAGGCGCACAGCGTGCTGGCCTACAGCCTGTCCGACTCCCCCGGCAGCTGGCCGTTGCTCGGCCCTGATGGCCAGGTGACGATCACCCTGCCAGCGCGCGTCACCGTCAACAACAGCCTGCTGCTGCGCGACCTGCTGGTGGCCGGCATGGGCATCGGCGCCCTGCCCTCGTTCCTGGCGGCACCCGCACTGGCCCGTGGCGAACTGCAGCAGGTGCTGCCCGACCACCGCTATCCGCCGCGCTTCGTGCATGCGGTCTACCCCACGTCGCGCCATCTGCAACCCAAGGTGCGTGCCTTCATCGATTTCCTGCACGCCGAGCTGCCCGGCTGCGCTGGCCTGGATTCGTAACCGCCAGCGAAAACTGAGCTGCCCGCGGCGTGCTGTTTCGGCCACGCCGCGCTGCCTACTCTGCCGCCTCCCCTCTCACCGATGGCAGGCAGATGTCTTCCGTTCCTTCCCCCGCCACCGCCGCGCCGGTGGTCGATTTCTTCCACGACGTGGTCTGCGGCTGGTGCTTCGTGCTGGCCCCGCGCCTGCAGCAGGCCTGCGCCGAACTCGGCATCCAGGTACGCCACCGCAGCTTCGTGCTGCAGGACTCGCGCGCGCAGATGGTCGAAGTGTTCGGCTCGATGGAGCGCGCCAAGGCGATCATCCTGCGCCACTGGACCGACTGCGCCGCGCATGAAGACACCGCGCGCATCGATATCGAGGGCATGCGCGCACAGGACTTCGAGTATCCGTCCGGCTGGCTCGGCGCACTAGCCTGCCAGGCCGCTGGCATGCTCGATGGCAACGACGCCCATGGCGCGATGTTTGATGCCGTGCAATGGGCGCACCTGCACCAGCACCGCAACATCGGCGACGCCGAAGTACTGCTGGATATCGCTGAATCGCTGGGCCATCCACGTGGCGCCTTCGCTGACCACATGCGCAGCGACGCAGTACGCCAGCGCGTGCAGGCCGATCGTGCCGACGCTGCCGCGCTCGGCATCCGTTCCATCCCCACTGTTATCGGCGGCAACGGCCTGCGCCTGCAGACCCTGCCGCTGCCACACCTGCGCCAGGCCCTGGCGCCCCTGGTCGCGGCCAGAGCCGCGCCCTCCACACTCTGCAAGGAGATTTCCCCATGACGCCACGTACCCTGACCACCGCGCTGGCCCTGCTGCTGGCCGGCACCGCAGCTTCCACCACCGTATCCGCGCACGAACGCGTCCCCTCCGGCCAGCAGGTCGGCACCAGCCCCTGGGGGCCGAAGGACGAGATCGGCCGCCTCAACCTGATCACCGACGCCTCGCGTGCGGCGATCCTGTCGCGGGTCAGCGGCGGCAAGGCCTATGACCTGGCCACCGAGTACTACGTCGGCATGCCCAGTTGGCAGGATGCCGGCGACCCGCACTACCAGTTCTGGATGACCCACACCCCGCGCGGCACGGTGATGGACGACCCGATGGGCGTGGGCGAGACCATGAACCTCACCCGCAGCTACACCGGCACCGCGTTCTCGATGTACAGCCACACCGGCACCCACATCGATGCGCTGAACCACTTCGGCATCCACGGGAAGATCTGGAACGGCTTCGAGGCCGACAAGCATCTCGGCGATCGTGGCTGGAATGTCACCGGCATCGAGAAGTTCCCGCCGCTGATCGCGCGTGGCGTGCTGATCGACGTGGCCGCCGCCAAGGGCGTGGACATGCTGCCGGACAGCTATCGCGTCACCCGCCAGGACCTGAAGGATGCGCTGGCACGCCAGAAGGTGAAACTGCAGCAGGGCGACGTGGTGCTGATCCGCACCGGCCGCATGCGCCTGTTCGAACAGCCCAGGGCCTACATGGCCAACCCGCCGGGCATGGGCCTGGATGCGGCACGCTTCCTGGTCGAGGACGGCGGCGCGATGATCGTCGGTGCCGACAACCTCAGCTTCGAGACCTTCCCCTCCGAGGTGTCCGACGACTACGTGCCGCTACACACCTACCTGCTGGCACAGCAGGGTGCGCCGATCATCGAGCTGGTGGCGCTGGACGAACTGGCCCGCGACAAGGTCTACGAATTCGCCTTCATCGGCGGCCCGCTGAAGATCCGCGGTGGCGATGCCGCGCCCCTGCGCCCGGTGGCGTTGCCGGTCCACCCGTAACCGCATCCTGTGGGTGCCGACCTTGGCCGGCACTCCTCCCCCCTTCAGCAACCTGAAACCCGGCCCTCGGATTTCATTAGTAATTCTACTTACAACGCGAGTAGCATGTCTGGTCTCAGCCCCTGATACCGGCCCGTCGATACTCGCGCCATGCCCGCCGTTTCCGCCCGTTCCTGCCGTTTCCAGCCCACCCGGCGCCTCCCCGGGAGGATCGGCTGATGGGTGCGGTCGTTGCCCTCGACCGGCTGCTGGACGGGCGCCAGCTGTGGCGCGGCCCGGCCCGCCACGGCCCAGCCAGCGACCATCTGGCCAGCGGCCATCCGGCACTGGATGCACGCCTGCCCGGCGGCGGCTGGCCGGCCAGCGGACTGTGCGAGGTGCTGCAGGCGGCGCCCGGCGTTGGCGAACTGGCGCTGGTATGGCCGGCACTGGCCAGGCTGAGCCAGCGCGACCGCCCGATCGTCCTGGTCGCTCCGCCCTACCGTCCGCATGCCCCGGCCTGGGCCGCCGCCGGGCTGGACCTGGGCCAGTTGCAGATCATCCACGCCGCGCCGAAGCAGGCACTGTGGGCCGCCGAACAGTGCCTGCGCTCTGCGGCCTGCGCGGCGGTACTGTGCTGGCCGCACCAGGCCGACGACCGTTCACTGCGCCGGCTGCAGGTGGCTGCCGACAGCGGCCAGTGCTTGGGCTTCGTGTTCCGCGAGGCGCAGGCCGCGCGCAATCCCTCCCCGGCCAGCCTGCGCCTGCAGCTCGACCACGGCCAGGTGCGGGTGCTGAAGTGCCGTGGCGGGTTGCCGCCGGCGCAGCCGTTGCCGCTGGCCATCGCCCACTGAGGACGCGCCATGCACTGGGCCTGCCTGTTGTTGCCGCAGCTGGCGCTGGACAGCGTGCTGCGCCTGCAGCCGGATCCGCAGCGGCCGCTGGTCCTGCTGCAGGGGCCGGCGCAGCGTCGCGTGCTGCGCGCGGTCAGCCCGTCGGCACGTGCAGCAGGGCTGCGCCCGGGCATGCTGCTTTCGGCTGCGCAGGTACTGGTGCAGGACATGCAGCTGCACGACTACGACCCGAGTGCCGAACAGCACACCCGGCAGCTGCTGGCCAGCTGGGCCTATGCCTACAGCTCGCAGGTCAGCCTCGATTTTCCGCATGCGCTGGTGCTGGAAATCGGTGCCAGCCGCGCCCTGTTCGGTGACTGGCTGACGATCCAGCAGCGCCTGCGCAACGAACTGCACGAACTCGGCTTCCGCCACCGCCTGGTGGCCGCGCCTACCCCACATGCCGCGCGCGTGCTGGCCAACGTCCACGATGGCCTCGGCCTTGATGCGCAGCAGCTGCCGGCGGCGCTGGCGCAGCTGCCCCTGGCACGTTGCGGCCTGCCCAGCGAGGCGGTGACCGTGCTTGGCCGTTCCGGCCTGCGCACGCTGGGGGCGGTGCTCAAGCTGCCGCGCGACAGCCTGGCCCGGCGCTTCGCCCCCGAGGTCCTGCAGCAGCTGGATGCATTGCGCGGGCTGCCCACCGCGCCATTGCGCTACTACCAGCCACCGGACCGTTTCGATGCGCGCATCGAATTCGAATACGAGATCGAATCCAGCCAGGCCCTGCTGTTCCCGCTGCGCCGCCTGCTGCTCGACCTGGCCGCCTTCCTGTGCTCGCGCGATGGCGGCGTGCAGCGCTTCGACCTGCATTTCGAGCATGACCTGTTGCCGGCCAGCGTGCTGACCATCGGCCTGTTGGCGCCCGAGCGCGATCCCACGCTGCTGTTCGAGATCGCACGCAACCGCATGGAAGCGTTCGCCCTGCCGGCCGGCAGCCGCGCACTGCGACTGCAGGCCGAACAGCTGCCGCCGTTCGTACCCGCCGCGCGTGACCTGTTCGATACCCGTCCGGCGCAGGCGATGCCGTGGAACCAGCTACGTGAGCGCCTGCGCGCGCGGCTCGGCGATGACGCCGTGCAGCCGCTGGCAGTGCAGGCCGACCATCGTCCCGAACGCGCCAGTGGCACCCAGCCACCGGCCAAGCCCCCGTCGTACTGGCCACTGCGCCCCGGCTGGTTGCTGGATGCGCCGCAACCGCTGCGTGATCCGAGGCTGCGCATCGTCACCGGACCGGAGCGGATCGAATCGGGCTGGTGGGACCAGGCCGACGCGCGCCGCGACTACTACGTGGTGGAAACCGCGCATGGCCAGCGCGGCTGGGCTTTCCGTGACCGCAACAATCCACATGCGCCGTGGATGCTGCACGGCTGGTTCGGCTGAGCCGCCATGCACAGCGAACTGCCCGGCTACGCCGAACTGCACTGCCTGTCGGCCTTCAGTTTCCAGCGCGGTGCTTCGATCGCCGAAGAGTTGTTCGCGCGCGCCGCGGGTCAAGGCTACCGCGCGTTGGCGATCACCGACGAATGCTCGCTGGCAGGCATCGTGCGCGCCTGGCAGGCAGCGAAGACACATGGCGTGGCACTGATCGTCGGCGCCGAATTCCAGGTCGAGGACGGGCCGAAGCTGGCCCTGCTGTGCACCGACCAGACCGCCTATGCCGGGCTGTGCCAGTTGATCACGACCTGTCGGCGGCGGGCTGCCAAGGGCGAGTACCGCTGCCTGCGCGACGATCTGCTCGGCCTGCCCGACGGTTTGTTGTGCCTGTGGCTGGACCGGCAGCCATCCGCCACCGATCTCGAGTTGCTGCGCACCGGCTTCGATGATCGGCTGTGGCTGGCGGTGGAACTGCACCGTGAACACGATGACGCACGCCGCCTGCAGCAGCTGCGGGCCTTCGGCGAACGCCACCGCCTGCCCCTGGTCGCCAGTGGCGATGTGCATATGCACGTGCGCCGCCGCCGTGCCCTGCAGGACACACTGACCGCGATCCGCCACCGCTGCAGCGTGGCCGAGGCCGGCTGGCGCCTGTTTCCCAATGGCGAGCGCCACCTGCGCCCGCGTACCGCGCTGGCCCAGCTGTATCCGCCCGAACTGCTGGCTGAAACCCTGCGCATCGCCGAACGCTGCCACTTCACCCTGGAACAGCTGCAGTACACCTATCCGCGTGAGCTGGTGCCCGAAGGACACGATCCGGACAGCTGGCTGCGCGTGCTGGTCGAGCGCGGCATCCGGTGGCGCTGGAAAGGCGGCATCGAAGCGAAGCAACGCACGCAGATCGAGCACGAACTGGCGCTGATCAAGCAGAAGAACTACGCCTCCTACTTCCTCACCGTGCAGGACATCGTGCGCTTTGCGCGCAGCCAGGACATCCTCTGCCAGGGCCGTGGCTCAGCGGCCAACTCAGCGGTGTGCTTCGTGCTGGGCGTGACCGAGATCGACCCGGCACGCAGCAACCTGCTGTTCGAGCGCTTCATTTCCGCCGAGCGCGACGAGCCGCCGGATATCGACATCGACTTCGAGCACGAGCGTCGCGAGGAGGTGCTGCAGTACGTGTTCAAGCGCTACGGCCGCGAGCGTGCCGCACTGACCGCGGTGGCGATCAGCTACCGTGGCCGCAGCGCGATCCGCGACGTGGCCCGCGCACTGGGCCTGCCGATGGACCAGGTCAACGAACTGGGCGCGGCCATGGACCACTGGGGCGGCAACATCCCATTGCCGGAAACCCTGCGCGAGCGCGGTTTCGATCCGGACACGCCGTTGATGCGGCGCCTGCTGGCGCTGACCGCCGAGCTGATCGACTTCCCGCGCCACCTGTCGCAGCATCCGGGCGGTTTCGTCATCTCCGAGCATCCGCTGTCGACCCTGGTGCCGGTGGAGAACGCGGCGATGGCCGATCGCACCGTCATCCAGTGGGACAAGGACGATCTGGATGCCACCGGCCTGATGAAGGTCGACTGCCTGGCATTGGGCATGCTTACGGCCATCCGCAAGTGCCTGGCGATGCTGAAACAGCATGGCCTGCACGAAGGGCGCATGGACGCCATCCCGCCCAAGGATGCAAAGACCTTCGACATGATCTGCGCCGCTGACACCATCGGCGTGTTCCAGATCGAATCGCGCGCGCAGATGGCGATGCTGCCGCGCATGCAGCCACGCACGTTCTATGACCTGGTGATCGAGGTGGCGATCGTGCGCCCTGGCCCGATCCAGGGCGACATGGTGCACCCCTATCTGGAGCGGCGCCGGATCCTGCGCGAACAAGGCCCGGACGCGTTGAACGACCCGGACAACCCGCTCTACCCACCGCAGCTGGAACGCGTGTTCGCACGCACGCTGGGCGTGCCGCTGTTCCAGGAACAGGTGATGCAGCTGGCGGTGGAAGCAGCCGGCTACACGCCGGGCCAGGCCGATGCCCTGCGCCGCTCGATGGCGGCGTGGAAGCGCCGTGGCGGTCTGGAACCGCATCGCGAGAAGCTGCTGGCCGGCATGCTGGAGAACGGCTTCAGCCGCGAATACGGCGAGCACCTGTTCGAGCAGATCAAGGGCTTCGGCGATTACGGCTTCCCGGAAAGCCACGCCGCCAGCTTCGCCCTGCTGACCTATAACAGCTGCTGGCTGAAGTGCCACCACCCGGCCGCATTCACTGCCAGCCTGATCAACAGCCAGCCGCTGGGTTTCTACAGCCCCGACCAGCTGCTGCAGGACGCGCGGCGGCATGGCATTACCGTTCTTCCCGTGGACGTACGCCACAGCGACTGGGACTGCACGCTGGACTTCAGCAGGGGGCCGGCGGCGATCCGCCTGGGCCTGCGCCTGATCGACGGCTGCAACGAAGGTGCCGTGCAGGCCATCATGCGCGAGCGCGCGCGGCGCCCGTTCGACGACGTCGGCGACCTGTGCCAGCGCACCGCACTGGACCGCCGCCAGCAGGGCCTGCTGGCCGATGCTGGGGCACTGCGCGGGCTCAGCGGCCATCGCCATCGTGCACGCTGGGATATCTCGGGCGTAGAGAACCGGCTGCCGCTGTTCGATCAGGCCCGTGCCACTGCCGAAGCCCGCGTGCCGTTGCCCCTGCCCAGCGCCTGGGCGGACATGCAGGCCGACTACCGCAGCACCGGTACCACCCTCGGCCGCCACCCGATCTCGTTCCTGCGCGCGCAACTGCGCAGCCGTGGCTGTCTGGACGCTGCACAGCTGGCCGGGCATGGCCATGGCCGTCGCGTGCGCATCGCCGGCCTGGTACGCATGCGCCAGCGCCCGCAGACCGCCAGCGGCGTCACCTTCCTCACGCTCGAAGATGAGACCGGCATGGTCAACGCCGTGGTCTGGCGACACCTGGCCGATCGCCAGCACCGGGTGCTGGTCGATACCCAGCTGATGCAGATCGATGGCCGCCTGGAACGCGTCGATGGCGTGCAGCACGTCATCGTGCAGCGCATGCACTGCCTGGATGAACTGCTGCAGGGACTGCGCAGCCACAGCCGCGATTTCCACTGACGATACACAACGTCACACAACGAACTGGCCATTGCCGGTCCGCATCCGCTATCGTCGGCACATCCAAGGAAGGACGACCCGATGCCCCGTGCGCTGCTGCTGACCACCCTGGTGGTCTCGACCCTCGCCCTGCTGGTTTCCGGCTGGACCGCCTGGAGCCTGCATCGCAGCCAATCACCACAGCGCATCATCGAGGCGCGCGGGCTGGTCATCCACGATGCAAGCGGCCAGCCGCGGGTGATCCTCGGCGCACCGGTTCCCGATCCGCTCAGCCAGGGCCGCACCCAGGGGCCGCGTGCCACCGCCCTGTCAGGCCTTATCCTGCTCGGTCCCGATGGTTCCGAACGCGGCGGCTACGGCACCAGCGACCGCGGCGGCGAAGCCCTGCTGACCCTGGACGATGCCACCGGCACCACTGAAGTATTCAAAGTCGTCGCCAACCCGGACCGCGGCGCCAGCCTGATGGTCAAGCACCAGAACAACACCGGCGCCATGCTCACCTCCTGGCAGGGCAAGCCGGAGCTGATGTTCGTTGATGACAGCGGCCAGTCCTACTACGTGCGTCCCGGCGCCAACGCCGCGCCCTGATCTGCTTGTGTAGAGTCGAGCCATGCTCGACTGCTTCTATCAACAGCAGCCGAGCATGGCTCGGCTCTACAAAGGCGAAGCAACGTCGAGCATGGCTCGACGCTACAGAGCGAACACCGCCGCCAGGTCATCCGCCAGCTGCCGCAGCTGCGTTGCCCCCAGCGCAGCGCAGGTGATGCGCAGGCCATGCCCCGGCGCTGCCACCGCGAACACTTCGCCCGCGCGCACATGCCATCCGCGCGAAGCCAGGGCCAGCACCTGCGGATGGCTGTCGGCCTGCAACGGCAGCCACAGGTTCAATCCTTCCATCGGCAACGGTGTCGGCAGGCCACGCGCATGCAGCAACTCCTGCAGCGAGCGCAGGCGCTGCTGGTAACGCTCACCTGCCGAAGCGATCTTCGCCCGCTGCGTTGCCGACGACAGCACCGAGGTCGCCGCATCCTGCAGCAGGTGACTGACCCAGCCGGTGCCGGACGCCAATCGCAGCCGCAGCCGCATCGCGGTCTCTTCATCGCAGGCCAGCCAGGCCAGCCGCAGGTCCGGGCCGAGCGGTTTGGACAACGAACGCAGCAGCGCCCAGCGCCGGCCATCCAGCGGCAGCACCGAGTGATAGGCCTGCTGCGAGAGCAGCGCATAGTGATCGTCGATCAGCACTGCTACCTGCGGGTACGCCGCCAGCAGCTGCCGCAACGCCCGCGCCCGCTTCGCATCCAGGCTGGCCCCGGTCGGGTTGTGCGCCCGCGGGGTCAGCAACACCGCGCGTGCACCGGCCTCCAGCGCCTGCCGCAGTGATTCGACCTGCATGCCATGCGCATCCACCGCTACCGGCAATGGCGTGTGGCCCACGGCATTGAGCACATTGAGGCTGCCGAGGAAGCACGGATCCTCCACCGCGATGCGATCCCCCGGCAGCAGCCACGCCGCCAGCAGACGTTCAATGCCATCGACCGCGCCATGGGTCAGCTCCAGCGCATAACCCGCGGGGCAGTCCGCATCCAGCGAGGCGCGTGCCAGCGCCTCCAACCTCGGTTCGACCGTGCCCACGCCATACAGCCGTGGTGCGGCCGGGGCCAGGCGCAGGTTCGGCAGCAGGCGTGGATCCGGGTTGCCACCGGCCAGGTCCTGCAGGGCCAGCCCGGGCGTACTGCCTTCACGCGCCAGCGGCGGCGGCAGGCCACGCACCACCGTGCCGCGGCGGCCCGCCGTGCTGGCCAGGCCCGCCGCATCCAGGCGCTTGTAGGCAGCAGCCACGGTGTTGCGGTTCACTCCCAGCTGCTCGGCCAGTTCACGCACCGGCGGCAACACGCTGCCGGCCTGCAGGCGGCCCTTGCCGATGCCGTCGCGGATGCTGTCGAAGATCGACTCGGCGCTATGCCCGGTGATTTTCATTTTGTCCTATGCCAAAATATCTCTTGTCCTGTGCCAGTGTATCCCACCCTGGCCACCCTGCATTGGAGGTGCCCGCATGCCCCTTGCCGCTGCCGACTGGCCCGTCGCCCAGTCCGTTGAACAGATCGCCGCCAACCTGGTCACGGTGCGCCAACGCATCGCCGATGCCTGCGCCCGCGTCGGCCGGGACCCGGCCAGTGTGCGCCTGCTGCCGGTCAGCAAGACCGTCGATGACGCCCGCATCCGCATGGCGGTAGCCGCAGGCTGCCACGAACTGGGCGAGAACAAGGTGCAGGAGGCACAACGCAAGGCTGAAACGATGGCCGACCTGGGCGTGCACTGGTCGGTGATCGGCCATCTGCAGACCAACAAGGCGCGCTACGTGGCGCGCTTTGCCAGCGAGTTCCAGGCGCTGGACAGCCTGCGCGTAGCCGAGGCCCTGCAGCAGCGCCTGCAACTGGAAGACCGCACGCTGGATGTATTCGTGCAGGTCAACACCTCGGCCGAACCGAGCAAGTACGGCCTGGAGCCCGACGCGGTCGAGGCCTTCGTGCAGCAGCTGCCGGCCTTCGATCGCCTGCACGTGCGCGGCCTGATGACCCTGGCCATCTTCACCCCCGATGTCGAGCGCGTGCGCGCCTGCTTCGTGCGCCTGCGCGAACTGCGCGACCAGCTGCAGCGCACCGCCCCGCCCGGCCTCGACCTGTCGCAGCTGTCGATGGGCATGTCCGGTGATTTCGAAGTGGCCATCGAGGAAGGTGCCACCGTGGTCCGCGTCGGCCAGGCCATCTTCGGTGCCCGTGCCACCCCGGACAGTTTCTACTGGCCGAACAGCGGAGCACCGGCATGAAGCACGCGGTTGTCCTGCAACACGTTGCCTTTGAAGACCTTGGCACCCTGAAACCGTTGCTGCTGGCGCAGGGCTGGCAGCTGCACGTGCTGCAGGCCGGCGTCGATGTGCTCGATGGCGCCGAAACCGCCGATCTGCTGGTCGTGCTGGGCGGTCCCATCAGTGCCAATGACACAGGGACCTATCCCTTCGTCAACGACAGCATTGCCCTGCTGCAGCGCCGGCTGCAGCGGCAGCGGCCCACCCTCGGCATCTGCCTGGGTGCACAGCTGATGGCGCGCGCACTCGGTGCCAGTGTCGCTCCCAGTGGTGGCAAGGAAATCGGCTTTGCGCCACTGCTGCTGACCGATGAAGGCCAGCGTTCTCCGCTGCAGTCCCTGCAGGGCATTCCGGTACTGCATTGGCATGGTGAGGCGTTCGAACTTCCGGCCGGTGCACGCCGCCTGGCCAGTACGCCGGCCTGCCGTCACCAGGCGTTCGCCATCGGCAGCCACGCATTGGCCCTGCAATGCCATCCGGAACTGGACGCCCGCCAGTTCGAGCGCTGGCTGATCGGCCACACGCTGGAGCTGGCCCAGGTCGGCATCGATCCCAACGACCTGCGCGCGCAGGCGCGTCGCTATGGCGCACCGCTGGCAGCGGCCGCCACCGCGATGTTCGACCATTGGCTGCAGGACCTGCCGGAGCTACCGCGATGAACTACCGATTGCAGATCCACCGCGATGGCGCCTACTGGGGCCACTTCGACTGCAGCGGCCCCGATGCCATGCAACGCATGGACGCCATCGCCGCACAGCTGCCTGCAGACCAGGGCTTCCAGCTGAAACGGCAGAAAGGCATCGGCGAAGAGCGCATCCTGTCCAGCAATGCCGATGGCCTGCGCGTACTGGCTTCGCAGATCCAGTACCGCGACCTCTGACGATCGTCACGGTAGTGCCGGCCGCTGGCCGGCACCCGACGGGCAACAGATTTGCCGGCCAGCGGCCGGCACTACCCCGGCTGTTCGCCCGCGTGCGAAGCTTCACCCATGCTGACCCTGCAACGCGGCAGCCACCACGGACTGCTCATCGCACCGCGCTGGCCCTCTACCCGCATCCAGCTGGAAGAAGAAGTGCTGCAACGTTTGCTCGACGCGCAGGCATTGCTGCCTGCCGGGCTGGGCCTGCTCGTCACGCGCGGCTTCGAACCCAGCCACAGCCGGCTCGGCGGCTTCCGTCGTGGCGTGCGTTGGCTCGGCATCGCGGTGTTCCGCGCCTGCTATCCGCAGCGCCATGATGAAGTCGATGCCATCTTCGGCGCCAACGGCCACGACATCGATGGCCGTCATATCGATGTCTCAGTGGTATTGCACGGCAAGCGGCTGCGGCTGCTGCCACTGGGCGTGTTCACCCCGCCGCGCTGGCAGCAGCGTCGCACCGCCCGCCATGCCGAAGCGATCGCCCGGGTGAAGCGCAGCCTCCAGCACTGCGGTTTCGAGCTGCATCACAACCCCACCGAAGCCCTGCAGATCCACTGCGATTATCGTCCGCGCTGACCTCGCAGTCGGCCACGCATGCCGTGCCTTGTGCTCACGGATGCAAATGCTTCTCTTTTACTGTAAGGTGTAGCCGCTGCCCTTGCCGCCGCGGGCTGTTCCCTTTCCCAGTTGTCGCCCGCCCCGTGTCCACGCCTGTCGAACCGACGGATGTCGCGCAGCTGTGCGCGGCCCACTACCAGCCGCTGCACGCCCATGTCCGCCGTAAACTCCCGCAACGCAGCGACGCCGATGATGTCGTCCAGGAGACCTGGCTGCGCGTCGTCAGAATCGCCGCCAGTGGCCTGCTGAGCAATGGCCGCGCCTACCTGTACCGCGTCGCCCACAACCTGAGCCGCGGCACCCGCGCTGCTGGTGGCCGGTCGCTGGCATGTACTGCGCGGTACTGGCATGCCGGGCTACCTGCCAGCGGGCACACCAGCGCCGGTGATCGCGCTCGCTTAAGTCGGTGCATCCGTCGATGCGGCCGACGCCGACCTGCTATGGGTGCTGGACGATGAGTGAGCGCGGCCAACACTGGCAGGCGATCGCCATCAGCATCGGGCTTCACCTGTTGCCCCTGCTGCTGTTGGTGCACTGGGTGGCCGCGCCGCCATTGCTGCCGCCGCCCGAGCAGGACGTGCGCATCAGCCTGCGCCTGCTGGCACCGGCGACGCCGCCGCAGCCAGTGGAAGAACGCCAGGCCGACACCCCCAGCCAGGCGCAGCAGGCGCGCGCATCCCAACCCACGAAGTCGCCCCCTCCACCGAAGCCCACCGCCGCACGCGAGGGCGAAGTGGCCGCCAGCGAACGCAGTGGCGCTGGCCGGCAAGCCCTGCCGGTCGCCCCGCCTGCGGCCGCGACCGATGCAAGTCCCGCACCGGCATCGATCACGGCCGCGCCGCCCGCTCCCGACGCCCCACCGGCGGACTTCCAGGCCGGCGCCGCCAGCGACCAGTGGGAAGCCCGCCTGATGGCGCGGCTGGAGCGCTATCGCTACTACCCTGCTGCGGCCCGCTCACGGCGCCAGCAGGGCACTGCCTGGGTCAGGGCCAGCATCGATCGCCAGGGACGCCTGCTGGCCCTGCGGTTGGAGCAGTCCAGTGGCCAGCCGATGCTGGATGACGCAGCGCTGCAGACCTTCCGTCGCGCGCAGCCGCTGCCGCCCATTCCCGATGTACTGAAGGCCCCCCAGGAACTGGTGGTGCCGGTGGAGTACTACCTGCGCTAGGCGGCATAGGCCTCCGCCTCGATCTCGAACAGCATGCCGTCCAGCGCGAGCCGCGGCACCGGGATCAGCGTGCAGGTGGGCGCCGAGCGGTTCGGCCAGCGCCGCCGCACCTGATGGGCGATGATGCCCAGCCGGTCCTCGTCGTGGTCGACCACCAGGATGCGCAACCGTGCGACATCGGCCAGGCTGGCCTGCGCCGAGCGCAGCGCGATCTCCAGGTTGTCCAGCGCTTGCCCGACCTGTTCCTCGAACCCGGGGGAGAGATGGCCATTGGCATCCTCACCGCCCTGCCCGGCAATATGGATCACCCGCGCGGGCAGGCGCACCACCGCCACGTGCGAGTAGCCGTTGGCCGAAGGATCGTAAAGCCCCGCAGGATTGAACAGTTCCAGCAGGCCATGGCCGAGGCCCGGGGTGGTCAACAGGTTCATGCCGCGCGCCTCGTGGGGGATGCGAGGCAGTCTGCGACCTCAACATTGGTTCAGGTCAAACAGATCCGGTGCAACAGACCGGTCCGCCACGCGCAACGATCGCGCCCACGTGTAGATCCCGGCTCACGTCCACGCCGGATCGGCAGTGAAATCGATGGTCAGCCAGAACGTGCTTCCCCGCGCATCCAGCCGCACGGCGATCTCGTCGCGCATCGCATCGACCTCCCCCACTGAGCCGAGCGGCGTGGCCGGATCAGCCAGCACATGGATCTCGATGAAGCGCATCCGCCCCATCTTCGCCACGTGGCTGGTGAAACCGAGGTAGCCACGCTCGGCCACGAACGCCTGCATCACCTGCTGCACGCGCCGGTCCAGATCGTCCGGCGCAACCTGCAGCACTTCACGCATGGCGTTCCACGCGCTGCGCGCCGGGACCGGCAATACCGCCAGGCTGATCAACGCCAGCACGATCGAATCCAGATACGGCACCCAGTGGTGCCACTCACCGCCATGCAGGACCAGGGCCAGTATGAAGGCCAGCACTACCGCCAGGCTCATCAACCCACCCAGCAGCCAGCCCCGTACATCCAGCCACAACAGCGCCGAGCGCAGGCGCCGCGCCCGCTGGGCGACGAACGCCGCCATCGCCAGGTTGCTGGCACTCAGCAATGCCGCCCACCACAGCGCGGGCCCTAACTTCACCTCGTGCCCGCCCGTGGTCAATCCGATCACGGCGTTGGCCAGCGCATACACGCAGGCCAGCGACAGGATCACCCCGCCCAGTGCCTCGACCATCGGTTCCAGGTGCCAGTAGCCGTACTGGAAGCGCGGGCTCTGTTCCCGCGCCACCAGCCGCAGCACCGACAGCGACACCAGGGTCAGGGCAACGTCGACCAGGCTGTACACGCCGTCGAACAGGATGGCCTGCGATCCCACCAGCAGGCCACCGCTGAAGCCGACCACGCTGACCGCGATGGTGACCCCGATCGAGAACTTCAGGATGCGTTGCTCGCGCGCGGTATCCATCGTTCGCCGAAGGGCCGACCGTCGCCGGTCAGGCCTTCAGTACCTCCACCTTGTACGAGGTCACATCGCCGTCGTTCTCGATGATGAGCCCGTGCACGTCCGACTCGAAGCCCGGGAAGCGGGCATTCTGCTCACGGGCGATGCGCAGCGACTGGATGATCGGCTCATCGCTGTCGCCAAAGCGCTCGCCCGGCATGATGGTCGGGATGCCCGGCGGGTACGGAACCAGCATGGTCGCCGCAATACGGCCACTGATCTGCTCGATATCGACCCGCTCGATCTCGCCCTTCACCAGGTGGTTGTAGGCGTCGGCCGGGGTCATCACCGGTGTCGGCAGATCCACGTACATCTCGCGCATCACCTTGGCCACGGCGAATTCCTGGTTGAACGAATGAAGCGCGTCGCACAGGTCGCGCAGGCCCCAACCGGCGTACGCGTTCGGATAATCAGCCGCCAGCGTGGGCAGTGCCTGGCTCAGCGGCGCGTTGCGGTCATACAGTTCCTTGAATGCCATCAGTTCGGTGACCAGCGTGCTCCACTTGCCCTTGGTGATGCCCATCGAGAACAGGAACAGCACCGAGTACAGGTTGGTCTTCTCCACGGTAATGCCGCGGCCCCACAGGAACTTGCTCAGCACCGCCGCAGGGATGCCCAGCTTGCCCATGCTGCCGTCCATCGCCAGGCCTGGGGTCAGCAGGGTCACCTTGATCGGGTCGATCAGCACATAGTCGTCGACCAGGTTCTCGAAGCCGTGCCAGTGTGCGTCCGGTTGCAGGTACCACTCTTCGCGCTTGGCCACCATCGGCGCCGGCGTATCGCCCTTGTCCAGACTGCGCTCGAGCCTGGTCGGCTGCCATACGCTGAACCACCAGTCGTCGCGCCCCAGGTCATCGCGGACATGCAGCATCGCGCGGCGGAAGGCAATCGCCTCGTCATGCATTTCCTGCACCAGCGAGCGGCCGGCATCGCCTTCCATCATCTTCGAGGCCACGTCACAGGCCGCGATCACCCCGTAATGCGGGCTGGTCGAGGTATGCATCATGAACGACTCGTTGAAGCGCTCGGCATCCAGGTTCCGTTGCGCCGAGTTGCGCACGTGGATCATCGACGCCTGCGAGAACGCCGCCAACAGCTTGTGGGTGGAATGCGTGGTGAAGATGATCGCATCCTGCTCACGCGGCTTGCCCTTGGCCATGCCGTAGTGGTTCTCGTAGAAAGGATGGAACGCGGCGTAGGCGTACCAGGCTTCGTCGAAATGCAGGAAGTCGACCGCGCTGCCGATTTCGTCGGCAATCTTCTCGGCGTTGTAGCACAGGCCGTCGTAGGTCGAGTTGGTCACCACCGCGATGCGCGGCTTGGAGCCAGCCTGATAGGCCTTGCTGGCCAGCGGATTGGCGGCGATGCGCTGCTGCAACGATTCCGGCGTGAACTGATCCAGGCTGATCGGGCCAATGATGCCGTGTGCATTGCGGCTGGGGGTGAAGTACACCGGTACCGCGCCGGTCATGATCAACGCATGCAGCAGCGACTTGTGGCAGTTGCGGTCGACGAACACCACGTCGCCGCGCGCCACCGTGCCATGCCAGACGATCTTGTTGGCGGTGGAGGTGCCATTGGTGACGAAGAAGGTATGGTCGGCACCGAAGTTGCGCGCCGCCTCTTCCTCGGCATCCTTGATCGGGCCGGTGTGATCCAGCAGTGAGCCCAGCTCCGGCACCGAGATCGACAGATCGCTGCGCAGGGTGTTCTCACCGTAGAACTGGTGGAATGCACGGCCCACCGGTGACTTGGTGAACGCCACACCGCCGGCATGGCCCGGCGTGTGCCAGGAGTAGTTCGACTCGGCCGCATGGTGGATCAACGCCTTGAAGAACGGGGGCAGCAGGTTCTTCATGTAGTCTTCGGCCGCGCGCATCACCTGCCGCGAGATGAAGCTCTTGGTGTCTTCGAACAGGAAGATGAAGCCGTGGATGTATTTGAGCAGCTTGCTCGGCACCTTCTCGATGGTGCGGCGCTCGCCGTACAGGAACACCGGCAGGTTGGCGCGGCGCGCGCTCTGCTCGCGCAGGAAAGCGGTCAGGCGCTGGAACTCGCCATCCACCTCTTCACTGCCGTCGATCGAGATCAGCACCGCCGAGGCCGCCACGTAGGTGCGGGCGCCGGCCCGGGCATCATCCAGGTTCAGCCCGCACAGCACGCGCTGGTCATTGCTGCGCAGCTCTTCCACCAGCGCACGGATCAGGATGCCGCCGATGCGCGGCGACTCGTAGTCGTTGTCGATGACAATGACCGGATAGTCCAGGGACTTGAAGTACACGTCGATTCTCCTTGTCGAACTCAGGAATGCCGGGCGCCGGCGCTGATGGCCGATGCCTCGCGGGCGCGCTGCCGCTGCTGGCGGCGCTCCTCGCTGAAGAAGGGATAGAACACGGTGATGAACAGCACGAACAGGAAGGCGTACTGCACGATGGTTCCCGACGAGCCGTAGATCGCCCACAGGCAGTACACGACGGTCAGGCTGGTGAGCGTCCAGAACGCACCGGTGTGGACCAGGGTGTGCGAGCGCTCGACCACGAAGTAGCAGGCCACGCACGAGTAGATGTAGGGCAGCAGGGTCAGCACCACCGCCGCCGACGTGATCACGTCGAACTGGGCCGATGCGGTTTCCGAGGTGGAGGTGACCAGCACTGCCAGGGTCATCAGCACGGCCACGATCAGCACGCCCTTGACCGGCACGTCGTCCTTGTTGGTCTTGCTGAAGATGCTCGGGAACAGGCCATCATCGGAGGCCGCCTTGGCACTCTGCGCGGTCAGCAGGATCCAGCCACCCAGCGAACCGGCCGCGCCGATGAACGCGCACAGGCTGACCAGTGCACCGCCCCAGCCACCGACGGCCTTGGCCGCGGCCAACGCGAACGGTGCGTCGGACACCTGCAGTTCCGCGTTCGGCACCATGCCCATGATCACCGACGAACTGGCGATGTAGGCGATGGCAGCCAGGAACACGCCGGCCAGCGTCGCGCGGGCGACGTTCTTCTCCGGATTTTCGACCACACCGGCAGTCACCGATGCAGACTCGACGCCGATGAAGGCCCACAGGGTCAGTGCCGCGGCGCTCGAGATCGCACCGAAGTTCGACTCGCCAGACACGTTGTAGGCGCCCTTGAAGATGTCGGCATCGAAGAAGAACCAGCCGAAAATGGCGATGCCCAGGATCGGCACCAACGCAAAGCTGGTGGTGACCGTCTGCACGCGGCTGACGAAGGCCGGGCCGATCACGTTGGCAAAGCTCAGTGCCCACACCAGCACCAGTACCGCGATGCAACGCACCAGTGGCTCGGACAGGATCGGGAAGAAATAGCTGAAATAGCCCACCGCCGCGATCGGGATGGCGACGTTGCCGATCCAGTTGGCGAACCAGTAGATGGTGTTGGTCTGGAAGCCCATGTACGGCCCGAACCAGTCGCGCGCGTAGGCATAGGGACCGCCCGCCTTTGGGGCGAGCTTGCCCAGCTTGGCGAACACGAAGGCCAGCAGCAGCGCACCGGCGGTGGTGATCAGCCAGCCCCAGATCGAGGCGGTACCGATCTTGGCCAGGCTGGACGGCAGCAGGAACACGCCTGAGCCCATCATGTTGCCGGCGACGAGGAAGGTGGCTCCGACCACCCCGATTTTCTTTGCTTCTGCCATGACGATCTCCGGTACTGGCATGAGCCCGGCAGCACCGGGCGTGGGGACGGTTGCGCTGGCTTACGACCGCTGGCGCCTATTTGATCAAGTTGTATTGCAGGCTGCCCTGCACCCGGACCGTGTCGCCGCGTGCGCCGCCCTGCTGTTCCAGGCGGCCGTACAGCAGCTCCATGCCCATCGTCCACGACGGCGCGGGGCTCCAGATCAGGTTGAATACGCCGTACCGGCTCTGCCGGAAGGCATCGGCCGCCAGTGCGGCATTCCGCTCCAGGGTCAGCTGGCCGAAGATCAGGTTCGATCGCCACAGCTCGGACCAGTAGTGGGTATAGCCGACGAAACCGCCGTGCAGGTCCAACGCGTCGAGGCGGCCATCGGCACCGACCACCGCGTCCAGCCCGGAGCCGGTCAGGTCGGCGGTATAGCGGCTGAGACCGCGCCCTCCCAGCGCACCGAACAACAGCAGGTCGCGCTCGCCCACCGACGCCGAGCCGCTCAACTGCACGCCGCCAGCCATGCGCCGGTCGCGCTCGTTGTCACCGTCGTATGCCAGGCTGCGTGCCACTGCGCCCAGTTGCAGGTGGCCCCAGTCGCGTTCCATGCGCGCAGTGACGGTCACGTCCGGCAGACGGTTCACTGCAGCGCGCTCTTCGCTGGCACCGGCAAGTTCGGTCTTCGGATCTTCGGCGGCGACGGTCAGGGTGTTGCCCTTGCCCAGCGCAAAGCTGTGGTGGATGCCGGCCACCAGCAGATAGCCCGCGCCGCCTGGACCAGCGAAATCCAGCGTGTCGGGCAGGCTGTCCGGATCCATGAAACTGGAATAGCCATAGCCGGCATAGGTGTTGCCGAGCTGGCCATAGGCGTGACGCAGCCGGAATTCGTAGCCATCGCTGCTGCCGAAGAAGTCGTTTTCCAGGTAGAAGCGGAGGTTGCCGTGCGTGGTCGGGCGCCGCGCCTCGAAACTGAAGCGGGTCTGCTTGGCGTGGATGTTGAAGTTGGACACGTCACGGTGGCTGCCACCGACCGGCATCGACGAAGGAATGAACTGGTCCTCGTCACCGGCTGCGCGGGAATCCGCGATGGCATCCAACTTGGCATAGCCGCCGATGCGGATCACCGTATCAGTGCCGGGAATGGCAAAAAACCCCTTCAGATCGGGATCGGTCGGGCCCGCGGCACTGTCCGGACGCGATGCCGCCGTGGATGGATCGGCGACCGAATCGCGTTGTGGCAATACGGGCTGGGCGACACCCGGCACCTGGGTGGGATGGATCACCCCCGTCGTGGCCGCTGTGGGGGCGAAAGATAACGCTCCGGGCTTCGCCTGTGCCTGCGGCTGCGCCTGCACAGGCGCATGATCCCGCTGCTCCAGCCGATCCAACCGCTGCTGCATGCCTTCCAGCGCCTGGCGCATGGCGGCAATCTCACGCCGCAGTGCCTGCGCATCCTGCGCATCACCCTGTTGCGCGTACGCCGGCATGACCGCCAGTGCCCCGAGACATGCCAGATTCAGTACCGCCATACGCATTGCATCCTCCCCGGACGAACACTCGCATCACGGTTCCGGAGCGCACGCATGCGCCGCCCTGGCCTCGCGTTGCCGTTGCTGGAAATGCGGGTACTGCGTCGACGACACCAGTCAGCCTGCACGCGGCAGACAACAGGACAATGACACTGCCCTGCCTCTATCCATGTCGCTTCCATCAAGGCCGCGCAGCCAGAGAGGTGGCGACCGCAGCAGTCTGGGTAACAATCAGGGAGTGAGAGTGTCGTGAATGGCTGTGCCGACCTGCCCGCATCCGGGCAGCCGCGGCGCGGCATCCATGGCGCGTTGACGCTGTATTCCATGCGTCACAGGCTAGTCCGCCTGTCGTTTTTGGCCTTGATTGGAATCAAGGCGTGATGTTTGATCTCAGTCACGATTCAGCCGTGACGACGAACAGCCCATGCGCAAGCAGTTGTGTTCGCCTGGGGCTTGGAACGCAACAGGCCCGCACGTCACCATGCGGGCCTGTGGTCGACATCATGATGCAGGCTCAGATCAGCGCGGGCCGAGCACCGTCTGCAGGTCATCCCCCTGCGGCAGACCGGCGCGGCGCTGCACCTGGCCCTGCGCATCCTGGAACAGGATACCCGGCGTGCCCTGGAACCCCATCTCGACCATCAGCACCTGGTTGGCGTCGAGCTTGCCCGCAATGTCGCGGCTGATGCTCGGCAGGGCCTTGATGCCGCCACGGTCGAACTGGTGCTCGTTCTGAAGCAGGGCCGCGCTCGGGTCACGCGCGGAGAGGATCGCTGCCGCCTTGGCCGGACTGTCCTCACGGATGACGCCGACCATGATGTGGCGCAGTTGTACCTTGCCTGCATCCACCCACGGACGCGCCGCCTCCCAGAATTTGTGGCAGTAAGGGCAGTTGGCATCGCTGAAGGTGTAGACCACGCGTGGCGCATCGGCCTTGCCGTCAGGCACCCACGCGCTGGCTTCCAGCTTGCTCCACATCCTGGCGGACATCGGCGAGGCGACCAGCTTCTCAACCGCCTCTGCGGCTACATCATTGCCTTCCGCGTCGAACAGACTGCCGACCAGTACGTGCTTGCCATCGGCAGTGACATAGGCCGCCGCCGGCTGCTGGCCACCGACCACGCCAGCGAAGCCCCGCAGGCCTTCGGGGGCATCGAACTCGGCAACGACCTCGAAACCGTGCTTCTCGATGCCCTTCAGCACCGCAGGGCGGTCGCCCTTGTTGGCAGCAGCTGCGGCGCTCGCGGCCGGTGGCGCAGCGCTCTTGCCCGGCGGCGTCTGTGCCTGGCTGCAGGCGGCCAATGCCAGCAGGACCGGCAGCAACAGCACCGCGGGGGCGGCGCGCAGGGAAGTCGACAACATGGGAACTCCGTAGTGAGATGCCCGCGCAGGCTACCGCAGCCGACGCAGTTTGTGTTCAAGACCGGCCGCCGTCAGTTCGCCGAGGTGCAGCTCTCGCAGGCGCCCTTCCGCGTCGAAGAACAGGGTCGAGGGATAGGCCTGCACGCCCAGCGCCGTAGAAGCCGCAGCGTCGCCGTCCAGCAATACGTTGTCCAGCATAAGGCGTTCGCGCGCAACAAAACCCTGGACCTCGTCGAGGGTTTCACCCTGATTGAGGAACACGAACTGCACCTCCGCATGCGCCTCCTGCGCGGCTGCCAATACCGGCATCTCGCGTCGGCAGGGACCACACCAGCTGGCCCAGAGGTTCAACACCAGTGGCTTGCCACGGAACTGCTGCAGATCAACCCTGCCCCCCTCCAGGTCAGCAACCTGCACTGCTGGCAGGGGCATCTGCCGCGCCTGCCATGCGGACAGCAGTTGGCTGCCACCCGCCCACAGCAGCACCCCCGCCAACGACGCGCCCAGCACGGGCATGCGTAACGCCCGCCACGGGCGTAGTCGCCACAGCCCCCATGCCAATCCCGCAACCAGGACGATCACCAGGTGATAACCGCCATCGGCAATCTGCAGAATGCCCCACGGCGCCTCGCGGTACAGCGTGAAGTTCAAGGCTACGAAGCTGATGCGGCCGCACAGCAGGCCGACCAGCAACATGTCCAGAACCATGCTGGGTGCAGAAGGCAGCGGCATGCCGTCCTTCCTGCGTGACCACAGGCGAGCCACAGCCATCGCCAGCAAAACGCACGCGAGAATCAACACCACCGGCATCGGCACCGGCCCAACGCTCGACATCAAACCACCTGTTCAATCGTCCACTGACTGCATGGTCGAAGTGTCGCGCCCCGGTTGCAAGCGCGACGATGTTGGCGCCGTCAGGCCGCGCTTCGCCCGTGTTGCATCACCGACGGCGATTGCAGCCCACGCAGGCTGCCCGCCACCGATGGCATCAACGGCCGCTCGCGGCGCTTGCTGTTGACGTGACGCCGATAGTTGGCTGGCGTCATGCCCACGATGCGTAGAAACAACCTGCGGAAAGCACTCTGGTCAGCGTAGCCGACGCCCCAGGCCACCTCGTCGATGCCTGCTCCCTGCTGCAACAGGGTCTGGGCCTTGGCGATGCGCAGCCGTTGGCAGTATTCGATCGGCCGCAGGCCGGTGGCCTTGAGGAACCGCCGCTGCAGCGTGCGCGGCTCCAGCCCGGAAACCTCGCAGATCGCGGCAAGCGTGGCGCCGCGTGCGGCCGTGGTGTGCAGCCAGCGCTGCGCCTTCAACACATCACGATCGCCATGTGCGAAGTTGGCACTGAAGCGTTCAAGATCCTGCTGGATCGTGGCGGGCACGGTGATGCCCAGTTGCTGCGCGACCGCGCTGGCCACGCCCTGCCCATGCAGCCGGTACAGCAGGCGCAGCCCCAGGAAGCGCCAGGCCTGGACCCCACCGACCGTCAGCAGGTCGCCGTCATCCACCAGTGCCCGCTCGCTCGGCACCCAGCTCGCTGCCTGCGCCAGCAGGCCTGGATGGCGCCCCAGATCGGGGCCACTGACCGTGCGTCCCGCCAGCAACCCTGCCCGTGCGAGCACGCTGACGCCATCACTGGCAGCGGCCAGCAGGCTGCCGCCGTCGTAGTGTGCGCGCAGCCAGTCCAGCAGGACCTCGTCCGCGCGCAGGCACGCGCCGGCACTGATCTGGCCGGGAACCGCAATCACGGCCGGAATGGCCGCATCAAGCATTTCCGCACCGGCAATACGATGCACACCGGTCTGGCTGGCCGGCACGATCCAGCGGGTGACCAGCACCCGCTTGAACGGCCGACGCTGCTGCTGGGCCAGGCGATTGGCAACGTGCGCCATTTCGGCCAGAACGGAGGCGGCGGACGGATCACCTCCGGGGTACTCGACCACCGCGATCTCGACGAATCCTTCGTTCCTGAATCCTTCCACAGCCCCTCCTCGCTTCGTTGCAGGCCATCGAACGGCCGGTTCAGGCGAAGGGTAGGAACTGGGCCAGCGGCGGGGCTATGAAGAAAGTTGCAAAGTGCCCTGAATGCGCGCACCCGGACCCAGCCTTGACTCTCGACCAGACTCCATCCTTCAAATTGACCGGAGCATCCGCAGGAATCCGTCATGAACATTGGACAACTGGCCCGCCAGGCGGGCGTGCCGATCGATACGGTGCGCTACTACGAACGGCAGCAGCTGCTGCCGACCGCTGCCCGCTCGGCGGGCGGTTACCGCATCTTCGGCGAGCAGGACCTGCGCCGGCTGCGATTCATCCGCCGCGCCAAGGCACTGGGCTTCAGCCTGGAAGAGATCGGCGATCTGCTCGCACTGAGCGATCACCACTCACAGGACATGGCCAGCGTGCGCGATACCGCGCAGGCACGCCTGCAGGACATCTCACAGCGAATGACGGAGCTGCAACGCATGCACACCGCACTTTCGCAGCTGGTCGACGCCTGCCCCGGCCACGGCACACTGGACCAGTGCCCAATCCTGGCGGCGCTGACCGACGACGCTGCGCAGGCGACAGCGGACTGATATCGGCGTCGCAACGCGCGTGAAGAAAAGTGCAACAAATGCTTGCCAACCCCCTGGGGCGAGGCTATTATTTCGCTCCTCAGCGACGTGGGGCCATAGCTCAGCTGGGAGAGCGCCTGCATGGCATGCAGGAGGTCAGCGGTTCGATCCCGCTTGGCTCCACCAATCTTTCGGCATTAGGCCGTCGAAAGGTCGCTAAAGAACATTGATGAGAATTGCGTCCCCATCGTCTAGAGGCCTAGGACATCACCCTTTCACGGTGGCGACCGGGGTTCGAATCCCCGTGGGGACGCCACTCATCACGAACAATGAGGACCCGGCCGATAACCGGGTCTTTTTTGTTCACCGCCTACCGGCATTCAGGTTGTGGCGTAGCGGTTCCCCTGCCCCCGTGGCCGCGGTTGAACCGAAACGAAAAAAGCTCGAAAAAAGCTTCCACAAAGGTGAACACGCAGGTATGATAGGCGGCTCGGTAACACGGGGCCATAGCTCAGCTGGGAGAGCGCCTGCATGGCATGCAGGAGGTCAGCGGTTCGATCCCGCTTGGCTCCACCACTTTCGACATTAGGCCGTCGAAGGTTCTACAACTTGAAGTTTTCGTGCGTCCCCATCGTCTAGAGGCCTAGGACATCACCCTTTCACGGTGGCGACCGGGGTTCGAATCCCCGTGGGGACGCCAGTTTCAAAACGGACTCTGCTCCCGGCAGATCATCCGGAGTTTCACTGGGGCCATAGCTCAGCTGGGAGAGCGCCTGCATGGCATGCAGGAGGTCAGCGGTTCGATCCCGCTTGGCTCCACCACTTCGACATTAGGCCGTCGAAGCATCTACAACTTGAAGTTTTCGTGCGTCCCCATCGTCTAGAGGCCTAGGACATCACCCTTTCACGGTGGCGACCGGGGTTCGAATCCCCGTGGGGACGCCAATTCTTGAAAACCCCGACCCTGGTCGGGGTTTTTCTTTGCCTGTGATTCCTGGGAAGGCCCTGTCCACGCATGGCGTGGATCTACTGCAGGGCCCGGGTAGATCCACGCCATGCGTGGATGCCCTCACCGCCACCCGCCTTCAGAACCGCCGGTACATCCCGATCGATGCAGGCGCGGTGGGAGCGAAACCAAACCGCGCGTACAAACGGTGCGCTTCGCCATCTGCCAGAAGGCTGACATATGCCGATGGCGGCAGGTTGGCCTGCATCCAACCATCCAGGCGACGCATCACCTCCTTGCCCAGGCCCTGCCCCTGCAGGCGCGGCAACACGGCGATATCGCAGACCTGCAGGTGGCAGCCGCCATCGCCGACGATGCGTCCCATCGCCACCAGCTCGTTGCCCTGGTAGGCACACACGCCATACAGGGTATTGGGCAGCGCGCGTGCCGCCGCCTCCTGGCTCTTGGCACTGAGGCCCGCCAGTACACGCAGCTGGCAATAGTCTTCAACCGTGGGCACGGCGTCGCGGAACTGGCAGGCGACGAAATCATTCATGCGCTATCTCCCTGTAGGTCGGGCTATCCTGCCTTATCCATGTCGCAGCCGCTGCGACCCACGCCTGCAGAGTTCCCATGTGCTACTCCGCCCTGATCCGCGCCGACTACGCCAAGCTGGTGCGCGAATTCGGCGCCATCCTGTCGCTGGAAGAGTTCGCCGAGCTGTACGCGCACGATCCCGGCAAGAAGCGACCGAAGACCCCGAAGGCCATGGACGACGGCTTTGCCGGCGCGCGCACCGAGCAGGGCCGCGATATCGTCGCGAAAATCCAGCAGTGGCATGCGCAGGAACGGCAGCAACTGGAAGCGGAACTGGCCCGCCAGCGCGAGCGACGCGATATCGCCAATGCCACGCTGGCGACCCGCCCCACCCAGAAAGCCCGCAACGACCTGCGCGTGGCCGGCAACCGCATCGGCCGCGCGCAAGCCCGACTGGAAGACCTGCACCGGGTGCAGCTGCTGCCACGCGACAACCGCATCTTTCCCGGCACCTATGCACCGGTCATGGTCAGCGATGGCGGCAAACGCGTGATCAAGCCGATGCGCTACCAATGCCGGCTGCCGGACAAGACGGCGCGCAACGATGTCCTGTACCCCGGCACCTACAACGCCAGGCGCGACAGCCTGGAAGGCTATTGGCGCGGTGCGTTTGGCCTGCGCCACGGCGTCGTGGTGGTGCAGGCGTTCTATGAGCACGTCCCACGCCATGCCATCGCCGGCCGGATGCTGGGTGCCGACGAGAAGGAACAGGACGTGGTGCTCGAGTTCCGCCCCGATCCGCCACGTGACCTGCTGCTGGCCTGCCTTTGGGCGGAATGGGAGGGACCGGAAGGCCGCCTGCTCTCGTTCGCCACGATCACCGACACCCCGCCACGCGATGTCGCCGCCGCAGGTCACGATCGCGGGGTGATACCGATCCGCAGGGAGCATCTGGATGCGTGGCTCAATCCCGATCCGGACAACCTGGTCGGGCAGTACCGCGTCCTCGACGACCGCGAGGACATCCGCTACGTGTACGAGGAGGCCGGCTGAAGCGCCGTTCTCACGCCGTTGCGCTGGAACGACCCACCGCACGGGCCAGCGCCCTGGTCAGATCCGCCGACAGATACGGCTTGACCAGCAGTACTCCGGCCAGCATCGACTCGGGCAGCTGCTCAGCCAGCATTCCGGTGGCGAGCACGAATGGTACGCCGCGCGCCGACAGTGCTGCCGCCACTGGCTCGCTGGTCTCATTGCGGGCCAGGCGATAGTCCAGCAGGGCCACATCCGGGGCCGAGTCTTCCAGCATGCGCAATGCTTCAGCCACGCTCGCCGCCAACCCGACCACGGTCGCGCCGGCATGCACCAGCTGCATCTGCAGCAAGGCTGCGCTCATCTCGTCGTTCTCGACCACCAGCACCCTCAGGTCCTGCAACACTGTCATCCGGCACCGCTCCTGGAGGCATTCAAGCCGGCGCAGTATAGCCACCACAGAGCCGATGCCGACAGGAAGCGCCCCGATTGGCCTTGCCTCTATGAAAGCCCTGCCGACCTCGGTTACACTCGCACGCTGCCTGCCGGTGTGGCGGAATGGTATACGCAGCTGACTCAAAATCAGCCGGGGGTAACCCCATGAAGGTTCGAGTCCTTTCACCGGCACCACTGCATCAAAGGCCAGGTCCCTGACCTGGCCTTCTGCATTTCCAGTGCCGGGCGCCGGAACTGGGATCGATGCCAACGCCCGCCCTGCCCTCGCTCCCCGAGATCCCGACCGCACGGCTGCGTCCACCTCACGCGGATGACACGACGCCCTGGTCGCGCTGCTTCTCACTGCCGGGCGTGGCCAAGCGCGGCTGCACCCTCGACCGCGTGGGGACACCCGTGCCTTCTGGATGAACGCCCGCGGCACAGGCTCCGCGCCAACACAGAGGAACGCAACTGCGACTTCCGGCAAGTATTTAAATAGACACAGCGCACACTTTTCTTGCAAGCCTCACGTGCTTCTGCCTATCGTGATCCCAGCCGGAGCTGGGGGTGGGGGAATGCATGACGTTGCGTGCGGCGCTGTTTTTTCTGGTTACGCACGCGCTCGTCATTGCCTTTATCGGCCCGCAGGACCCGGTCGGCTCCTACCTGATGCTGATCACCGCACCGCTGCTGGCTGCACTGGCCTGCGTGCGGCGTGCACGTGACAGCCACCAGGCCGCCTGCAAATGGCGGACGCTGGGCGCGGCCGTGGGCCTGTTCTCGCTGGCCCTGCTGGCCCTGCTGTACCGCAATGTGACGGGCCTGGATCCCGCGCAGACGGCCGTGTCTTCGCTGATCCTGTACGTGTTCTACCGCATCCCCCTGACCTACGTTGCCGCCAGCCCGGGAGGCGGCAACCGCTGCATCCGCGCGGTGGACCTGCTGATCATCGCGTTGCTGTGGCTGTTGTACTACGGGCACACGCGGGCGATGACGCACTTCAACACCGCCTTGTGGACGCAGTGCCTGAACACCATGAGCAGCATGCAGAACAGCCTGGTGTTCTGCTTCGCACTGATCCGTTTCCTGGCCGAGGACGATCCGGACCGCCGCGATTTTTTCCGGACGCTGACGATCTACGCGCTGGGCTACTTCCTGCTGGCCTTCTACATCAATACCTATCAGCCGCAGGTGCCCGACGGCAGTTGGGGCGACCTGCTGATCAGTGGACTGTTCGTGCTGCTGGCCACCCTGGCGGGCAGCCATCGTCGCTACCCGACAGTGGAGGTATCCCGCAGCCTGCGGCGCATCATCGATGCCGGCGTACCATTGATGCTGCCATTGCTGCTGATGCTGGTGGCGCTTCTGGTCGCGCGCCTGCAGCCGACCCTGGCCACGGTCGGCTTCATCGGCTCCCTGCTCGGCTATGCCCTGCGCAGCGTGCTGAGCCAGGTGGAGATCCAGCGCCAGCGCGACGAGCTGGAAAAACTGGCACGGCGTGATCCACTGACCGGCCTGGGCAACCGACGCAGCTTCGATGAATCGCTTGGCGCGGCCCACCGCCGCGCGCGGCGCCAAGGTCTGGGCCTGGCCGTTCTCATGATCGATATCGACCACTTCAAGCGCCTCAATGACACCTATGGCCACCCGGAAGGAGATCAGCGCCTGCAGTCGGTCGCCGCCATTCTTGATGGCTGCCTGCAACGGGGTGACGATCTGCTGGCCCGCTATGGCGGCGAGGAGTTCATCGCTGCCCTGCCCTCGCCCGATGCCGCCCACGCCATGGCCCTGGGCGAGCGGGTCCGCGCTTCGGTCGAAGCGGCTGCCCTGCCCGCCCCCGAGGCCACCGTCACCATCAGCGTCGGCGTGGCGTGGCAGGCACCGGGCGAAGAGCACGATCCGCGCGACCTGGTCGAACGCGCCGACCAGGCCCTGTATCGGGCCAAACGCGCCGGGCGCAACCGCGTATATGGCGACGCAGATACTACGGAAGACAGATGCAACCGCCGGGCCTAGACGGCGTGCAGCGCCGCCGCTCCCTGCCGCTGCCCTGCCGCGCCCTGCACGCGGAAGCTGGCCACGGTCTGCAGCAGCTGCGCCGACTGTTCTTCCATGCTGCGTGCCGCCGCCGATGCCTCCTCGACCAACGCGGCATTCTGCTGGGTGCCCTGGTCAATCAGATCGACGGCCTGGTTCATCTGCTGGATATCGTCGCTCTGCTGCTGCGCGGCCGTGCTGATTTCGCTCATCAGGTCACTGACCCGGCGCACGTTTGTCACAATCTCATCCATGGTGCGGCCCGCGCTCTCGACCTGCGCGGTACCGGCGCCGACATTGGCCACCGACGCATCGATCAGGTGCTTGATCTCCTTGGCTGCGCTGGCCGAACGCTGCGACAGCTCACGGATCTCGGTGGCAACCACGGCGAAGCCACGACCATGTTCACCGGCGCGCGCGGCCTCCACCGCTGCGTTCAGCGCAAGAATGTTGGTCTGGAAGGCGATGCCGTCGATCACCCCGATGATGTCGACGATGCGCCGCGATGAGGCATTGATCACCGCCATCGTCTCGACCACCTCATGCACCACATTGCCGCCCCGCGCGGCGACATCGGCTGCCCCACCGGCCAGCTGGCTGGCCTGGCGGGCATTGGTTGCGGTGCGCTGCACCGTCTCGGCAAGACCCTTCATCGACACCGCAGTCTCCTCCAGCGAGGCCGCCTGCTGCTCGGTGCGCTGCGACAGGTCGCTGTTGCCCTGCGCGATTTCAGTCGCACCCACGGCGATGGTGTCGGCCGCGAACTTGATCTGGCCGATGATCGCGGCCATCGCCTCGACCAGCGAATTCACGCCTTCGCACAACTCGGCAATCGGCCCGCTCTTGTCGGCGGTGGCTACGCGCTGGGTCAAGTCACCCAGCTTGGCGGCAGCCACCACCTCTCGGGTCTGCGCCACGGCGCGCTGCATGGCCTGGTTCTCGTGCACCTGCGCGGTGATGTCGGCGGCATACTTCACGACCTTGAACGGCTTTCCGTTGAGGTCCAGGATGGGGTTGTAGGAAGCCTGGATCCAGACCTCGCGCCCGTCCTTGCCCAGGCGCCGATACTGGCCCGCATCATATTCGCCGCGCCCAAGTTTCTCCCAGAACTGGCGATATTCCACGCTGCTGCGATGCCCGGGCTCGACAAACAACGAATGGTGCTGCCCGCGCACCTCGTCCAGGCTGTAGCCGGTGGCGGCGAGGAAATTGTCGTTGGCCGACAGGATGCGGCCATCCATGCTGAACTCGATCACCGCCTGCGACTTGGCGATCGCGGCCAGTTGCCCCGCCGAGTCGGCCGCCTGCAGCTTCTGCGCGGTGATGGCGGTCGCGAACTTGACCACCTTGTACGGCCGCCCCTGGCGGTCCAGCACCGGGTTGTACGAGGCCTGGATCCAGATCTCGCGCTGGCCCTTGCCGAAGCGGCGGTACTGTCCGGCGTCATATTCGCCGCGCCCCAAGCGCGCCCAGAAGTCGCGGTACTCGGCGCTGCGCGCCTGCTCGGGGTCGACGAACAGGGAATGATGCCTGCCCTGGATCTCCTCCAGCCGGTACCCCATCGCCTGCAGGAAATTGTCATTGGCCTGCAGGATGGTTCCGTCGAGCGCGAACTCGATGACGGCCTGCACGCGATGCAGCGCGGCCACCTGCGCCTCCAGCTCGGTGCGGTCGGTCATCGCCTTCGCTGTGCCGGTGCGTTGCTGCGGCGCCAGCACGCCAAGCAGCGTACGCCACGGCGACCATCGGGTATGCAGCTCGTCCGGCGCCTGCGCGCCTGCCATGAAGCCTGGAATGAGCATTGTCTGATCCTCGGTGTCCGGTAAGCGGTTGTGACCCGCCGGGCGGGATGCCCGGCGGCAACATCAGTTGCCAGGGACTACAGGTGCCCACGGCACCTCTCGAGCGACTGCCAAGAACGTCTGCTGCGGGTGCGATCGGCATCTGGGGCGGCGGAGCACACTGCGCGGACCACCCATCGAAGGCAGCCTGGGGTCCTGCGGCGGGTGACTGGAGCGGGATCCAGAGGGGATATCGGCGATGCCGTCGGCCGCTTTAGCGGCATTCCGCGACGTCCGTCGCAACTCCGTCCATTGCAGGCGGAATGCGGTGGACGATTGCCGTGTACTTCACGCCTTTTTCACGTGTCCCCGCCTTCACACCAAGGCATTGGGCCAATGAACGGCTGGACCGGATCCGTTCCGCCACCGGTTGGCGGAACGCTGTACAGCGCAGGCGCCGGGAGGCAGCCGACCACATCGCCGACAGAAGGATGCAGCTCAAGGAAAAAAGGTTTACATGACCGATGCGGGGTTCGCCCGCAGGGGAAAACGACCAGCATGAAGGTCCCGCAGGATGCTCATTTACATGGAGATCGCATGTTCCCTCGCTTTGCCAGCCTTCTTCTCCTGGCCCTATGCAGCAGCAATGCGCTGGCGACCGGCACCGCCTATCGACCGGCCTTCCACCCGGACCAGCTGAAGGGCCCCCCCGCAGGACGCCCCAACCAGGTACTGGTGCTGGGCAGCCCGCACCTGTCGAGCCTGCCGGAGGCCTTCACGCCGGCAATGCTGGAACCTCTGCTGCAGCGCCTGGAGGCCTGGCGGCCCACCGCGATCGCCGTGGAGAACGTGTCCGGCCTGCAGTGTGACTTCATGCGCCGCAATCCGGCCCGATACGCGGAGAGCGTCGCGGACTACTGCGTCGATCCGGCACCGGCGCAGGCCGCCACCGGTCTGGACGTGCCCAGCGCCAACGTGGAAATGGAACGCCTGCTTGCAGATTGGCCCAAGGCGCCAAGCGCTGCCCAGCGACGTCGCTTGGCCGCAGTCTTCCTGGCTGCGGGCGAGAGCAGCTCGGCAGTCGTCCAATGGCTGCGGCTGCCCCGGGAAGAGCGCCGTGCGGCCGACAGCCTGACTCCGGAGCTGGTGCAGTTCCTCGACACGCGCATGACCCGCCGCAACGAGGCCGTCCTGGTGGCCGGCGTGCTTGCCGCACGCCTCGGACTGGAGCGCCTGTGGTCGGTGGACGACCACACTGCGGATTCGCCCACACCGGAATCGCAGCAGAAGGCCTACGCTGCCGCCATACGCGGCGCCTGGGACAACGCCTTCGTCAAAGCACGCAGGGCGGCTGATGAACGGCTCGGAGCCAATCTTGTTCAGCCGGAAGGATTGCTCGCGATGTATCGCGCCTACAACGCACCCGAGACCGCGATGGTGGCGTTCAACAGCGACTTCGGCGCGACACTTGTCGAACCCTCACCGGAAGGCTTCGGCCGCAACTACCTGGGCTACTGGGAAACCCGTAACCTGCGCATGGTCGCCAACATGCGCGACGTGCTCGGCCAGCATCCAGGCACCCGCATGCTGACCATCGTCGGCGCGTCACACAAGGGCTATTACGAGGCTTACCTCAACCTGATGCATGACGTGCAGCTGGTCAGTTCGGATGAAGTACTGCGCTGACGCAACTGCGCATGGGGGATGCGGTAACCATCCGCCGCATCACTCCACCGCGTTCCTGCCCGCCCGCCACAGCATGATGCTGGCGGCACCGATGCAGGACAGCGTGAACACCAGCAAGGCGACCGCGCCGCCCTGCAGCACCGGCAGCAGGGCCTGCGCGTGCAGGTCGCCGCGCAGCTGTTCCGCACGCAGGCAGGCGGCCAGGGCCAGGCACCAGCCGACCATTGCCGGGGCGTAGGCACGCAGCGTCACCGGGTTGCAGACATTCATGGGACCACCTGTAGGAGGGGAAGTGCGCGGAGTATTCGCGCACGCCCTCTCACAGGTTGAGATCAGCCCTCGGTCGGATCGATGTCGCCGCCCGGCAGCTCACTCGCCTCGCCCTGTACCTGCACGTTGTTTCGGCCCATTGCCTTGGCCCGGTAGCACTGGGCATCGGCCGCCGCCACGGCCTGGTCGACGCTCATCCCGCCCGTCAAGGGTGCGATGCCGATGCTGGCGCCCACATGCAGGCGGTCCTGGTCCCACGGAATCGACAGTGACGCAAGGGTGTGCAGCAGCTCGCCGCCAATGCGCGCTGCACGACGCGGCGTGCAACCGGACAGGATCACCGCGAACTCATCGCCACCCAGCCGCGCCACCACATCCGAATCCCGCACGCCGTGGCGCAGCACGCTGGCCACCGCCCACAGCACGGCGTCACCGGCCAGATGGCCCCAGGTGTCGTTGACCGGCTTGAAGCGGTCCAGGTCGATGTACATCAGCGAGGCGGCCTGGCCGGTACGCTCCACGCGGGTGATCGCCTGCTGCAGATGCACCTCGAAGCCACGACGGTTGCTCAGCTCGGTCAGCGGATCGATCTCGGCCAGGTGGCGGGCTTCGCGCTGCCGCGCCCGCTGCTGGGTGTCGTCGCGCAGCACCCACACCGCGCCGCGCACATGGCCCTCGTCATCGCGCAGCCAGGCGCGGGTCAGATCGACCGGGATCGTGGCCGTGCCCAGGCGCAGCAGAAGGTCGGCATGCAGGTCCACCGCATTGCTTTCCGGGTCCAGCAGCACGGATACATCAAGCACCGAGCCGGGCGCGTATTCGGTGGTCAGCGCCAGTACGTCCTGCACGTTGTGCCCTGCCAGCGACAGCGCGCCATCACCGGCGAGGGTGCGGACAGCAGCGGCGTTGGCGTAATCGATACGACCGTCCAGACTGACGCTGAGCACCAGATCGGCCACGGCATCGAGGGTGATGCGGCTGCGCTGCTCGCTCTCGAACAGGCGCTGTTCGCTGCTGCGCTGGGCGCTGATGTCCTGGATCTGCGACACGAAATGCAACGGCTCGCCATGCTCGTTGCGCACCAGCGAGACCGATAGCCGCGCCCAGATCACCTTGCCGTCGCGATCGAGATAGCGTTTTTCCAGGTGATAGTGACTGCGCCGCCCGGCCAGCAGATCCTGCACCAGGGCCAGGTCGGCCTGCAGGTCATCGGGGTGGGTCAGGCGTTGGAAATCAACCTGCAGCAGTTCCTCGCGGGGGTAGCCCAGGATCCGGCACAGGGCGTCATTGACGTCCAGCCAGCGCCCCTCCAGCGACACCAGCGCCATGCCCAGCGCCGCCGACGTGAACGCACCGGCGAATTTCTCCGCCGCCAGGCGTGCTTCGGCACGTGCCTGCAGGATCTCGGTGATGTCGATGGACATGCCGACGTAGCCGATGCGCGCGCCGCCGGCACCATCCATGCGGCTGATCGACAGGCGCACCTGGCGTGGCTGGCCGTCCTTGCGCCGCAATGTCCATTGCCTTGAATAGGTCTGCGCATCGGCACGGGCGCTGAGGGCTTCAAACGCGCCCGGCAGGCGTCCGTCCGCAGCCGCCAGCGGGCGCAGCCATGCCGCCAACTCGTCCGGATCGTGGAAATCACCCAGTCGCCGCTGTCCGACCACTTCCTCCGCGCTGTATCCCAGCAGACGTTGCGCACCGGTATTGAACAGGGTAATGGTGCCTTCGGTATCGGTCGCGATCACCGCCACCTCGTCGGACGCATCGACCACGGCCTGCAGCCGCTGCCGGCTTTCGGCGGCGTCCTGCCGCGCCTGCTGCAGCTCGGTCACGTCGGCATGCGCACCGGCCATCCACAGCGGTCGTCCCTGCCCATCCCATTCGAACACGCGGCCACGGTCGTGGATCCATATCCACTGGCCGTTCTTGTGGCGCATGCGGAGCAGGCAGACATAGTTGTCGCTGCGGCCTTCAAAATGATCCTCAAGTGCCGCGTCGGACAGGACGATGTCATCGGGATGGACCAGCTTCAGGAACGTCTTCTGGCACACCGGCTCCAGCTCTTCCAGGCGATAACCGACGATCTCCGCCCAGCGCGCATTGACCCGCATCTCGCCGGTCTGCACGTTCCACTCCCAGGTGCCGGCGGCGGTGCCGTCAATGATCATCGCCAGGCGACGACGCTCTTCGGCCAGCGCCTGCAGGCGCCGCTCCAGCAACCCGTTGCCGTTGGTTCCCTGGCCGGCCATCAACCCGTACCCCGGCCCGCACAGGGAGGCAGCGGCCGCAGCGCGACGCTGCAGACCTCAACGAAGACGACGGGTCCTGCTGGCGTCATGGCCCTCCCCAGCAACAGCGGGGTGGCCGGACGCCTCCCCTCAAGCGCAAGTGTGCGCAATCACGGGGAAAATCGACAAGTCCCCCGCCACGAATCAAGCGTGACGGGGAACACGGTCCTCAACTGCGCTTGGCGCGGGCGAAGGCCTCGGCCAGGGCGTTGTTGGCCGGGGGCGCGGACGCGGCGGGACGGCCGCCATTGCCCTGGCCCCGGTTCGGCCCGCGGTTCTGGCCGCCTGCGTCGCGGCGCGGACCCTGCCCATGGCCGCGCTCATCACGCTGGCCCGGGCGGCTGGTGGCTTGGCCGGGGGTATCGTCCAGGCGCCGGGTCAGGGCGATGCGCTTGCGCGCCACGTCCACCTCCAGCACCTTCACCTTGACGATATCGCCGGCCTTGACCACGTCGCGCGGGTCCTTCACGAACGTATCGGACAGGGCCGAAATGTGGATCAGGCCATCCTGGTGCACACCGATATCGACGAAGGCACCAAAGGCCGCCACGTTGCTTACCACACCCTCGAGCACCATGCCCTCGCGCAGATCCTTGATGTCCTCGACGCCCTCGGCGAAGCGTGCCGCCTTGAACTCGGGGCGTGGGTCTCGGCCCGGCTTCTCCAGTTCCTTGAGGATGTCACGCACGGTCGGCACGCCAAAGGTGGCATCGGTGAACTGCTCGGCCTTCAGGCCGCGCAGGAAGCTGCCATCACCGATCAGCGCCTTGATCGGGCGCGCGGTGCTGGCCACAATGCGCTCGACCACCGGGTAGGCTTCGGGGTGTACCGCCGAAGCATCCAGCGGCTCATCACCGTCGGCAATGCGCAGGAAGCCCGCGCACTGTTCAAAGGTCTTCTCGCCCAGGCGCGCCACCTTCAGCAGGTCCTTGCGGCGCTTGAACGGGCCGTTCGCGTCACGGTGGCGCACGATGTTCTCGGCCACCGTGGCCGACAGGCCGGACACCCGCGACAACAGTGCAGCCGAAGCGGTGTTCACGTACACGCCCACCGCGTTCACGCAGTCCTCCACGCGGGCATCCAGCGCGCGCGCCAGACGGTACTGGTCCACATCGTGCTGGTACTGGCCGACACCGATGGCCTTGGGTTCGATCTTCACCAGTTCGGCCAGCGGGTCCTGCAGGCGGCGGGCGATCGACACCGCCCCACGTAGCGACACGTCCAGCTCCGGGAACTCCCTGGCCGCGAACTCGGACGCCGAGTACACCGACGCGCCGGCCTCGCTGACCACCACCTTCTGCAGCTTCGGGTTGCCAGCGGCCTTGATCGCTTCGCCGGCCAGCTTGTCGGTTTCACGGCTGGCGGTGCCGTTGCCGATCGCGATCAGTTCCACGTTGTGCTTGGCGCACAGCTGCTTGATCGTCTGCAGCGACTGCTCCCACTGGCGACGCGGCTCGTGCGGGTAGATGGTGTCGGTGGCCACCAGCTTGCCGGTGGCATCGACCACGGCGATCTTGCAGCCGGTGCGGATGCCCGGGTCCAGTCCGAGCACGGTCTTCGGGCCGGCGGGTGCCGCCAGCAACAGGTCCTTCAGGTTGTCGCCGAACACCGCGATGGCCTCGGCTTCGGCCTTCTCGCGGGCCTGGTTGAACAGGTCCAGCAGCAGGTGCGTGTGCAGCTTGGCGCGCCAGGTGAGCCGGCAGGCGTCCAGCAGCCAGCGGTCGGCGGCGCGGCCCTGGTCGGCGATGCCGGCCCTGCGCGCCACGCGCCCTTCGGCGTACTGGTGGCCGGCCTCGGCATCACTGCCGGGGTCCAGCTCCAGGAACAGGATCTCCTCGCGGCGCGCACGGAACAGCGCCAGCAACCGGTGCGAGGGAATCTTCGCCAACGACTCGGCGTGATCGAAGTAATCGCGGTACTTGGCGCCTTCGGTTTCCTTGCCCTCGGCCACGCGCGCGCGGATCACGCCGGTTTCGCCCAGCCAGGTGCGCAGTTCGCCGACCAGCGCGGCGTCTTCACCCCAGCGCTCCATCAGGATCGCGCGCGCACCTTCCAGCGCAACCTTGGTGTCGGCCACGCCTTTGTCAGCATTGACGAAGCTGGCCGCAAAGCTCTGCGGGTCCTGCGTCGGGTCGACCAGCAGGCCATCGGCCAGCGGCTCCAGCCCCGCCTCGCGGGCGATCTGGGCGCGGGTACGGCGCTTGGGCTTGTACGGCAGGTACAGGTCTTCCAGACGGCTCTTGGTATCGGCGGCCAGGATGTCGTTGCGCAGTTCGTCGCTGAGCTTGCCCTGTTCGCCGATGCTGGCCAGCACCGCTGCGCGACGGTCCTCCAGCTCGCGCAGGTAGGTCAGGCGCACTTCCAGGTTGCGCAGCTGGGTGTCGTCCAGGCCGCCGGTCACTTCCTTGCGGTAGCGCGCGATGAACGGAACGCTGGCGCCCTCGTCGAGCAGGCCGACGGCGGCGCGCACCTGGGCGGACTGGGCACCGATCTCGTCGGCGATGGTCTGGGCGATCTGCTGGGCGAGCGCGCTCTGGGCGTTCTTGGCGTCGTGCATTGCTTCAGGTCTGTGCCGCATTACGGGAAGACCCCATTCTGGCAACCCGCGACGGAGCCGGACAAGGCATTGACAGGGCGCAAGGTTCAGCGGCGTAGCCGGATTGGACGCCGGCATCCTGGCAAAGCGCGGGCCCGGACTGGCCCTGGGCTGGGATGCCGGCGCGGGCGCGCGATGGTTGGCGCGCCCTGCCGCGTGTTACGAAGGTCAGCGGTAGTGGCGGGCGGCGCGCTGCATGACGATCTCGTCACGCATGCCTTCCAGGGCCATCAGGCGGACCTTGCCGACACCCTGCAGTTCCATGAACCGCTCCGTGTAGAACTCCGGCCCCAGCGCGGTGTCGGCGCGGGATTTGCTGAAGCCGTAGGGCACCACGCCCTTCTCGCCATCCTTGCTACCACCGACATAAAGAACGATTGCCATGTGATGTATTCCTCCAAATTGCTACTGCGTACTGCACTCGATGAGCGATGCTGCGAGCTCATCGAGGGAGAGCTTACCGCGTCGAACCTGACTGGAACGTCACGAAGGCTAATGACGATCGGTTGCATGCAGATGACGGCGGGATCGCAGCAGAATGCTTACGGATCTTTAACTTCCGGCTAACGAATCAGTACGGGATTCCCGCCAACGGCGCAGCCCCTCGTGGCTTGGTCGCGAAGTGCGTTTCATGTGATTGGTCAGGGCGGGATGGGGTCGCGGGACACGCCGTAAACCCATCCATGGGGGCTCGATGGCGCCATCCATGGCGCCAACGGTCCCGCGACCTCATCCCGCCCTGCCCCTGACAGGTTCCGTGCGCGTCCAACCACGGAAAAGAAAAAAAAGACCAAAAGCAAAAGCGGCCTGGCCGGCTCGCTTTTTGTAGAGCCGAGCCCATGCTCGGCTGCTTTCAGGCCAGTCCGCGAAGCCGAGCGCAGGCTCGGCTCTACACGAGCAAGCGAAGCGCGCGACCCGCTTCTGCTGTTCTTTTTCTTTTCCGTGGCTTGGCGCACACGGGAACTGTCAGCGGCCGGGTGGGTGGGGCTGGCGGGGTATCTGCGGCATGGATGCCGCGGCTAAGCCCCCATGGATGGGTTCGCGGCGTCCCTGCCGGCCCCACCCACCCGGCCAGCCCCCAGGAAGCAGGCATTCCGCGACCAAGCCACGAGGGGCTGCGCCGTTGGCTGGAAACTACGGCCACCAGCCACGCCCGAACCGGGCGAAATGATCGGCCGCCCGTTCAAACGGGTTGCGCGCACTCACCCCGCCGCACAGCAGGTACACCGGCAGGTACAGCGGCCCCAGCACCATGTACTGGTACACGTGCGCACGTTCGTGATCATCCAGCCGGATCAGCGGTTCCACGCCCCACCCCGCCTGATGCGCATAGGTGCGGCAGGAAATGCCCAGGTCATGGCCGGTATGCAGGATCACGTTCCCCAGCGTGATCGCCCCGCCTGGCCCCCACGGCCAGCGGTCGAACACCAGCGCACAGTCGCGCGCGCTCCAACGCAATGACGCGCCGCCGAGCATGCCGGCCAGGCCGCCGATCAGGCCGATCAGGGAATTGGGTGACGTCCACACCGCGCCCAGTACCTGCAGCGCGCGCAGCCAGATCGGCCAGGGCTCAGGGGCAGTCTTCAATCGGCCTCGTTCGGCATCAGCAGCCACAGGATCAGGTAGACCAGGATGCCGGGGAAGGCGGCCGAGCCAATCGATATCAGCACGAACACGATCCGCACCAGCGTGGGGTTCCAGCCGAAGCGGTGGGCGATGCCGCCCATCACGCCGGCGATCATGCGATCGTTCAATGAGCGCGACAGCGTCTTGGGCGTGGTGTTCATGGCAGCGGCTCCGGGAAACGGACAAGGCAGTCGAGCATGGCTGGACTCTACACCGCCCCGATGTCTACGGCGTGCGGTGGCGCAGGGCCTGCAGGCGTGCGCCGAACCAAGCGGCTGCGGTCTGTTCAGGCTGTCCTGGACACTGGATGCGGTAGGGCTTGCCACTCATGCTGCTCTGGCTGGCAGCGCGCTCGATGAACTGCTCGGCGCTGTCCACCATGTCCTTCTTCAGCAGGTAGTCGTACTTGCGCTGCAGGTGCGCGCGCGCATCACTGCCATCGTGCCAGCTGCCATTGCGCTGGAAGCGGCATTGGGAGCCGTCCAGGCTGGCGATCAGCTGGGCGATCTCCCGCCGTGCATCCGCACTGGGTGCGGCGTGGGCAAGCGGCGCTGCCAGCAGTGCCGCAAGAATCAACAGAATCCGGTACGTCATCATCCCCCCAGGTCAGTCGAGCATGGCTCGACTCTACAGGTCACGCGCCTTCAACCAGCCATCGATCGTGGCCGGCACTTCGCGCTGCGCACGGCCGGAAACGTAGATGCCGATATGCCCACCACGGAAACTGGACTCGGTGTAGTCATCCGTACCCAGGCGCCCACGCATCGCGCGCGAAGCATCCGGTGGCACCAGATGGTCCTGTTCTGCATAGATGTTCAGCACCGGCAGCGTCACCTGCGACAGATCCACCGCTTCCTCGCCGATCCGCACCGTGCCGTTCATCAATCCGTTGCCCTGGTAGAACTGCTTGATGAAGTCGCGGAACGCCTCGCCCGCCAGATCCGGTGAATCGAAGATCCACTTCTCCATGCGCAGGAAGTCCTCCAGCGCGGCCTTGTCATCGAGGATGTCGAGCAGGCCCACGTACTTCTGCACATTGAGGCGGAACGGCTTGAGCATCAGGTAACTGGCATTCATCAGGTCGGCCGGGATGTTGCCCAGCGTATCCACCAGCAGGTCCACATCCACCTGCCGCGCCCAGTGCGAGAGCATGTTGTCGGCCGTCTGGAAATCGACCGGGGTGACCATGGTGATCAGCTTGCCCAGCTTCTGCCGGCGCAACGCGGCGTAGCAGAGTGCGAACACGCCGCCTTGGCAGATACCCAGCAGGTCGACCGGGCCACCACTGCGCGCACGCAGCGCATCGACGGCACCATCGATGTAGCGCAGCAGGTAGTCCTCCAGGGTCTGGAAGCGCTCCGAGCGATCCGGGTAGCCCCAGTCCAGCACGTACACGTCCTGGCCCAGCGCCAGCAGCTTCTGCACCAGCGAACGGTCGGCCTGCAGGTCGACCATGTACGGACGGTTGACCAGCGCGTAGACGATCAGCAGCGGCGTACGCCGGGTCGGTGACTGTTCGCCGACGAAGCGGTACAGCACCACCTTGCCGTCGCGCCAGACTTCCTCACGCGCGGTCACGCCATAGTCCACGTCTTCCACCTGCGGCAGCAGCTTCAGCCCTTCCATCAGCTTGCGCTGCATGGCCAGGGTTTCCTGCATCAGGTCATCGGCGTTGAAGCCCAGCGGCCCCTTCATCGGTCACGCGTCCGAGTGGAAGTGCGAGGTGCGGCCTTTTTCGCTGACGCCTTTTTCGCAGCCGCCTTCTTTGCCGGCGCGGCCTTCTTCGCGGCCTTACGTACGGCCGGCTTCACCTTCGCCGGCGCCGGCTGCGCCACTGGGTCCACCTCGGCAGTTCCAGCCAGCGCCGCCACCTGTGCCTGCAGGCGGCGCAGGCTGCGCTCCAGCTCGGCGATACGGCGGTGTGCGGCATCCATCTCGCTGCGGGTCGGCAGGCCGATACGTTCACTCATCTGTTCCACCTCGCGCTGCAGGCCGGCACGCAGGCGCATCTGCGCGTTGCCCAGCGAGGCGTACACCTGCTGGAACGGTTCGGACATGGCGACCTTGGCGTAGGCCTCCTCGGCCACTTCGATCCACAGGTCGAACATCGCGCGGGCGCTGGTCAGCTGGCTGCCCGGCTGTTCGTGCTCGGCCAGGCGCTGCTCGAACAACGCAAAGGCCTCGTCCAGTGCCCGCTTGATCAGGTCGACATAGGCGCGCGAATGCTGCTGGTATTCTTCCTGCGCACGCAGCAGGGCCTGCCAGCGCGCCTGGTGCTCGCGGCCGGGGCCGAATGCCGGGCTCTGCAGCCATGGGCCCGCCTGCAGCTGGAACTGCTGCAGCCATGCGGCGAATTCGGGCACGGCGGCGCCGGCGTGGGTGCTGCCACGGGCCCCTTGCAGCATCCATTGCAGCATGCCATCGCCCTGCCCCTGCACCGCCTCACGCCAGGCCTGGGCCACATCGGCACTGCTGGCGTCGCGGCCGGCAAACCGAGCGGCGACCTCCTGCATGGTGCCGTACCAGCTCCCGGCCTGTTCGCGGAACCGGCGCACGGCATCTTCCGGCGCGCCTGGGCCCTGTTCCGGCAACAGCTGGCCCCACCAGTCGAACAGGCGCTGCCAGCTGCCCGGGTCGTCGCCCGCCGGTGCGCTGGGCGTGCCCGCGTGGCGCAGGGCATCGCCCCAGGCGCCGAAGTACTGCCGGGCCAGGGTCTCGAAATCACTGCTGCCGGCGTCGTGGGCCGAGCTGGTCATCGCAGGCCTCCGCAGGGCTGGCTCATGGCTTGGGAATGCGCAGGGTCTTGCTGATCATCAGCGACCCGGACAGGGCGAACAGCAGCACCATCGGGTGCAGCTGCCACGGGCCGATCTGCCACTGGCCGAACCAGATGTTCTGGCCGATGGCATCGGTACCGGCGGCGATCGCCAGCACGATCACCAGCACCAGGCTGGTCGGGATAGGGGTGCCTTCAAAATACGTGACCTTGCCCTCGTCGCCGGTCATTGCCTCGGCGGTGACGTTGTAGCGCGCCAGGCGGCTGACGCCACAGCAGACGAAATAGCTCAGCACCAGCCAGTCCCAGCCGCCCTGCATGCCACATGCATAGGCCAGCGCCGCCGGCGCGACGCCGAACGAGATCACGTCGGACAGCGAATCCAGCTCGCGCCCCAGGGTGGAGCTGGACTTGCGCCAGCGCGCGATGCGGCCGTCGAGGGCGTCGAAGATGAAGGCCAGCGGTATCAGCGCCATGCCGAACAGCAGGTAGCCGCGCTCGCCGTCCTGCAGGAAGCGCATTGCGGCAAACACCGCACCGGTGCCGCAGAAAGCATTGGCCAAGGTGAACCAGTCGGCCAGCTGGAATTCGCGCAGCATCGAGAAGTGACGTTTCATGGGGTCTCACGGAGCATCGAGGCCCACAGGTTACCGCGAGCGCCGCTGCCGGCGACAGCGCCGGCAGGCCGCGGCCTTCACTGCTCCCTCACGCACCCTCACCGGCGGTGAATTTTTCGCCACCCATCTTGACAGCCTAGGGGGGTGGAGCCTGTCGCGGCTTATCCACAAAGTTGCCCACGCGTAATCCACACCCCCTGTGGACAACCAGATCTCACCGACTGCGACGGTGGACATTTCCTCATCACCCTGACGCGGGGTTTCCCTACTTCCCAAGCCGCAAGGTCAGCGCTATGGTCATCGGCGGACCCGCCGCCGCCACGTCCGAATCTCTTCGATGGACGACGACGATGCTGGATGCTTCCACCCTGGCCGCGCAGCTGCGGCAGCCCCATGGCGACGCCGCACTGGCGGTGGCCGACTCGATGAACCGCAGCAACAGCGCCCTGAACCTGGCCGCGATCGGGCTGCTGGCGGTGGCGGCCGGCGAACGCATCCTGGAGATCGGCCCCGGCAATGCGGCCTTCGCGCCCCAGCTGTTGCAAGCGCCGGGCAGCCAGTACCTGGGCGTTGAACTGTCCGCCGCCATGGTCGAGGCCGGCAACCGGCGGCTGGCCAGTGCCGGCCTGGGCGACCGGGCCGCGATGCGGCTTGGCGATGCCCATGCGCTGCCGGTGGACGAGGCATCCGTGGATGCCGCACTGGCGGTCAACACCCTGTACTTCTGGCCCAACCTGGCCCCGGTGCTGGACGAGCTTGCGCGCGTACTGCGCCGGGGAGGGCGGCTGTGCCTGGCGTTCGGCGATGCGGCCTTCATGCGCAGCCTGCCGTTTGCCGCCGATTTCCAGCTGCACGAACTGGACGCAGTTGAGCTGGCGATGCGCGTGTCGGGATTCAACATCTCGGCCTGGCGCAGCCATCGCGAAACTGCTGCCGGCAATGACGGGCAGACGCGGGAGAAGCATTTCCACCTGCTGCTGGCGCATCGGCGCTGATTGCCGCCGGGCATGGCCCGGCGCTACCCGACCCGCATCGGCGTGGATTTTCGCCGGATGCGATCCGACCGAGCGGTGGAGCCGGCCGCTGGTCGGCTGCCCCGGCAATGGCGCTGCGGTCAGGCCGCCGCCGGCAACCGGCTGCGCCACCTCGCGAAACACATCATCTGCAACACCAGCATCGCCACCAGTCCCAGCGGCCACGCCCACCACAGGCCGGTCAGCCCGTGCCGCGCCTGCAGCCACATCGCCAGTGGCAGCTCCAGCAGCAACACCGCTGTCATGCCCAGCAACGCCGGCAGCAGCACAGTCCCGCTGCCGCGCATCACGCCGACCAGCACCGTGGTGCCGCCCATCGCCAGCACGCCCCACACCACCGTGCGCAGCTGAAGTGCGGCCAGTTCGCGCACCTCCGGCGCCGCCAGGATCAGGCCGGTCAGCCACGGCGCCAGCGCCATCACCAGCAGCACCACGACCGTCAGCATCGCCAGGCCCAGCAGCACCCCGGTGCGGGCAATGGCGGGCAATCGTGCCGCACGTCCTGCCCCCATCGCATGCGCGGCGAGGATGGTGGCGGTGATGCCCAGCGACATGGCCGGCAGCTGCACCCAGCTCATCAACTGGTTGACCGCACCGTAGGCCGCCGTGGCGGTGTAGCCATAGCGGTTGATCCAGCCGAGCAACACGATCTCGGCAATGGCCAGGCTGAGCATCTGCAGCGAGGACGGCACGCCGATGCGCAGCATCGAACGAATGATCGCGCCATCGAAACGGATGGCCCGCAGCAGCTCATGGCCGGGTGCCAGCGGATGCCCCAGGCGATGCCAGCTCCACAGCAACCAGACCAACGCCAGCAGCGAGGCAAATGCTGCCGACACCGCGGCACTGGCCGCGCCCAGCTGCGGCAGGCCGCCCCAGCCGAGGATCAGCAGTGGCGTGCACAGCAGGCCGAGCACGGTCGCCAGCAGCAGCGCGTGCAGCGGCGTCTTTGCGTCACCCACCGCGCGGCTCACGGCCGTTGCCAGCCACAGCAGGAAGAACACCGGCGCACTCAGCAGCAGCACCCGCGCATAGACGATGGCCTCGCCGAGGACCGGCGCCGGCGTCCCCAGTGCCGCCAGCATCTGCGGCGCGAACACGCCGCCCACGCCCATCACCAGCAGCGACAACAGCAGGGCAAGCGCCACCGCACTGCCAGCCACCGCGCGCACCTGCTGCGGCCGACCCGCGCCCCAGGCGTGCCCGATCAGCACCATCGCGCCGGTCGCCAGGCCCATCACCAGGGCCAGCAGCAGGAAGAACACCGGGAAGAACGCAGCGGCCACGGCCACCGCCTGGGTACCGAGCAGATGGCCGAGGTAGATGTTGTCCAGCGTGCCTGCGGCCAGCTGCAGCGCATTGGTCAGCAGCATCGGCAGCAGCAGGGCCAGGTAGGTGCGCCACAGAGGCGGCGCGACCAGGGGCGTGGGATGTACAGGGGAGTTCATGGGGTTCTCTGGGCAAGGCGCTACCCTGCCCGGCGTTTCCACCAGCAAAGCAAGCACAAGGGACCGGGCCGTGGCCCGCGATCAGGTGGCGCCACCGCTCAACGACGGCGCGATGGATCAGCCGTCAGCGCTGTCGAACGCCAGACGCAGGGCGTGGTCGCGCACATCCCTGGGCCAGGAATGCAGCACCGCTTCCAGGCCCGCACGGTCGTGCGCGAACAGCACGCGGATGGCCTCCTCGAAGCCCGGCAGGTCGCCGGCGATGGTCTGCAGGAAGTGATAGGCGCGTTCGGCATCGCGACGCCGGCGGTCCTTGTCCGCACCGGCGCGGCTGGCCGTCTCCACCAGTTTTCGCAATGCCACCGAGGCGCCGCCCGGCTGCTCGGCCAGCCAGGCCCAATGGCGCGGCAGCAAGGTCACTTCACGGGCGACCACGCCCAGCTTGGGGCGGCCACGGCCACGCGGGGTCGCAGCGTCTTCGGCAGTGATTTCGGCATCCGCCTCGTCAGAGGGGGGAAACGCTTCGGTTACCCGCGCCAGCAGTTCCTCGTCACTGCCGCGCGTATCGAAATCGCGGGTGCGACCGGTGGCGTTGTCGAACACCAGCAATGGTCCGGCAGCGTTGTCGGCGCGCAGCCGCTTGAGCGCCAGTGCCGCCACTTCCGGGCTGCCGCAGGCAACAAGGCGATGGCCGTCGAAACAACTGAAAGGAGGGAGTCGGGACGCAGGCATGGCAATGGCATCAGAGGTGATGCGCGAATATTGCCCGGGTAATTTATGGCTGTCAATATTGCCCGGGTATTAATCGACCAAAAGAGCGTGCCAACCCAGATTGGCACTCCCCGGAATGGTTGCCACCTCCCCGATTCACCGGGTCACAGCCGGCTGTAGGACCAACTGACCATGCGCCCGTCCTTGTACGGCATAACCCCGTGGAACGGGCGCGGGTCGGCGTCGAACACCAGCGGCAGGAAGTTGCGGTCGCCCTCCCACATCGGCAGCGTGTCCAGCTTGTCCAGGTCCACCCACTCCAGCGTGCCCTCATGGTTGCCGCCGTGCGGGGTGCCTTCGAAACTGTCGATGACGAACACGAAGCCCAGCCAGTCCTCACCGTGCTTGCCGAATCCCGGCCAGCTGATGGTGCCGCGCAGGCGCATGCCGGTGCAGTCGATGCCGGCTTCCTCGGCGATCTCGCGACGCATGCCTGCCGCGACGTCTTCAGTCGGTTCGATCTTGCCACCCAGCCCGTTGTACTTGCCCAGATGATGGTCACCGGGACGGGTATTGCGATGGATCATCAGCACCTGGCGACGATCGGGCGACAGCACGTAGCCCAGGGTGGCGACGATCGGGGTGTACGGCATGGGCAGCATCCAGCGGCAGGTGAGCCGTGGATTATGGCCGATCAGCGCACCAGCGACAGGCGGCGTTCGGCGGGCGCCGCGACGCCATCGGCATCGCGGCGCAGCGTGGCCACGCCGTGGCCGCGCTCGGCCAGGTACTCCAGCCACTTGCCGAGGAAGGTGTTCATCCGCATGCGGTGGCTGATCAGCTCCGCCGGCGGCGGGTACAGCCCCATGGTGTCCTGCCAGCGGCGGCCGACGTAGCAGTGGGTGGTCTCGGCCTGGCGCGCGTCACGGTACAGGCGAACATAGGCCGATGGATCAGGCTCGCCAGTGACCGGGTCGGCCAGGTCGTAGGTCAGCCGCAGTTCCACCGTGTAGCGGTGGCACTCGATCACGTCCAGGCGAACGTCCAGGCCATCGCCGACCGAGGAGACGTAGCTGCCCGTCATCAGTCCAGCCGGTTCGAACAGGCGCACCAGATGGCGGTAGTTCTCCGCGTACAGGCCCATGAGCCAGCTCAGCCGGCTCAGGCGGGGAATGCGTTCGGTACGGGGCAAGGCTCGGGCCATGGGTCGATCCTACACGTTGGTGCTTCAACGTGGGGGCGGGATCACCCCGACCAAAGGGGCTCGGTATCGACCAACGGTCGATACCCACCGTGCAGGAGGGTCGATGCCCCAGCGCAGGAGGGTCATCACCCCGGAGGTAGGCCACGACCGTTGGTCGTGGCGCACGGATCAATACAGCTCGCGCTGCAGCCCCAATGTGGCCAGCACCTTGCTGGAAATCTCCTCGATCGAGGTATGCGTGGTGCTCAGGGTCGGAATCCGCTCCATCCGGAACATGGTCTCGGCCGCGGCCACCTCGCGCTTGCAGGTGTCCAGGTTGGCGTAGCGCGAGTTCGGGCGGCGCTCCTGGCGGATCTGCTGCAGGCGGTCCGGGTCGATGGTCAACCCGAAAAGCTTGCGCCGGTAGTTGCGCAGGCGCGGCGGCAGGCGGTCGCTTTCCAGGTCCTCGTCGGTCAACGGGTAGTTGGCCGCGCGCACCCCGTAATGCAGGGCCAGGTAGATGCAGGTGGGCGTCTTGCCGGCGCGCGACACCGCCACCAGGATCACGTCGGCATCGTCGTAGTTCACCGCAATGCCATCGTCATGGGTCAGGGCGAAGTTCATCGCGTTGATGCGGCGGTGGTAGGTATCGAAATCGACCATGCCGTGGGCCTGGCCGACCCGGGCCAGGCGCGGGCTGGCCAGTTCACGCTCCAGGGGCTCGATGAACGGCGCGAACACATCCAGCATCAGCGCCCCGCTGTCGGCCAGGATCAGGCTCAGGCTCTGGTCCACGCAGGAGTTCACCACGATCGGCCGGACCTGGTAGCGCTCACCTGCCGCCTGGATCCGGGCGCAGGCTTCACGCGCTTTTTCGGGGTCGTCGACAAACGACATTCGGTCGGTAATGAAGCTGAATCCGGAGAACTGGGTCAGCAGGCTATGCCCAATGGTTTCAGCGGTGATACCGGTTCCATCGGAAACGTAGAACACCGGACGGATGGTCGACATGCGCGCTTTTACCCCCTACGAAGCTTAAAAAGGCCGCCAGCACAAGCTTGTGCCGACGGTGCTCTGCCCGGCATCATATCGGCTTCTTCCTACGGACGCGGCCACTCAGCCCGCCTCGGGCGATGGCCAAACGGAGCATCGCGCTTGAACGAGAACATCCTGTGGTTGCACGAACTGCGTCTGGCCGATCTGGCCCGCGTAGGCGGCAAGAATTCGTCCCTGGGCGAGATGATCGGCAACCTGGCCGGTCTGGGCGTTTCGGTGCCGGGCGGTTATGCCACCACCGCTGAAGCCTTCAAGGACTTCATCGCGCACAACGACCTGTCCAAGCGCATCTTCGACAGGCTGGCCACGCTGGACGTCGAGGACGTCAATGCGCTGACCGCCGCCGGCAAGGAAATCCGCGGCTGGGTAATCGACGCCCCGCTGCAGCCGCAGCTGGACCAGGACATCCGCACCGCCTATGCCAAGCTGAGCGCCGAGAATGGCGGCGGCGACGTTGCCGTGGCCGTGCGTTCGTCTGCCACCGCCGAGGATCTGCCGGATGCGTCCTTCGCCGGACAGCAGGAAACCTTCCTCAACGTGACCGGTGCCGACGACGTCGTGCACAAGGTCAAGGAAGTGTTCGCCTCGCTGTACAACGACCGCGCCATCGCCTACCGCGTGCACCACGGTTTCAAGCATGAGGACGTGTTCCTGTCCGCCGGCGTGCAGCTGATGGTGCGTTCGGGCGTCGGCTCCTCCGGCGTGCTGTTCACCCTGGACACCGAGTCCGGCTTCCGCGACGTGGTGTTCGTCACCTCCTCGTTCGGCCTGGGCGAGATGGTCGTGCAGGGCGCGGTCAATCCGGACGAATACTACGTCTACAAGCCCACCCTGCAGGCCGGCAAGCCGGCGATCCTGCGCCGCTCGCTCGGCAGCAAGGCGATCCGCATGGTGTATTCGGATGTCCCCGGTGAGCGCGTCCGTATTGAAGACACCCCGGCCGAACTGCGCACCACCTTCTCGATCAGCGACGAGGACGTGCAGGAACTGGCCAAGCAGGCGCTGGTCATCGAAAAGCACTACGGCCGCCCGATGGACATCGAGTGGGCCAAGGACGGTGTCAGCGGCAAGCTGTTCATCGTGCAGGCGCGCCCGGAAACGGTGAAGTCGCGCAGCCACGCCACCCAGATCGAGCGCTTCGCGCTGACGGAGAAGGGCGGCAAGGTACTGGCCGAGGGCCGTGCCGTCGGCGCCAAGATCGGTTCGGGCGTGGCCCGCGTGGTGAAGACGCTGGACGACATGAACCGCGTGCAGCCGGGCGACGTGCTGATCGCCGACATGACCGATCCCGATTGGGAACCGGTGATGAAGCGCGCCTCGGCCATCGTCACCAACCGCGGTGGCCGCACCTGCCACGCCGCGATCATCGCGCGCGAGCTGGGCGTGCCAGCCGTGGTTGGTTCGGGCAACGCGACCCAGGTCATCGAGGATGGCCAGCTGGTCACCGTCAGCTGCGCTGAAGGCGATACCGGCTTCATCTACGAAGGCAAGCTCGGCTTTGAACGCACCACGACCGATCTGGGCAACATGCCGCCGGCCCCGCTGAAGATCATGATGAACGTGGCCAACCCGGAACGTGCCTTCGACTTCGGCCAGCTGCCGAACGCCGGCATCGGCCTGGCCCGCCTGGAAATGATCATCGCCAGCCACATCGGCATCCATCCGAATGCGCTGCTGGAATACGACCGCCAGGACGCCGCGACCAAGAAGAAGATCGACGAGAAGATCGCCGGCTACGGTGATCCGGTCAGCTTCTACGTGGACCGCCTGGCCGAAGGCATCGCCACCCTCACCGCCTCGGTTGCACCGAACCCGGTGATCGTGCGCCTGTCGGACTTCAAGTCCAACGAGTACGCCAACCTGATCGGCGGCAGCAACTACGAGCCGCACGAAGAGAACCCGATGATCGGCTTCCGCGGCGCCAGCCGTTACGTCGACCCGAGCTTCTCGGCCGCCTTCGCGCTGGAGTGCAGGGCCGTGCTGCGCGTGCGCAACGAAATGGGCCTGGACAACCTGTGGGTCATGATTCCGTTCGTGCGCACCCTGGAAGAAGGCCGCAAGGTCGTCGAGGTGCTGGAACAGAACGGCCTGAAGCAGGGCGAGAACGGCCTGAAGATCATCATGATGTGCGAAGTGCCGTCCAACGCACTGCTCGCCGATGAGTTCCTGGAGATCTTCGACGGCTTCTCGATCGGCTCCAACGACCTGACCCAGCTGAGCCTGGGCCTGGACCGCGACTCGTCGATCGTCGCGCACCTGTTCGACGAACGGAACCCGGCAGTGAAGAAGCTGCTGTCGATGGCGATCAAGGCAGCACGTGCCAAGGGCAAGTACGTCGGCATCTGCGGCCAGGGCCCGTCCGATCACCCCGATCTGGCCGAATGGCTGATGCAGGAAGGCATCGAGTCGGTGTCGCTGAACCCGGACACCGTGGTTGATACCTGGCTGCGTCTGGCCAAGCTGAAGGCCAACGGCTGATGCCGTGATGGGCTGACGTCGCTTTCATCGACGTCCGCCCATACTGCTGCTGCACGCAAGCCCCGCCTCTGCGGGGCTTGCTGTTTCTGGCGTCCGCGCACGCCCTGCCCCACGCAGACATCGCTACGCAACAAAGGACTTCCGCATGATCGCCGCCGCACCTCCCACCCCCGCCCCCGCCGCAACGCCCTGGTTCCACTCGCTCAACTGGGAGCGCCTGCTGGAAACCTACGGTGTGCCGTTACTGGCCGCCATCGTGGTGCTGCTGGTGGGCCTGTGGGTGGCGCGTCGCCTGTCCAACGCGATGCCGCGCGCCACAGCGCGCATGGGCGTGGACCCGATGCTGGGCAGCTTCCTGCGCAACGTGGTCTATGCCACCTCACTCGTGATCGTGGCGCTGCTGGCCATCGACACGCTCGGCGTGAAGATCACCCCGCTGCTGGCCGTGCTCGGCACCGCTGGCCTGGCGGTCGGTCTTGCGTTGAAGGATTCGCTGTCCAACATCGCCTCGGGCGTGATGCTGGTGACGCTGCGACCGTTCCGCGTGGGCGATGTGGTGACCGTGGCCGGGCAGACCGGCACGGTGCGCGAAGTGCGCATCTTCCAGACCGTCATCACCGGTGCCGACAACCAGCACACCACCATTCCGAACACGCTGATCACCGCCGCACCGATCATCAACCTCACCGCCGAACCGACCCGCCGCGTCGAACTGGTGATCGGCATCGGCTACGAGGACAACATCCAGCTGGCACGCGACACCGCGCTGGCGCTGATGAAGGCCGACCCGCGCGTGCTGCAGACGCCGGCCCCGGACGTGGTGGTGTACGAGCTGGGTGCGCACGCCATCAACCTCGGCATCCGTTGCTACGTGAAGTCGGCCGACTGGTTCGGCACCAAGGTCACGCTGCTGGAGCAGCTGAAGCTGGGCTATGACAAGGCCGGCATCAACATTCCGTATCCGCAGCAGGACATGCACCTGTACCTGCATGGAAAGGATGGCGGTGTGGTCGAGGCGGACGCGCTGGTGCGCGACAAGCCCTGATCCATCCCCGGGCTGCCGGCCAGCGGCCGGCACTACCCCCGCCGCCTGACTGAAATGCCGGCCAGCGGCCGGCACTACCCCCTCGCCGCCTGACTGGAATGCCGGCCAGCGGCCGGCGCTACCCGCGCCCCCGGTAGTGCCGGCCGCTGGCCGGCAGCCTTCAGGATCAGGCCGCGACGCTCTCTTCCAGCGTCGGGTAATCGGTGAAGCCAACCGCGCCACCGCCAAAGAATGTTGCACGATCCGGCGGATTCAGTTCCGCCCCCAGTCGCAGGCGCTCAGGCAGATCCGGGTTGGCGATGAACGGCCGGCCGAAGCCAATCAGGTCAGCCCAGCCTTCGGCCAGTGCCTGCTCGGCACGCTCGGCGGTGTACTTGCCGGCGTAGATCAGCGTACCCGGGTAGACCATGCGCAGCGCCTGTTTGAACGCCACCGGCATCAACGGTGCATCGTCCCAATCCGCTTCGGCAATGTGAAGGTAACCCACGCCCAGTTCACCCAGCAGATGCGCGGCCGCCAGATAGGTCGCCTGCGGCGTATCGTCCACCGCACCCTGCAACGTGGTCAGTGGCGCCAGGCGCACGCCGACGCGATCACCACCGACCACCGCAACCACCGCCTGCACCACCTCGCGCAGGAACCGCAGGCGGTTCTGCAACGCGCCGCCATAGCCGTCGGTGCGCTGGTTGGCCTGCGAGTCGATGAACTGGTTGATCAGGTAGCCATTGGCACCGTGCAACTCCACGCCATCGAAGCCTGCGTCCAGCGCATTGCGCGCGGCCTGCGCGAAATCGGCGACGACGCCCGGAATCTCATCTTCGCGCAGCTCACGCGGCATCGAATGCTGGATCATTTCGCCCACCCCGGCTTCGGGACCTGCCCCGGTCGGGTCGACGAACACTTTCACGCCTTCCGCCAACAACGCCGACGACGACACCGGGGCGGCGCCGCCCGGCTGCAGCGCCACATGCGAAACCCGGCCGACGTGCCACAGCTGGGCGTAGATGCGGCCACCGGCGGCGTGCACGGCGTCAGTCACCTGGCGCCACCCCTGCACCTGCTCCGGGCTGTGGATGCCCGGAGTCCAGGCGTAGCCCTGGCCCTGCGCGCTGATCTGGGTACCCTCGCTGACAATGAGGCCGGCGCCGGCACGCTGCGCGTAGTACGTGGCCATTTCGGCAGGGGGCACGTTGCCGGCCGACGAGCGCGAGCGGGTCATCGGCGGCATCACGATGCGGTTGGGCAACGTCAGCGCGCCCAGGCGGTGGGGAGTGAACAGCATGGCGGCAATCTCTTGCAGGGGACTGCCGGCAAGGATGGGGATGGCGGCGGCCACGCAACAGGCACGCACTGGCAAAACAGTTGTTCCCTCAAGGCAAGGATGGCCGGCCGGGGGTCAGAGCCCCTTCCTGCGGAACGGGCTCCGACCCCGCGCGCAACCGGGGTCGGATCCCTTTGCAACGCAAAGGGCTCCTACCCCGAAGCCGGTTACAGCGTGGGTTCGATCAGCACGCCACCATGCGCCACGCGGTCATAGCAGGTGCGTACCACGTCCTCGCCGTACTTGCGCTCCAGCCGGCGCACGATGAAGTGACCACGCGCCATGTCCTGGTAGTAGTCGGTGAACATGGTGTTCAGCGCTGCACCCGCGGCGGCACCAACGACCGGCACCGCCTGCGCGGCGAACTTCTCGGTAACGACCACGCCAAAGCGCGCCGCCACCTTCTCCACCATCTTCGCCAGCAGCTTGCCGGCTTCCTTCGGCGCCACGCCCAGGGTCAGGTCGCGGCCGGTCACCACCCGCCCGGCCAGCTCGGCCGACAGATGGCGCATCACATCGGTGGTGAAACCTCGAGCCAGGTAATAGCCCGTCTCGCTGGCGTCATCGCGTGGCGAGTTGCCGCCCAGCGCGAACACCTCCAGGCACGCCTGGCGGGTGCTGAAGTCGGACAGGTCGAAGCCCTCGCTGCGGGCCACGTCGGCCACGGCGCGCATCATGATGGTGGTCGACACCGGCAGTTCGATGAACAAGGCCGCGAAGCCAAAGGCGCCTCCGACCGCGCCTGACGTCGCCGCCGCCACCTTGTGCCAGCGCGTGGATGCGCCCTTGCCAGGGGTGTTGTCCATGCTCCACAGGGCCGCCTGCGCGGACTTGGACAGCGCCGCCTGCACCGCACCGTGGATGCGGCCCGACACCGCCTTGGGCAGCGCCTTCACCGCGAACTCCAGCGGCGTGCCGACCAGGTTGGCCATGCGCGCGGTCAGGGTCGGCGCTTCCAGCAGCGCCACCGCCCGCTGCAGGTCGGACCAGTCGCGGGCGTCGTGGACAATGTCGCGGGGAAGCAGGATCGGCTCGTTCATGGGGCCGATCTTAGCGCCCGGTAGTTGAACGCTTCGTCGCGGGTCACGACAGAGGGGTCAGAGCCCTTTCCGCGGGAAAGGGATCCGACCCCGACGCCTTGCCGGCCAGCGGCCGGCACTACCAGTTCGCGTGTCATCCGGTAGCGCCGGGCCATGCCCGGCGTTGTTGTTCAGGCCGTGGGCAGGCCCGACAGCGCGCCCATGAACTGGCGGTAGTGGCGGAGCTCGGCGATTGAATCGTGTACATCGCTCAGCGCGGTATGGTTGCTGTTCTTGCCGACGCCAGCGGCCACGCTCGGCGCCCAGCGCTTGGCCAGTTCCTTCACGGTGGACACGTCCAGGTTGCGGTAGTGGAAGTACTTCTCCAGCCGCGGCATCTGGCGGTGCAGGAAGCGGCGATCCTGGCAGATCGAGTTGCCGCACATCGGCGAAAGGCCGGCCGGGATCCACTGCGCCAGGAAGTTCACCGTCTGCGCTTCGGCCTGGCCCAGGGTGGTGGTGCTGTCCACCACGCGCTGCCACAGGCCCGAGCGACGGTGCTGGTTGCGGTTCCACTCGTCCATCGCTTCCAGCGTTTCCAGCGGGTGATGGATGGCGAACTCCGGGCCCTCGGCCAGCACATTGAGCTGGGCATCGGTCACCACCGTGGCGATCTCGATGATCGAATCGTTATCGGTATCCAACCCGGTCATTTCCAGGTCGATCCAGATCAGTCGCTCGTTGGCCGCGCCGGTGTCCGCCATTGTGTCGCCTCGTTGCTGGGCAGGCGCGCGGCCTACCGGTAAGGGAAAGAGGCGCCCATCATACCCTTTCGCCTCTCAGCCCTCGCCGGCGTGGTCTTCCAGCAGCAACGGCGGCTTGCCACGCTTGGCGCGGAAATAATTGGTCAGGCGCATGCTGGCCTCCTTGGCCAGCACCCCACCATGGATCTCCACCCGGTGGTTGTGGCGGGCATCGCCGAGCAGGTCGAACACGCTGCCGCAGGCGCCGGTCTTGGGGTCGCTGGCGCCGTAGACCAGGCGGGCAACGCGTGCATGCACGATCGCCATCGCACACATTGCGCACGGTTCCAGGGTCACGTACAGAGTGCTGCCGAGCAGCCGATGGTTGGCCAGCCGCGTGCCACCGGCCCGCATGGCCACGATCTCGGCATGCGCGCTGGGATCGTGCGAGGCGATGTTGAGGTTCCAGCCCTCGCCCAGCAGCTGGCCATCGGCGCCCACCAGTACCGCACCGACCGGAATCTCATCGAACTCGCGTTGCGCGCGCTCGGCCAGGGCCAGCGCGTGGCGCATCCAGCGTTCATCGGCGTCGTGCACCGGTACACCCAGAGCATCGGTCATGGCGGTTCTCGCGTGTGTGCAGGGCCAGGATGGCCGCCGGGGCCGCATTGTACGCCCGCGGCCGTGCAGGCGCCGCTAGCGTGCGTCGAAGCGCTCGCGGGCGGCGTCCAGTGCCTGGAAGTTGTGCTCGGCCCAACGGTCCAGAGCGGACAGCGTGTCAACCAGGCCACGCGCGACTTCGGTCAGCCGGTACTCCACATGCAGTGGCTTTTTGCCCAGCTCACACCGCTCGACCAGGCCATTGCGCTCCAGCTGCCGCAGGGTCTGGGTCAACACCTTCTGCGAGATGCCTTCGATCTTCCGCAGCAGCGCGCCATTGCGCAGCGGCCCCTGCGCCAGTGCCGGCAACAGCAGCATCACCCACTTGCCGGAGATCAGCGCCAGCGCATCACGTGCCGAACAATCGGCGGCATAGACATCGCCCGGACAGGCCATGGTTACCTCAAGGTGCGTAATTGCCGGGGCACTCCGGCATCGCGAGGATGGTCGCACACTCCACCAACACCTCGCCCCATGCGCGCCCTGATCCTGCTTGCCCATCCCGAACCCCGCTCGTTCAACGCCTACCTGGCCGCGCAGGCCGCCGAACAGCTGCGCCATGACGCCCTGCAGGTGGACGTGGTCGACCTGTATGCGGAAGGCTTCGATCCACTGGAAGCGGCCCATCATCATTCAAGGCGCCTGCAGCCCGACCGCTTCGATGCCCAGCGCGAACAGCGTCATGGCGCCGAACAGGGCCGGCTGCCCGCCGATGTGCAGCGTCATCTGCAGTTGCTGCGGGCTGCGGATCGGGTGATCCTGCAGTTCCCGCTGTGGTGGTTTTCGGCACCGGCGATCCTCAAGGGCTGGCTGGACCGCGTACTGGTCTACGGGCCGATGTACAACAGCCGCCTGCGCCACGAACACGGCGCGATGCGCGGCAAGCGTGCCCTGCTCAGCGTCACCACCGGCGCTTCGGCGCGGGCCTGCGCGGTGGATGGCCGTGAGGGTGATACCCGCCTGTTGCTGTGGCCGTTGATGTACAGCCTGCGCTACGTCGGCTTCGATGTGATGGAACCGCATGTGGTGCACGGCGTGCGTTCCGGGCTGGCACCGGAGCGCGCGCAGGCACACGACGAGGCACTGGCTGCAGCAACGCACTACTACCGCGAACGCCTGGCGCACTGGACGCAGTGGCCCACCGTGCCCTTCAACGACAGCGCGGATTTCGAGGACGGCGTGGTGCTGCGCGCGGAGGCCACCACCTACAGCCCCTTCATCCGCCATCGCAACGCCGGATGAATCCAGGTCTGCACGCTGGGTCGGGACGCGCGATACTACGTGCTCATTGAAAGCACCTTGGTGAACCCATGACCACCCTTCGCGCCTCGCGCGCCGACGACGGCGCCGCCCTCGTCGACCTCTGGCGCCGCGCCGTCGACGCCACCCACGACTTCCTCAGCGCAGAAGACCGCCAGGCCATCGACGCCGAAGTCGCCGGTTTCCTGCCGCTGGCGCCGATGACCGTGGCCGTCGACGCTCAGGACCGCCCCCTTGGCTTCATGCTCATCGATGGCACGCACATGGAAGCGCTGTTCATCGATCCTGACGTGCGCGGTACCGGTATCGGCAGGCGACTGCTGCAGCATGCGCTGGCCCTGCATCCGCAGCTCAGTACCGACGTCAACGAACAGAACGCACAGGCCGTCGGCTTCTACCAGCGCATGGGCTTCGTCGCAACCGGACGTTCACCGCTGGATTCGCAGGGCCGCCCGTATCCGCTGATCCATCTCCGGTACGAGGGCTGAGATCAGCCCCGGCGGCGGGGTCAATCCACGGGCGGGGCGCTTGCCTCGAATGCCGCTGAGTAGCGCACTTCGCCCTGCGCGATCGGCGGCACCAGGGAGAGGGCCTGGAAGTACGCTGCTGGAACACCCGGCAGTACCAGGCCCGGTTCGGCATGGAACCCGAATCGCCCGTAGTAGGACGGCTCCCCCAGCACGACGCAGCCCTGCGCGCCCTGCCCACGCAATGCGTCGAGCGCCGCGTGCATCAGCGCTGCGCCAATGCCCTGCCCCTGGCATCCGGGCAGCACCGAGATGGGTCCCACGCCAAACCAGCCGGTGCTGCCATCGCTTATCGTCACCGGCGACAGGGCGATGTGCCCGACGACCTGCCCGTCCTTCTCGGCGACCAGCGAAAGACTCAGCTCTCCACGCGAACGCAGCGCATCGACAATGAACTGCTCGGTGTGGCTGCTGTGCGGCGCATCACGGAAGGCCGCCTCAGTGAGTGCGTGGATGCTTGCCCGGTCTTTACTGGACTCAGGCCGAATTGTGTAATTCATGGCGCCCGTCTCTGTGATGGAAATGTGAATTATTGATTTGAATCACACATCTGCAGAAGAGCCTGCGTCGCGCGCAGCGCCAGCGGAAACACCGGATCGCCCACGGCGCAGGCGATACGCCCGAGGTAGCACCCGCCGGCGCGTCAAAAACATGGCGCGCCGGGTGGCAATGGCTTGCCGACACGCTCCATAATCGGAAAACCTGTCATCCAGGAATGATATATGGACATGGACGCGCCATGCAGGACCGGGCCATGGATGTAGCACAGCGCGAACACAGGGGACGGCCGTTGTTGGCGTTGATCGCGCTATTGCCGCTGGCCGCGTGCTCACCTTATGCCGATGCCGAGCGCGACGTTGCTGCGGGTGGACGCGGCCTGGCCAGGCTCAACCCGGCGCCGAAGCAGGCCTACGAACTGGTGCTGACAGTGAAGGATGCACCGGGCCCGTTCGCGGTTGTTGAGGGCGTGGCCCAGTATGACGTCAGCAACTACGAAGACTGCGGGCGGATCATCTGGTCCACCGGCACGGCCAGCCGCATCACCAGCCAGGAACCGGTGGAACTGCGCAGGACGGGCGAGAACGAATACCGCGGTACGTTCTACCTCGACCGCATGCAGGACCAGGACTATTACGATCGCGGTACGTGCCACTGGACGCTGACCGGCGTTGGCGCGATGTTGCGTGCCACGACCGGCGAAGCTGATACGCGATTCCTGACGTTCATCGACAAGAAGCGCATGGACGCGGGATCGCCGTTGACTCTCTACTATCCGAAGACTGCTTATCCCCGCGCCGAGCTCGCTGCCAACTTCCCTGCCAGCGGCAAAGAAGATCCGTCGGCCTACAAGGAGGAACTGCGCGACGCGCTGTTCTCGACCACAACCACTGTGCGGACGCTCGCGCCATGAGCTGCCAGTGCCACATTTCCCCCTACACACCAGGAGGCCGACATTGCGCCACAAGATGATTCCGTGCCTTGCTCTGCTTCTGTTGACCGCCTGCCATCCGGAGACCGCCATGAACCAGGAACGTGCCGCTGCTGAAGCCGATGTCGCCCAGGGTGGGCGCGGCCTCGCCAAGCTCAACCCCAGCCCGCGCAAGGCCTATGAACTGGTGCTGCGCCTGAAGGACGCCCCCGGCGATTTCGCGCTGGTCAAGGGCGTGGCCCAGTACGACGTCACCAATGAAGACCAGTGCGGCTATATCGAGCCGGCCACCGGCACGGCTGCACGGATTACCAGCCAGGAGCCGGTGGAACTGCGCAAGGTCGCTGATGGCGAGTACCGGGGCACGCTGTATGTGGACCGCATGCTGGATGAAGACTACTACGGCCGCGGCGTGTGCAGGTGGGAGTTCACCGGCGCCGGGGCAATGCTCAAGGCAACGGGTGCTGAAGAAGAAACCCGCTTCCTCACCTTCGTCGACGCCAAGCCGCTGACCGAAGGTGGCGCACATACGCTCTACTATCCGGATCTGGTCTATCCGAAGGCAGATCGCGTTCCCAATTTCCCCGCCAGTGGCGAGCCCAATCGCAGCAATTACGCCCCTGACCTTCAGGACAAGCTGTTTACGATCACCCTCTCCGCAAGCGAGGTGGCGCCGTGACCATCACCTCCCAGGATTACGCCGCGCTATCTGATGACGCCTATAAGGATCGGGCCGTCGGCCGACGTGAACCCGGCCTAGAGGAGAAAGTCACGTTAAACGGCCATGAGTACAAGATACTTGAGCACGTCAATAATCGCCTCAACGGCTATCAAGGCACCGTCTATCAGCGAGTAGACACCAAAGAGATCGTCATTGCGCATCGCGGCACCGAGCAGATAGCTCGCGATGCGATTCTGACCGATGGCGGCATGGTGGTGGCACGCACGAACGTGCAGGCTCCTGACGCGATTGCCCTGACACAAAGGACGCTTGAAGGCGTCGCGCTTCAGTCTCGCTTGAACGGTGAACCTGCTCCCCAGGTCACCGTCACTGGCCACTCTCTCGGTGGCGCACTGGCCCAGATCACCTCGCACCATTTCAACGTCAAGGGCGAAACCTTCAACGCCTATGGCGCGGTCAGCCTCAGCTACCGCATCCCGGAAGGCGGCAACACCATGATCAACCATGTCATGGCCTCCGATCCGGTCAGCGCGGCGTCGCCGCACTTCGGCCAGGTGCACATCTACGCCAGGCCGAATGAAATCAGCACGCTCGCCGCGAACGGTTTCAGCAATCACTCGTTGCGCGCCCTTATCCCCGACCGGCCGATCATCGCCGCAGGCAGCTCGTTCGGCGCGCACAAGCTGGGCAACTTCCTCGGTGACGGCTCGGTGCTGCAGCACCCGGAAACGCAGAAGCTGGCAAAAGACAACGCCAGGATGATCGAGGAGTACCGCGACGACGTTGAATCACTGCGCCGTGGTGTCACCCGCGCGGCGCGGGGCATTCCAGGCGGCGCCGTCGACCTGTACGACCACATCCGCGGCCCGCTGCAGCCCGGTGAGCCGGCACGCCGCGAAGCGGAGAAGAACGGCCATCACACCAGCATGCTGCGAATGGACGATGCCAACCATGTGGGCAACCCACTGTTCAACGACGCGATCCGTGGCGTGCACGCGCAGGATGTCCGCGTCGGCCGGGTACCAGACGTGATGAGCACGCAACTGGCAGGCAGTCTGGCCGCCGAAATGCACGCAGCAGGCGGCAAGCGCATCGACGAAGTGGTCATGAATGCCGATGCCTCGCGCAGCTTCGCCGTGCAGGGCCAGGGCGGTGACCCCGCCCACCTTCGTGTGTCGGTGGATACGGCAGTGGCGATGAACACCCCGCTGGAACAGAGCAGCCAGCGCATCGACCAGCAGGCCGCCGACCAGCGCGTTGCGCTGGAGCGCGACCAGCAGCTCGAACAGCAGCGGAACCAGACCCGCAGCCTGCAGGCCTGATGCAGCGCGGGAGCCGGTCACCCCGGCTCCCGCACCCTTCGGCACTCCGGCTCAGGGGCTGGAGGCCGCCACTGGCACGCCTACTCCGGCAGTCACGAACGGATCCGGGCCCGAATCCGGGAATCCGCCGCAGGCACGATCGCCGGGTGCCACCGGATCACAGGGCCACAGGGCGCGTGCGACCTTCTCACGCAGCTCGAAGCGATCCCCAGTCCAGACCACGAACGCGATGTGCTCGCGGTTCCAGTCACCGTAGGCGCGCGGACCGCCCTTCTGCGCAGACTCCGGGTACTGCACGAACCAGCGCATGGCCGGGCCGTACTGCAACTTGCTATGGTCCAGGATGACACGTCCCTCACGCGACAGCTGTCGCGCACGGTCGGCGTCCGTCACCGGCGGCATGGCCGGCATGGCATCGGCGGTCACATCCCTCGGCGGCGCGTCCCCGCGGACCTGGTACACACGCTGGGCCACATAGGCCTCGCGACAATCACCCGCTGGCACGCGGACCGGCTCCGCGCCGTACTCATCGCGGTTGGCGACCTGGTCGCTGCAGGTGAACGGTGCTGACACCAGATAGAACGTGCTGTCGCCGTCGCGCCCTTCCAGCGAGCGCACCCAGATGTCGCCCATCCGCACGATGAAGTCCGGGCGCTGGCCGTAGCCCGGCACCGCCTTGAACCATGCCTTCTGCCGCACCTCACGCTCGCGCCAGCTGCGCGGCAGGTGGATGTCCTGCACGGGCAGCGCGACCAGCAACGCGGCCAGATGCGCCGGCATGGTGCCTTGGCAGGCGCCAATCAGCAGGTCGCCCTGGGTCGCCAGCCGCCCGGCCAGATCCACCGGGCAGCGGGCACCGAGCGCCCGCTCGGTCGCCTGCTCTGGCGGCAACGGCACGATGGCCAAGGCGGGTGGCGCGGGAGCTACCGCCGGGACGGCTGGCTCGACGACGGCAGGCGGTGCAGCCACAGGCGCCGCCGCTGCGGGCGCAACGGGCGCAGGCGCCGGGTCCGAAGCGGGCGCGGGCTGCGCGTCCACCACGGGTGCCGCAGGGGGTGTCACAGCAACCGGTACTTCGGGAGCCGGCGTCACGACAACGGCGTCGGCCACCGCGGGCGCTGTAACGGGCGCCGCCCCTGCAGGCGCGTCAACAGTTGCCTCTGCAGCGGGGTGCGTCTCCACGACGGGCGCCGCTGCCTCCTGAGCCTGTGCCGACGCTGCGGCAAGTCCAAGTGACAGCAGCCAGAGCGGCGGCAGGCGGCGCACGGATGCATTGCAGCGGGCCGCGGCGTGCCGGACATTCGGGGGAACGATTCGCATGTGGTGTCCTTACGGGTGGGTTTCCATGTCGGCGCCACAGGGCGCCACGCGTCGTACGTAAAGCGCCAGCGGGCACCCTGCCCGCCGGCATCGGTGTTACAGGGATCGAGAACGCTGCTCCTGCTCGCGGGCGAGCGCGGCCGCCGGGTCCTGCTGGGCGACATTGGCAGCCAACTGCTGGCTGCTCTGCGCCAGCGGCTGCTGCGCCGCTTGTTCGCGATCAACCGACGCGCGCAGCATGGCTGGGTCACCCAGCGCGCCCTGCACGGCAAACAACGTGCGACCGTCGTTGCCAGCCAGTAGATGATCGATGCGCGACATCCCCGCCTTCTGCGCGCTCAGCGCCAGTGCGCCGGCAGCATTGTCCAGTTCCTGCACGCTGCGCAGACCGCTTTGCGGCCCCATCTGCTGCAGGTGCTGGCGTGCGCCCTGGAACAGTACGTGTCCCGGCGCGCCCGGCTGCGACATGTCCCGTGCACCGGTCTGCTGCGCCGGCGCCCCGACTTCGCCCCTATCCAGACGCGCCATCACGTCCGGCGTCAGCTTCTGCTGCCAGACCTCGAAGCGCTGCTGGCGGGCCTCGATGCCATTGAGTGCGCCATTGATCGCACGCGTGGCCTCGCGCACATCCTCGCGTGCCGCCTCCGGAACGCGTGTCTGCCATTGCCAGACCGCGATGCGGCCGGCGTGCTCGGGCTGCGCAGCCAGTTCCGGATGGTTCACAAGGTCCAGGTCCAGCGCCTTGCCGGCACGCTCGTAATTCTCCTTTCCGACCAGCGGAAGATAGCCACGGCCGTGGTACTTCAGCGCGTCGCCCGGCGCGTCATTGCCCATCCGCCCGCCGTACATCAGTTCGGCCAGGTTCTCCGGGCGACCGCGCAACGCCTCTTGGCGGGCACGCTCCAGCGCACCATTGCCATTACGCCACGCGGCCTCGACCGGGATCTGCGAGATGCCCCGGGTGAAGTTGAAGCTTTCATTGAGCCGGCTCAGGCCACGCGACTCGTGCACGGCCTGCGCCATGAAGTTGGCCAGTTCCCGGGACGAGGTGATGCCGGCCTCCGTGGCCTGTCGCAACAATTGCGACTCTCTATCCTGCGACACGGTCAAACTCCTGCTCGATCATCGTGGGGTCCTCCTGCCTCCTCACAGGCGCGGCACTCAAGGCAAGCTCACGTCAGCAACCACGGACGGGTCAAAGTCCTCAAACCGTACCCTGCCCAGCTCGGCCGCCGAGAAGTCACGGGTGTGGGTTGCCTCGGTCTCGGTGTCGACCACCCGGCGCTGCACGCCATGGACCCAACAGACCTGCTCGGACGGCGCGTAGCGGAACGTGTAGGTGCTGCTCCAGCGCTCGCGGCTGCCGCCGTTGGTGATCACGCTGAACGCGCCATCCTCGATCGTCACGTAGGCGAAGGGATCACCGGCAATGCCGCCGCGGGTAGAGCATGGCACCAGCTTGTCGTTGCGCGCCGCCAGCTGCCATCGGCCGGCAGCATCGCCCAGCAGCAGCAACAGCACCCGGTTGGGACCGTGCTCGCCCGGCAGCAAGCCCTCCGGAGGAGGTTGGTCGATCACCAGGAGCTGGTCCTGGAAACCATTGCCGGTCAGATCACCGCGCACGGCTTCCAGCAGGTTCGCGCCGGACGGCACGAACGCCAACGCATTGTCCATGTGCGTGCCGCTCCCCTTCTCCATCCCCTGCAACTCCTTCCAAGCCGTCTTGCCAGTATCCATGCAAGGGCCGGGACACCGCGCAATACGCCACCTGTCCCGATGCCCGCCAAAGCGGATGATAGCCCTGGCCCTGCGAGGGCTTCGATGGTCATGAGCGTCGCCCGCACGGTGGGTCGTCAGAGTCCTCATGGACGGAAAAGCTCCTGCGCTCAATTGCACCGATGCGTCGGATTTTTGACGCGTACGCAGCTTACTTCGAGGAAGCACCGTTCGTCGAAGGGGGCCCGAAAAGAAAAGCGCAATTGATCACACAAAAAACGGGCCTATCGTGAACAGTCACCAACCCGCTGGAACTACAGCACCTGAATTCGATGAACGCATCATCGTTGCCCCACCGCACTCAAGGAGAGCGCCGTCAGGATAGTCAAAGTAGTGTTCGTCAGGATCAAGCCCACGCCCCCCCTTCTGCGCCGCGCAGCGTCACCCGCAGTCCTGGTCTCCAGAGTGTCCTCATCGACGAGAAAGGCACCCGCGTTTAAGGGCGCGATACGTCAGCATTTTTGACGCGCACGCAGCCCAATTCTTCGGGCACGGGACCGAACTCCCGAGTTTAGCTTCGAGAGTTCACCTCATGATGGCCCCAGCCACTCAGATCCCTCTACCAAAGTGCGATAGGCGTTGGACGTCGGATGTTCCAACGCAGCTTCATAGAGCAATCAGAACTCTTGGAAGATCGGCTCACTGCAATCCGTGTACTTGATCGTGCACTGCCCACCGCCGTGAGCAGCACAGTACTTCAGAACCTCAGTGGAAGCGGCCTCTTTCGTTGGGCCGCC